>CALDKM010000153.1:0-14451 GCA_937898875.1 uncultured Pseudomonadota bacterium | reverse complement strand
GCTGCGCGGGCAGAACAACGTGCAGGGCGCCTCGGACGCCGGCCTGATCCCGATGATGTTCCCCGACTACCGGCGCGTCGACGACGCCGTCGCGCGGCCGCTGTTCGAGGCGCTGTGGGGCAAGGCGCTCGACCCGAAGCCGGGCCTCACCGTCGTCGAGATCGTGAACGCCGCGTACGCGGGCGACATCCGCGGCATGTACGTGATGGGCGAGAACCCGGCGATGTCCGATCCGGACGCGGGCCACGCCCGCGAGGCGCTCGCGAAGCTCGAGATGCTGGTCGTGCAGGACATCTTCCTCACCGAGACCTGCTACCTCGCCGACGTCGTGCTCCCGGCCTCGGCGTTCCCGGAGAAGACCGGCACGTTCACCAACACCGACCGCACCGTGCAGCTCGGACGCCGGGCGCTCGACCCGCCGGGCGACGCGCGCCAGGACCTCGAGATCATCGTCGACATGGGCCGACGGCTCGGCCTGGACTGGCACTACGCCGGCGCGCGCGACGTGTTCGACGAGATGCGCAAGGCGATGCCGTCGATCGCGGGCATCACGTGGGAGCGCCTCGAGCGCGAACACTCGGTGACCTACCCTTGCGAGCACGAAGGCGATCCGGGCACGCCGGTCGTGTTCACCGAGCGCTTTCCCACCGCCACGGGCAAGGCGCGCCTCGTGGCCGCCGGACTGATCCGCGCGGCCGAGCAGCCGGACCGCGAGTATCCGTGGGTGCTGATCACCGGCCGGCAGCTCGAGCACTGGCACACGGGCAGCATGACGCGCCGCACCGGGGTGCTCGACGCGATCGAACCCTCGCCGGTGGCGTCGATGCATCCCGACGACCTCGCGGAGCTCGGCGTCGCGCCGGGCGGCACGATCACCGTCGCCTCGCGCCGCGGCGAGGTTTCGCTGTCCGCACGCGCGGACGACGGCACGCCGCGCGGCGCGATCTTCCTGCCGTTCTGCTACCACGAGGCCGCGGCGAACCTGCTCACGAATCCCGCGCTCGACCCGTTCGGCAAGATCCCCGAGTTCAAGTACTGCGCGGTGCGCGTCGCCGCGGGCGGCGCGCTGCGCGAGCGGGTCGGGTACGGCGTCGCGGCCGCGGACTGACCGGCGGTTCGGAACCTCCGTCGCCCGGGCGGGACGGGCATCGATGCGGCGGTCGCGACCGGTCCGGTCCTGGTCGTCGTGTGCCGACGACGCCCGTCAGCGCACGACCAGCTCGTAGACGTGGATGTGTGCGCCCTCGACGGGCTGCGGCCGCGCGTCGTCGATCGTCACGCGGATCTCGCGCACGTCCTCGACCGGCGGCGCGAACGCAAGGTGCGGCCGGGGAACGACGCCGGGCACGCCTTCGAACCGGCCGTCGATCGTGTGGCGGCGACCCGCCCCGTCGATGGCCGTCACCGCGATCCCGTAGCGCGGCATGTAGCCCAGCACGAGGTCGACCGACGCGACGCTCGCCGGTCGCGCCCAGGCGACCTCGAAACCGAACGGATTGTCGCGCGCGCCGCGCATCAGCGTCGTCTCGTTGCCGTCGAAGATGTCGGCGGCGTTGCCCATGTCGAGCGGATGATGCCGCACCCGCACCGGCCCGGCGGCCGTGCTCACCGTGACTTCCTCCGAGAGCGGCGCCGTGGCGGGCGCGCGCGCGACTGCGATCGTGGCGGAGGCATCCGCGGCGGCGAACGCTGCCGAGGTCTCGTCGGAGCATGCGGTCGGCGGGGCCTCGCCAGGCGGAAGCGCGGCCGAGCGGAAGATGGGAAGCCCGCCCGGACTCGCGTGCACGTCGGTGCGCAGCGCGCCCGCGCATTCGCAGAGCTTCGACGACGGAAGCGGCGACGACGGTCGCCAGACCAGCACGCCCGGACGCGCGAGCGCGGCGAAGCGCGCACAGTCGAGCTCGGCGGCGCGGATCTCGTCGATGCGCGAGCCGGGCACGGACAGGTACTGGACGCTCTTGATCTCCGGCACCCCCAGCGGCCCCCAGCCGGTGTCGACGAGATAGGCATGCGTTCCGGCAGGCAGCGTCGCGAGTTGCCGCGCGATCGGACGCGCGACCTCGGTGTTGTCCCACGGCAGGCCCGCGGGATAGACGACGAAGTAGCGATGCAGGTTGATGGCCACGATCGCAGCCAGCGCCGCTGCGAGCGAGAGTGCCGCCACGCGCTTCGAGGCGTGGCGGGACGCCGTCTCGTATCCCCACCACAGTCCGCCGGCCACGAGCAGGTAGGCGAACGGCGCCGCGGCGACCGTCCGGCCGGCGCTCGGCACGTCGGCGGCGGCCGTCATGAACGACGGCAGCTGCAAGGCCAGGAACGCGCCGACGACGATCGCGCCTGTCGCGCGTCGCGCGACCAGCAGCCACCAGACGATGCCGAAGAGCATCGCCACGCCGGACAGCGGGTCGAGATGCGGCAGCGCCTGCGAATTGACGCGAACGTTGGCGTCGCCGCGAACGAGGGGGGCGGCAAGGCCGCGCACGACGTTGGACGCGATCTCCGCCGGACCGGCGGCGGCGGCGCGCGCGAAGTGACCGACACGGACGTCCGACCAGTGCGCCAGCGTGGCCCATGCAATCGGAACGGCGGCGACGACCAGTGCCAGCGCGAACAGCAGTGCCACCGGCCGAGGCACGCGTCCCTTCCACGCGCCGGCCAGCACGACGGCGGCGACCACCGCGGGCAGCATGAACGTCGCGCCGTACGCGTACAGCCCGGCGGCGCTGACGACGCCGCAGGCGACGGCACGGATGCGCGCGCGCTCGTCCGCACGCTGCAGCGCCATTGCCAGCGCCATCGCGGAGACGGTCAGCAGGAACGGCAGCGGGTGCTGGTCGCCCAGCCGGCTCAGCGCGAGGAACCACGACCCCGTTCCCGCCACGATCACCGTGAGCCACGCGAAAGCCCGGTCGGGATGGAGGCGGCGCGCGAGCACGTGGAGCGCCGCGAGACCGGCGAGGCTCAGGCCCGCGCCCAGGAGCTTGTACGCGAGGTAGCTTGCCCCGCCGCCGGGCAGAAGCGCGGCAGCGACCAGCGGATGGAGCGGCCCGACGCCGAGAGAATAGAGGGTCGGAGGAAAGTCTCCGTTGCGCACCGCGAGCGCGTACTCGTGAAGCGTCGAGATGTCCCCGTACCACTCGCCCGGCAGCGAGTCGAGACCCGCGAGCCGCACGGCAACGACCACCGCAACGACGATCGCGCCGATCGCGGCGGTCGGTGTGCGCTTCGGTCGGGCGGGCATGTCGCGGTGCGTCGGTGGCGACGCAGGAGCGTCGGGGGATCGCGGACGGGGCAGGGCGGACGGCAGGCGGAAGCGGCGCCGGGCAAACCGCAAGGCCGCGACGGTGCGGGCTCATTCTATCCTGCCCGCCGTACCGCCGACGCCCGCGCGTCCGTCGCGCGGCGACGACGCTGCGCCGGCGCGTCGCGGCGCGGTCGCGTACGGTATGCTCGCCTTGCCGCGGCCGGACATGGGGACGGAGCGACGTCGGCGGCGGTGCAGGCCGGGGCCGCGGCCATTCCGCACGTCAGCGGGCGGCAGCGCCTGCGTCATTCGATTCTCGATGACCGACCTTACCCACACGCTGTCCCCGCCGACCGCCCGCGACGCCGGAATCGATGCCGACGCATCGAGCTGGGGCCGCTATCCCGGATATCCCCAGCAGCGCCACCGGCTCTGGTGGCCGAACGACCCGTTGCCGTGGTCATCGCGCGGCGGCGTGCTTCCCCGCGGGCTCGGCAGGAGCTACGGCGACAGCTGCCTCGCGCATGGCGGGACGCTGGTCGACGTCACCCCGTGTGCACGCCTGCTCGAGCTCGACACCGACGCGGGCCTGATGACGGCCGAGGCCGGTGCGAGCCTCGGGGCGATCGCCGCGGCCGTCCTGCCGCATGGGTGGTATCCGCCCGTGGTTCCCGGCACGCGCCACGTCACGCTGGGCGGCGCCATCGCGAACGACATCCACGGCAAGAACCACTGGTCCGCCGGATCGTTCGGATGCCACGTCAGAAGCATCGAGCTGCGGCGCAGCGATCGTCCGGCGCCGGTCCGCCTCGCGCCCGGTGATCCGATGTTCGCCGCCACGATCGGCGGCATCGGACTCACCGGCATCATCGCGAGCGCGACGATCGCGCTCGCGCGCGTCCCCGGTCCCGGCATCGTCAGTCGCGCGCGGACGTTCGGGTCGTGGGACGACTATTTCGGACAATCGGAGGAAGCGACTCGCGCCCACGCGCATTCGGTCGAGTGGTTCGCGCCGGGCGCGCGAGGCACGGTTCGCGGCGCCTTCAAGCTCGGCGATCCCGCTTCGGGGCCCGCGCACTGGAACGCGGAGCCCTCGACGTGGGGCGTCGTCCCCTTCGATCTCCCCGCGGCCGCGACGAGCGGCCCCGCGATCGCCGCGTTCAATGCGGTCTACTTGCGCGCCTGCGCGCGGGCGGCGCGCCGCCCGCAACTCGTCCCGGTGTGGCCGTTCATGCATCCGCTCGACGGCTGCAGGCGCGTGAACCGGATCTACGGGCGGCGCGGCTTCCTGCAGTATCACTTCGTCGTGCCGCGAGGGGCGGACCGGACGGAAGTGCCGGCGATCCTCGCCACGATCGCCGACCGGGGAATGCGCGTGTTCCTGCCGGTCATGAAGCAGTTCGGACCGGTCGCCTCGCCCGGGTTGCTGTCGTTCCCGCTGCCCGGCACCTCGGTCGCACTCGACTTTCCCTGGCAGGGCGATCGCCTGTTCCGCCTGCTGGACGAGCTCGACGCGCGCGTGGCCGACTGCGGGGGTCGCGTCTACATCGCGAAGGACGCGCGGATGTCCGGCCAGGCGTTTCGCCGCTTCTATCCGCGCTGGGAAGAGCTCGAACGCCATCGCGATCCGGCCATCCGGTCGCACTTCTGGCAGCGGGTGACGCGGTGACCGGTACGGGCCTGCGAATCGCCGTGTTCGGCGCCACCTCCGCGCTCGCGCAGGCGGCCATACGCCGCTGGGCGGCGCAGGGCGCCTCGCTGGTGCTGGTCGCGCGGGACGCCGGTCGGCTCGAAGCGGTCGCGGCCGACGCGCTCGTGCACGGCGCGGCGGCCGTCGAGCGGCAGGTCGCCGACTTCTCGGCCGCGGCGCGAATGCCGGACGTCGCCGCGAATGCCTGGAATGTCCGCGAGGGCCTCGACGTCGCATTGCTGGCATGGGGCTCGCTGTCGGATCAGGCGCGCGCGCAGCGCGACGTCGGCTACCTCGCCGCCGAGCTCGAGGTCAACTTCGTCGCGTTCGCGTGCCTCGCCGAGGCGCTCGCCGGACGCATGCGCGCACAGGGCGGCGGGACGATCGGCCTGATCGGCTCAGTCGCGGGCGATCGCGCGCGCGCCGGGCACTACGCCTACGCCTCGGCGAAGGCGGGCCTCGACGCCTACGCGCGCGGCCTGCGCGCCGCCTGTCGCCCGCATGGGGTGCACGTCGTCCTGATCAAGCCCGGCCCGACCGCGTCGCCGATGACCGCGCACCTGCGCCCCGGCCTGCTGTGGGGCACGCCCGAGGCCGCGGGCGATGCGATCGTCGCCGCGATCGCCGCGCGGCGCGCCGTGCGCTACGTGCCCGCGTACTGGCGCGCGATCATGTTCGTCGTCCGCCTGCTTCCCGACGCCCTCGCCTCCCGGCTCAAGGCCTGACGATCCGCGGCGACGGCTCGCCGTCAGCCGCCGATCGCCCGCCACGCCATGTAGCAGCCGAGACCGGCCATCAGCGCGGCGAAGGCGCGCTTCAATCTCGCGACGTCCCACGAGTGCGCCAATCGCGCGCCGAGCGGCGCGGTCAGCATGCTGGCGACGACGATCGCACCGAGCGCCGGCAGGTAGACGAAACCCATCGCGTGCGGCGGCAGGCCGGACTTGCGCAGGCCCGCGATCACGAATCCGACCGTCGCGGCGAGCGCGATCGGAAGGCCCAGCGCGGCCGAGGTCGCGACCGCCGCATGCATCCTGACGTTGCAACGGACCATGAACGGCACCGACAGGAACGCTCCACCCGCGCCGACGACGCCCGACAGCAGGCCGATGCCTGCGCCGACGCCGAAGAGCCCCGTCGCCGAAGGAAGCGATCGCGTCGGCTTCGGTTGCGCGTTGCGGATCATCCGCCACGCCGTGAATCCCATGAACGCCGCGAAGACCGCCGCCATCGTCCGCGCCGGAAGCGCTGTCGCGATCTGCGGGCCGACGAGCGATCCGATCACGAGGCCCGGCGCCATCGCGCGCACGATCGACCACTCGACCGCGCCGCGCGCGTGGTGCGCGCGCGCCGACGACAGCGACGTGAACACGATCGTCGCGACCGCGGTCCCGATCGCGAGCGGCAGCACGTGCTCGAGCGCGAAGCCTTCGAGCGTGAAAAGCGCGACGAGGATCGGGACGATCGTCATGCCGCCGCCTATGCCGAACAGGCCGGCGAGGAATCCCGCGAGCGCGCCGAGCGCGACGTAGACCGCGATCAGCTCCGCGGCCACGCCCGCTCCTGCGTGTTCGCGGCGTCCGGCGCGCGGGGCGCCTCTCGGTGCATCGTCATGGATAACGTCGGATGAAGTGTGGCGCCCGGTGCGCCGACTCGGCGTTGGCGGAGCATCGCCCGGCACCGCCTCGCGTCGTGATCGGCCGCCGATCGCTGCAGCCGACTTGCGCCATGTTACCCGAGCGACTTCATCCACATCCATGCGCCGAGCACCGCGAGCATCGCGGCGAACGCGCGCTTCAATCGCCCCACGGGCCAGGCGTGCGCGACTTTCGCGCCGAGCGGCGCGAGCGCCATGCTCGCCAGCGCGACGAAGAGCAGCGCCGGCAGGTAGACGTAGCCCAGCGAGTGCGGCGGCAGGTCGGGCTGGCGCAGTCCGGCGAAGACGTAGCTCGCCGACGCGGCGACCGCGACCGGCCAGCCGATGGCGGCCGAGGTCGCGACCGCCGCGTGCATGCTCACGTTGCGACGCGTGAGAAACGGGACCGCGAGGAACGCGCCGCCGGTGCCGACCATGCCGGCCACCAGCCCGATCAGCGAGCCGACGCCGAACAGGGCAGCGCCTCCGGGGAGTTCTCCGGTCGGGTGCGGCGCGCTCGCGCGCATCATCTGCCACGCGGTGAGCCAGGTAAAGCTGCCGAACACCGCGGCCATGATCCGCATCGGCAGCGCGCTCGCCACCTGCGCGCCTGCGATCGAGCCGATCACGAGTCCGGGCGCGAGCGAGCGCACGATGGCCCAGTCGACCGCGCCGCGCCGGTGATGCGCGCGCGCGGACGAAAACGACGTGAACATGATCGTCGCGGCCGAGGTGCCGATCGCGAGTGGCAGCAGATGCGCACCCGAGACGCCCTGGCGCCCGAAGACCTCGGCCAGCACCGGGACGATGGTGAAGCCGCCGCCGATGCCGAGCAGGCCGGCGAGGAAACCGACGAACGCGCCGAGGATGACGAAGACCGGGACGAGCGCGAGCGTCATCGCCGGCCGGTCCGTGGTACCGGCGGCATCCGGGCCGGACCGCCCGTCGGGGCGACGCCCGACTCGCAGAATGCTGGACGGCTGCGGCGCGTCCGGATGAAGCCGGGCGCCCGCGCCGACGGCATCACGCCGACTTCGCGCCGGAGAGCTTCGCCACGATCTTCCACTCGCCGGCGGTGACCGGCGTGATCGAGAGCCGGTTGCCGCGCTTCAGGATCACCATTTCCTCGAGCCCCTTCGCCGCGCGGAGCTCGGCGAGCGGCACCAGCCGCGTCTTCTCGACCAGCGTGACGTCGACGTTCAGCCAGCGCGGCGTCTCGCGCGTCGACGTCGGATCGAAGTAGTCGCTCTTCGGGTCGAACTGCGTCGCATCGGGATGCGCCGGGGCCGACACGCGGACGATGCCCGCGACGCCCGGCTCCGGGCAGCTCGAGTGGTAGAAGAGCGCGAGGTCGCCGACCTTCATGCCGTCGCGCATGTAGTTGCGCGCCTGGTAGTTGCGCACGCCGAACCACGAGGTCGTGCGGCGCGGCGCCCGCGCGAGGTCGTCGATCGAGAACTCGTCCGGCTCGGACTTCATCAGCCAGTGGCGCATCGCGTCGGTCTTCGTGCAAAACAGGAACGGCGCCGTCTCCGGCGCCGCCCTGTCGAAAGCACGGGCGAATCGTCGCCCGTCCGGATGGGTCCCCGCATGTGCCGTCAGGCCTGCTTCCTGAACCTGGGTTCAGGTTGGCCGCCTGCCGGAGCCATCAGGCACTTCCGCGTGGGAAGCGCACACCGGCTCGCTTCAAGGCGTCGGCAGCCTCGCCAATGGGCATTGGTTCAAGGAATGACTGGCCAGTCTCGTACACCGCAGGGATTGGGGGGTGCATCGCGGCTTCCCGCCGCGCCGCACGACATTCAGAGCAACTTTTCCTGTCCGGCCATCAGCTGGTCGATCGCGGACTGCATGGTCTCGATTCTACGCCGCGCACGCGAGTCGTCAATCGGCGGGGCCTCCGGCCCCGTCTTCGGCGCGGTGCGTGCCCGCATCAGCTCGTTCGCGAGATTGAGCGCGGCCATCACAGCGATGCGGTCGATCGCGGCGACCTTGCCCGCGTCACGGATCTCGCGCATCCGCGCGTCGAGCAGCGCGACCGCCTGCATGAGCTCGGCGCGCTCGGACTCCCTGCACGCGACCTTGTAGTCGCGCCCGAGGATTGAGACGTCGAGCTGGACCGGCTTTTCCGCCGTGGGCGCACGTGTGGTCATTCGGCCGGCATCTTTGCAAGGAGCGCGTCGAGCCGCGTGGCCGCCACGCGCATCCGCTCTTCGAGCGTGCGCTCGTGCAGATGCGCCTCCGCGAGCTTGCGGCGCAGGTCCTCGTTCGCCAGGCGGAGAGCTCGCGTGTGCGCGATCAGCGCGGCGAGCTTCTGCTCGAGGAGCGCGAGTTCGTTTTCCATGATGTTATGGTGAGGGCAACCTGCCCCATCGTCAACCGCGCCCGGCGGGCCGGGCCAGGAGCGCGGTGCGCCCTTCCCTGAAGGACACACCGGGCACGCCTACGATGACCACCGCCGGTCAGTCGGGGCCGTCTCCGGTGGCGAGCGGCACGTAGCGAACCTCCAGCACCTCGAGCTCGTCCGCTCCCGCCGGCGTGCGCAGCGACACGACGTCGCCCTCGCGGGAGCGGGTCAGCGCCCGCGCGACCGGCGAGATCCACGACACGTAGCCCCTGGCCGTGTCGGTTTCGTCGATCCCGACGATGGCGATCGTGCGCCGGTCGCCGCCCTTCGTCGCGTACTCGACCGTCGCGCCGAAGTACACCTGGTCGGCGCCGTCGCGCGCGCGCGCCTCGGGATCGACCACCTCCGCGGCGTCGAGGCGCTTCACCAGGAATCGGATGCGCCGGTCGATCTCGCGCAGACGCTTCTTGCCGTAAAGGTAGTCGCCGTTCTCGGAGCGGTCGCCGTTCGACGCCGCCCACGCGACCGTCGCGACCAGCGCAGGCCGCTCGGTCGCGACCAGGCGATCGAGCTCCGCCTTCAATCGCGCGAAGCCGCCGGGCGTCATGTAGTTGCGCGAACCCACCGGCAGCGCGGGCGCCGCCTCGAGGTCGTCGTCGTCCGCGTCTTCCGCGGCGTCGTTCTCGCGCGTGAAAGCCTTGTTCATCGTGGTTCCCGGCGCACGGCGTCGGGAACAGCATCTTACCCCCGGCGCCGTCGATCCCTCCCGGTCAGCGTCGCGCCCCTGCGACGGCCGCGCACAGCTGCGCGACGCCGTCGGCGAAGCGCGGCCCGGGACGGTGGAGCAGGTCGGCGTCGACGACCGCGAGACCTTCGTCGCGCGCGGCCGGCAGCTCCGGCCAGCGCCGCCAGTCGTCGAGCCAGCGAGGGCGAGCCGCACCTTCGATGCCCGCGACGATCAGCTCGGGTCGCTGCGCCAGCACCTCCTCGACGTTGACGACCGGCGCGGGCACCGGAAGCGACCCGAACACGTTCTCGCCGCCGCACAGCGCGATCGCCTGCGTGATCGTGTGCCCCGCCCCGATCGTGTAGAGCGGCGTCGCGGAGAGCTGGTAGAACACGCGCACCGGAGCCGCCCCCGCGGCGGCCGCCTTCAGCGACGCGATCCGCGCACGAAAGGCACCGGCGGTCCGCACTGCCGTGGGTGTCGTTCCGGCGAGCGCGCCGAGGCGCTCGATGCCGGAGGCGATCGCGTCGATCGTGCGCGGTGCCGTCGTGAACACCGCGATGCCGCGATCCGCGAGACGCGCGACCTGCGCGGGCGACGACCACGGCCAGGCGACGACGAGATCGGGCTCCAGCGCGACGATGCGCTCGACGTCGATCGCGTTCGCGTCGCCGACCACGGGCAGCGAACGCGCCCCGGCCGGCATGTCCGTGGTGGCCATCACGCCGACCAGGCGCGACGCCGCACCGGCCGCCGCGACGAGCTCCGCCGCGTGCGGCGCGAGGGTCACGATGCGCCGCGCGGGGGACGCCAGATCGACGCTCGCGCCCGTGTCGTCCACGACGCGCACCGCATGGACCGGGCCGACGGCCACGAGCAACCCCAGCACGAGCGCGGCACGGCGAATCACATCGCCCATCGCACGCCCGCGAACACCTGCGCACCGCCGGTGGCATAGTCGGCCGCGAGCTCGTAGTCGCGGTCGAGCACGTTGTCGCCGCGCACGAACAGCGTCACGCCGTGCCCCGTCGCCCACTCGGCGTACAGGTTGACGATCGCGTAGCCGGCCATCGCGCGCGTGTTCGCCGCGTCGTCGTAGCGCTTCGACGAGGCGGAGAGCTCGGCGGACAGCAGCACGGGGCCGATGCGATGCAGCGCGGAGAGCGAGCCGTAGGTGCGCGCACGCCGCGGCAGCAGGTTGCCGGTCGCGTCGTCGGTCGGCGACTGGAGGGTGAGCGACGCCTTGATCGTGGTCTCGCCCGCCGCCGCGTCGGCCGTCAGCGTCACGCCCTCGAGCGTCGCGCGGTCGACGTTCTGCGGCGCGCAGACGTAGCTGGCGTCGCACATGAAGACGATCATCGAGCGCACGCGGTTGATCCAGCCGGTCGCGCGCGCGTCGATGCGTGCCCCGCCGGCTTCACCCGACCACGCCAGTCCGGCCTCGATGCTGCGCGCGGTCTCCTCGTCGAGGTCCGGGTTCGAGTAGCCGGGAAAATACAGGTCGTTGAACGTCGGCGCCTTGTACGCGGTGCCGCCGCTCGCGGTGACTCGCCAGCCGGGCGCGAAGCGCCAGCCCCACGCGAGCGTGCCGGTCGTGCGGGCCCCGAACTGCGACGAGTCGTCGTGGCGGACGTTCAGCTGCAGCGCCTGCGGGCCGCTCGACAGCCGGTAGACGGCGATCGCCGAGTCGGTGTCGCGCGACGTGACCGCGAAGCCTGCGTTGTCGGTGAGACGCTCCTCGCGCCGCTCGAACGCCAGCGACAGGTCGCCGGCCGGGAGCACGATGTCGTGCTGCCACCGGTACTGGGTATCGCGCGTGCGGTAGTCGTACTCGCCGTACTCGGTGCTCGACTTCGAGTCGTCGCCGGTCCGTCCTGCCACGATCGTCCAGCTCCACGCGGGCGTCAGGCGGTTGCGGCTCTCGACCTGCCACGCGTCCAGGACCGTGACCGTGCGGTCGTCGTGGCCGGTGGAAGCGTCGAACCGGTTGTCGAGCCGGTTCCGGAAATATCGCGCACCGAGCGTCTGGTCCTTCGCCCAGTCGAAGCTCGCCGACACGGTCGCGTTCGCGGCTTCGTAGCCGTCGCGGTCGGGATTCCACGAGAAGTTCGCCGGATTCGCCACCGCGTTGAAGCCGTCGCTCCGTCGCCCGCCGACCTGCAGCGAGTAGCGGAACGGTCCCGACGTCCCCGATACGCCGGCCGCGCCGGTCGCCGTCGCGTAGCTGCCGTAGCCGACGCTCGCGTTCGCCGCCAGCGACGAGCCGCCGCGCCGCGTGAAGATCTGTATCACGCCGCCGATCGCGTCGGCGCCGTAGAGCGACGACGCGGGTCCGCGCAGGATCTCGATGCGCTCGATCTGGTCGAGAGGGATCGCCTCGAACGACGCGGCGCCCACCGTCGACGAGCCGATCCGGAGCCCGTCGAGCAGCACGACCGTCTGGCCGCGGTTCGCGCCGCGGATGAACACGCCGGTCGTGGCACCCGGCCCGCCGTTGTTCACGATCTCGATGCCGGGCTGCCGCGAGAGCAGCGCGGCGAGACTGTCGGCGCCGCTCCTCGCGATCTCGTCGGGACCGATCACCGTGACGTCGGCGACGAGGTCGGCGATCGACTGCGGGCTGCGCGCCGCGGTGACGACGACCGGATCGAGCGTCGCGGACCTGATCGCGGCGGGCTGCGCGAGCGCATCGGCACCTGCGAGGGCCGCGGTCGCGGCGAGCGTGGACAGGCGCACGACGCGATCGCGCGTGCGGCGGGCCGGAACGGGTCGGGACATGGGACGCACCTTCCGCGTGTGGCCGGGCTTCCCCGCCCGGCCGTGGTGACGGACCTGCGGTGCGGAAGGGCTTCGACGCGGAGGAGGACGTGCGCGATGCGCGACACGGCGGCGACCGCGTCGGCACCGTCCCGCGCCGCGCTCATGGGCCGCGCACGCTCGCGTCCCGGAGGAGCGAAGGCGGCACGGTCGCAGGCCGGTCTCCGGGCTCGCCATGCGGGCCGTCCGCCTTCCCGCCGCTTCGTCGCGGCAGTGGCCAGTGGACGGCCCTCGAGGGCTTACCGTTGCGGGGGCAGCCGCGGAATCCGCGCCGGCGCTCGAGCGCCGGAAGCGTCACCGCATTCCCGTTTCACCCGCCGCGAAGAACACCGCGGCGGACACCTGCGACGCCGATGATACCGCACGGCCGGCGTGCCGGCCCCCTGCTATACTCGCCGCCCCTTCGGCCCCCACGGCGCCCCCCGGCTATCCCCGGCCCCGGCGCCGACGCCACGTGACGCGCAAGCTCTACATCCGCACGTTCGGATGCCAGATGAACGAGTACGACTCGGACCGCATGGCCGACGTGCTCGCCGCATCGGACGGCCTCGAGCCGACCGACCGTCCCGAGGACGCGGACGTCATCCTGTTCAACACCTGCTCGGTGCGCGAGAAGGCGCAGGAGCGCGTGTTCCACGACCTGGGCCGCGTGCGCGCGATCAAGGCCGCGCGCCCCGACGTGATCATCGGCGTCGGCGGCTGCGTCGCCTCGCAGGAGGGCGGCGCGATCGTGAAGCGCGCGCCCTACGTCGACGTCGTGTTCGGCCCGCAGACGCTGCACCGCCTGCCCGACCTGATCCGCGCGCGCCGCGAGACCGGGCGAGCGCAGGTCGACACGAGCTTCCCCGAGATCGAGAAGTTCGATCACCTGCCGCCGCCGCGCGTCGAGGGCTCGAGCGCGTTCGTCTCGATCATGGAGGGTTGCAGCAAGTACTGCACGTTCTGCGTCGTTCCCTACACGCGCGGCGAGGAGGTCTCGCGCCCGCTAGACGACGTGCTGACCGAGGTCGCCGACCTCGCGCTGCAGGGCGTGGGGGAGGTGACGCTGCTCGGCCAGAACGTCAATGCCTACCGCGGTGCGATCGACGGCACCGACGCGATCGCCGACTTCGCGACGCTGGTCGAGCACGTCGCCGAGGTGCCCGGCATCGAGCGCATCCGCTACACGACGTCGCACCCGAAGGAGATGACGCCGCGGCTCGTCGACGTCTACCGCAGCGTGGACAAGCTCGTGTCGCAGCTGCACCTGCCGGTCCAGTCGGGATCCGACCGCATCCTCGCGGCGATGAAGCGCGGCTACACGGCGCTCGAGTACAAGTCGATCGTGCGCAAGCTCCGAGCGGCGCGGCCGGGCCTGTCGTTGTCGTCGGACTTCATCGTGGGTTTTCCGGGCGAGACCGACGACGACTTCGAGCGGACGATGAAGCTCGTCGAGGACGTGCGCTTCGACGGCGCGTTCATCTTCCTCTACTCGCCGCGGCCCGGCACGCCCGCGGCCGAGCTGCCCGACCCGGTGCCGCGCGACGTCGCGCAGACGCGTCTCGAGCGCCTGCAGGCCGCGATCGACGCGCAATTCCTCGCCGCGTCCGCCGCCATGACGGGCACGCGGCAGCGCGTCCTCGTCACCGGCCGATCGACCCGTGACGCGCAGGAGCTGTCCGCGCGCACCGACAACAACCGCGTCGTCAATTTCGCCGGCGAGCCCGCGCTCGTCGGCCGCTACGTCGACGTCGTCGTCACGGCCGCGCTGCCGCACTCGCTGCGCGGCGAGCTCGCGGCCTGACGAAGCACTCCCGTCCCCGAGGTGTCCATGCTCCGTGTCCTTTCCCGCCCGTTCGTCCTGACGCTCGGCGCACTCTCGATTGCGCTCGCGGGCTGCGCGACGACGCCGGCCGATCCTGCCGCATCGTCCGGCGATGGCGCACGCGGAACGGCGGATGTCGCCCGCACCGCCGGTGCGAGCGCCGCAGCCCCGGCGGGCGCTCAGAACGCC
>CALDKM010000152.1:0-9010 GCA_937898875.1 uncultured Pseudomonadota bacterium | reverse complement strand
CAAGGCGATCCTCAACACGGCGCGGATGGGCTGGTTCTCCGCGGACCGGGCGATCATGGACTACGCGCGCGACATCTGGGGCGCCGAACCGGGCGTCCCCTGAGTACCGGACCGATGGCAACGACGCTGCCGCCCGGCGCGATCGAAGCGATCGTCGAGGGCCGCCACGGCGATCCTTTCGCCGTGCTGGGCCTGCACGAGGCGGACGGCGCCCTCGTCGTTCGTGCGTTCGTCCCGGGGGCCGACGCCGTCGATGCGGTCGATCTCGACGGCGGCACGCTCGCCACCCTGACGCGCCGACACGCGGCGGGCTTCTTCGAAGGCGCGATCCCCAGGCGCACCGCGTACCGCCTTCGCGCGGCCAACCGCGACGGAGCGTGGTCCGTCGACGACGCCTATGCGTACGGGCCGGTGCTCGGCCCGATCGACGACTGGCTCGTGGGCGAGGGGACGCACGCGAAGCTCTACGATCGCCTGGGCGCGCATCCGATCGATCACGAGGGCACCGCCGGCGTGCACTTCGCGGTGTGGGCCCCGAATGCGCGACGCGTGTCCGTCGTCGGCGAGTTCAATGCGTGGGACGGCCGCCGCCACGCGATGCGCAGGCGAGTCGACACCGGCGTCTGGGAGATCTTCGTCCCGGCGCTGCGCGATGGGGCGATCTACAAGTACGAGATCATCGGCGTCGACGGCGCACTGCTGCCGCTCAAGGCGGACCCGGTCGGCTTTCGCGCGGAGCTGCGGCCGTCGAGCGCCTCGATCGTCTGCGACACGGCCCGGTTCGCGTGGTCCGACGGCGATTGGATGGCGGCCAGGGGACGTCCCGTGGCGAGGCGCGCGCCGATGAGCATCTACGAGGTGCACCTGGGATCGTGGCGGCGAGGCGAGGGCAATCGCTGGCTCGGCTACGACGAGCTGGCCGACACGCTCGTGCCCTACGCCGTCGACATGGGCTTCACGCATCTCGAGCTGATGCCGGTCAACGAGCATCCGCTGGACGCCTCCTGGGGCTACCAGCCGATCGGACTCTTCGCGCCCACGAGCCGCCACGGCGAACCCGCCGGGTTCGCCCGGTTCGTCGATCGCTGCCATCGCTCGGGGCTCGGCGTGATCCTCGACTGGGTGCCCGCGCATTTCCCGGTCGACACGCACGGTCTCGCGCGGTTCGACGGGACGGCCCTCTACGAGCACGCGGACCCGCGCCTCGGCTTTCATCCGGACTGGAGCACCGCAGTCTTCGACTTCGGGCGCAAGGAGGTCGTCAACTACCTCGTCGCCAACGCGCTCTTCTGGCTCGACCGCTACCACGTCGACGGCCTGCGCGTCGACGCCGTCGCGTCGATGCTCTACCTCGACTATTCGCGCAAGGCCGGCGAATGGCTGCCGAACCGCCACGGCGGCAACGAAAACCTCGAGGCCATCGCGTTCCTGCGCAGGCTCAACGAGGCGGTGTACGGACGCCACGCCGGCGCGATCACGATCGCCGAGGAGTCGACGGCATGGCCGGCCGTGTCGCGTCCGACGCACGACGGCGGTCTCGGCTTCGGGTTCAAGTGGAACATGGGATGGATGCACGATACGCTGGCCTACGTCCACCAGCAGCCGGTGCATCGACGATGGCACCACGACAAGATGACGTTCGGGCTGATGTACGCGTTCACCGAGAACTTCGTTCTGCCGCTGTCGCACGACGAAGTGGTGCACGGAAAGGGGTCGCTGCTGGCCAGGATGCCCGGCGACGAGTGGCAGCGGTTCGCCTCGCTGCGCGCGTACTACGCGTTCATGTGGGCCTATCCGGGCAAGAAGCTGCTGTTCATGGGACAGGAATTCGCGCAGGGTCCGGAGTGGAACTTCGAAGCGGGGCTCGAATGGCCGCTGCTCGACGCGGATCGGCATCGCGGCATGCAGTCGCTCGTCCGCGACTGCAACCGTCTCTATCGCGCGCAGCGGGCGCTGCACGAGCGGGACTGCGAGCCGGACGGGTTCCGCTGGATCGAGGTGAACGACCGGGAGAACTCGGTCCTCGCGTGGCTCCGCTTCGGTGGCGACGGCGCGCCGCCGGTCGTCGCGATCGCGAATTTCACGCCCGTGCCGCGCGAAGGCTATCGGATAGGTCTGCCGCTGCCGGGACGCTGGCGCGAGATCCTCAACACCGATGCGGCGGCGTACGGCGGATCCGGCCGCGGCAACGCCGGGGGCGTCGATGCGCAGCCCGGCGAGAGCCATGGCTACCCCTGCAACGCCCGCGTCTCGCTGCCGCCGCTCGGCACCCTCTGGCTCGTCCACGACGGGCGCGCGTGATGCCGCGCGCCCTTCCTCATCGCTCAGACCCTCCGAAGGCGACACCATGGAACAGGTGACCTACTCGACGCCGCTGGCACGCTCGTCGATGGCCTACGTCCTCGCGGGGGGTCGCGGAAGCCGGCTGATGGAGCTCACCGACAGGCGCGCGAAGCCCGCCGTCTATTTCGGCGGCAAGTCGCGCATCGTCGACTTCGCGTTGTCGAATGCCCTCAACTCCGGCGTCCGTCGGATAGCGGTCGCGACCCAGTACAAGGCCCACAGCCTGATCCGCCACCTGCAGCGCGGCTGGAACTTCCTGCAGCCGGTGCGCAAGGAGAGCTTCGACATCCTGCCGGCGAGCCAGCGCGTCGGGGAGGACAAGTGGTATGCGGGCACGACCGACGCGGTGTTCCAGAACATCGACATCGTCGACGGGTACGCCCCCGAGTACCTCGTCATCCTCGCGGGGGACCACGTCTACAAGATGGACTACGAGCGCATGCTCGTCCAGCACGTCAACAGCGGCGCCGACGTCACCGTCGCCTGCGTCGAGCTGCCGGTCGCGGACGCGATGGGCTTCGGCATCATGGGCGTCGACGACAGGGACCGCATCGTGTCCTTCGTCGAGAAGCCCGAGCATCCGCCCGAGATGCCCGACCGGCCCGGCTGGGCGATGGCGAGCATGGGCATCTACGTCTTCCGGCGCGAGTTCCTGAACGAGCAGCTGAGACGCGACGCCGCCGATCCGCACTCGAGCCGGGACTTCGGCCGCGACGTCATCCCTTTCCTGGTCAGGAATGCCAAGGCCGTCGCGCATCGCTTTGCCGTCTCCTGCGTCCGGTCGCGCGAGGAGGCCGAAGCCTACTGGCGCGACGTCGGGACGCTCGATGCCTACTGGGAGGCGAACATCGACCTGACCGACGTCGTGCCGGCGCTCGACCTCTACGATCGCGACTGGCCGATCTGGAGCTACGCGGAGATCACGCCGCCGGCGAAGTTCGTGCACGACGTCGACGGCCGGCGCGGCGTCGGCATCTCGTCGCTCGTGTCCGGCGGCTGCATCGTTTCCGGATCCACGCTGCACCACTCGCTGCTGTTCACCGGCGTCCACCTGCATTCCTACGGGCGGGTCGAGAACGCGGTCGTCCTCCCCAACGTGGAGATCGGACGGGGCGCACGGCTCACCAACGTCATCGTCGACGCCGGCGTCAGGATTCCCGCGGGGCTCGTCGTCGGCGAGGATCCCGAGGTCGACGCGGCGCGCTTCCGCCGAACGCCGCTCGGCATCTGCCTCATCACGCAGCCGATGATCGACCGCCTGCCGAAGTGAAGCGCGTGCGCGTCCTGTCCGTCGCCTCCGAGGTCTATCCCCTCGTCAAGACCGGCGGCCTCGCGGACGTCGCCGCCGCGCTGCCGGCCGCGCTCGCGCGCGAGGGCGTCGACACGCGCACGCTGGTACCCGGCTACCCGGCGGTGATCGATGCGCTGCGCGCGGCCGAGGCCATCCACACGTATGCGCACCTGCACGGCGGGCCGGCGCGGCTGCTCGCGGCGCACACCGCAGGACTCGATCTCCTCGTGCTGGACGCGCCGCACCTCTTTGCTCGACCCGGCAATCCGTATCTCGGACCCGACGGCATGCCCTGGGCCGACAACGCGCTGCGCTTCGCGGCGCTCGCCGAGTGCGCCGCCTCGATCGGCCGTGGCACCGTGCCCGGCGTCGCGCCCGACATCGTCCATGCCCACGACTGGCAGGCGGGCCTCGCGCCGGCCCTGCTCCACTACGCCGGCGCGCCGCGCCCGGCCACCGTGATGACCGTGCACAACCTCGCGTTCCAGGGACAGTTCCCGCGCGAGCTGCTGGCGGCTCTCGGATTGCCTCCGCACGCGTGGGCGATCGACGGCGTCGAGTACTACGGCACGATCGGCTACCTGAAGGCCGGCCTTGCGCTGGCGGACCGGATCACCACGGTGTCGCCGACCTATGCGGCGGAGATCCTCACGCCCGAGGGAGGCATGGGGCTCGACGGGCTCCTGCGCCATCGCGCGGACGTGCTGACGGGCATCCTGAACGGGATCGACGACGCGCTGTGGAATCCGGAGACCGACGCCCATCTCGTCCGTCGCTTCGATGCCGGGGACCTTGCCGGGCGCGCCGGCAACAAGGCGGCGTTGCAGGCACGCCTGGGCCTCGACGTCGAGCCGTCGACCTTTCTCTTCGGGGCCGTCAGCCGGTTGACGCTTCAGAAGGGCATGGACCTCCTGCTCGACGCGCTGCCCTTCGTCGTCCGCAACGGCGCGCAGCTCGCTCTCCTCGGCGCCGGCGACAAGCCGCTCGAGGACGGCTTCGCCGCCGCGACCGCGCGGCATCCCGGGCGCGTCGCCGCGGTGATCGGCTACGAGGAGGGCCTCGCACACCTGATTCAGGGGTCGGTTGACGCGCTGCTCGTGCCGTCGCGCTTCGAGCCCTGCGGCCTCACCCAGCTCTGCGCGCTGCGTTACGGCGCAATTCCCGTGGTGGCGCGGGTCGGCGGCCTTGCCGATACCGTGAAGGACGCGAACGAGTCTGCGCCGGCCGCGGGAACCGGCACGGGAATCCAGTTCGAACCGGTGTCCCGCGCGAACCTCGAGCTCGCGATCGGCCGCGCCATGACGCTGCGGCGCGACGTCGCGCTGTGGCGCGGCTTGCAATCCCGTGCGATGGCGACCGACGTGGGCTGGACCCGGCCTGCCGGGGAATACGCCGCACTCTTCCGCGCGCTGCTCGCGCATCGCGCCGCCTGACCGATGCGCTTCGCAGGCCCCGGCAACCCCGAGCCGCTCGGCGTCACCCTGCAGCGCGGAGGCGCGAACGTCGCCGTGTTCTCGGCCCACGCTACCGGGATCGACTTCTGCCTCTTCGACCCGGCCGACGGGAGCGAACGCGAGCGCATCGCGCTGCCGGAGCGCACCGGCGACGTCTTCCACGGCTTCGTTCCCGGCATCGCGGCGGGCGATCGCTACGGGCTGCGCGCACGCGGCCCTTACGACGTGCGCGCCGGCCACCGCTTCAACCCGGCGAAGCTCCTCGTCGATCCCTACGCGAGGGCGCTCGATCGACGGCTCGTGCTGCATCGCGCGATGTTCGGCGCGACCGCGGACGACGCGACTCGCGACGACACGGACAGCGCGGCCTTCGTCCCGAAGGGAATCGTGACGCCCCTGCCGGCGGCGGCCGCCGCCCGACGTCCGCGGGTGCCGTGGGCGCAGACGATCCTCTACGAGCTGCACGTCCGCGGATTCACCCGCACGCATCCCGGCATCCCCGACGCCCTGCGCGGCACCTGCGCCGGCCTCGCCCACCCCGCATCGCTCGCGCACCTGACGCGGCTCGGCATCACGACCGTCGAGCTGATGCCGATCGCGGCGGCCATCGACGAGCGCCACATCGCGGACCAGGGGCTGACCAACTACTGGGGCTACAACCCCGCGGCGCTGTTCGTTCCCGATCCGCGGCTCGCGCCGGGCGGCATCGACGAGCTGCGCGACTGCGTCGCGGCCCTGCAGGCGGCGGGCGTCGAGGTGATCCTCGACGTCGTCCTCAATCACACGGGCGAAGGCGACGCGCGCGGTCCCACGCTGTCGCTGCGGGGCCTCGACAACGCGACCTACTACCGCACCCGCGCCGACGATCGTGCGCGGTACGTCGACGACTCCGGTTGCGGCAACACGCTCGCGCTGGACCGTGCGCCCGTGCTGCGTCTCGCGATGGACGTCCTTCGCTACTACGCCTCGGCGGCGGGCATCGACGGCTTTCGCTTCGACCTGGCCACGACGCTCGGCCGCGGCGACGACGGCTTCGATCCCGCGGCGCCACTGTTGCAGGCCATCGCGCAGGATCCCCTCCTGCGCGACCTGAAGCTGATCGCCGAGCCGTGGGACGTCGGGCCCGGCGGACACCGGCTCGGCGCCTTTCCGGCGCGATGGAGCGAATGGAACGACCGCTATCGCGACACGGTTCGGCGATACTGGCGCGGCGATCCGGGCCTCGCGGGTGATCTGGCGACGCGCTTCGCCGGTTCCGCCGACGTCTTCGCGGCACGCTCCCGGCCGCCGTCGTGCTCGGTCAACTTCGTCACCGCGCACGACGGCTTCACGCTCGCGGACCTCGTCGCGTTCGCCGCGAAGGACAACGAGGCGAACGGCGAAGGCAACCGCGACGGAAGCGACGCCAACTTCTCCTGGAATCACGGCGTCGAAGGCCCGACGTCCGATCCCGCGGTCCGCGGGAAGCGCGGCCGCGACGTGCGCAACCTCCTCGCGACGCTCCTGCTTTCGCGAGGCACGCCGATGCTCGCGATGGGCGACGAGCTCGGGCGGACGCAGCGCGGCAACAACAACGCGTACGCGCAGGACAACGCGCTGACGTGGATCGACTGGGAAGACGCCGACGACGATCTCGTCGATTTCGTCGCCGCGCTCGTCGACCTTCGGCGTTCGCACCCGGCATTGCGCGCAGACCGCTGGCTCACCGGCGCGCCCATGGACGGGAGCGGCATCGCCGACGTCGAGTGGCGGCACCCGGATGGCCGTGCGATGAGCGGCAGCGACTGGGCCAACACCGACGGCCGCTGCCTCGTCGCGGTCCTGTACGCCGGCGAATCCGATGACGCCGGAGCCGACCGTGTCGCCGTGGCGCTCAATGCCGGAGACGATCCCGTCGCGGTACGCTGGCCCGACGCGCGCGACGGCCACGTGTGGCGCCGTCGAATCGACACGTCGCGTTCGACGGTGCGGCGCGACGGCGCGCCCGAGGACGTCGACGCATCCGGCGCCCTCGAGCCGCGATCGGTGGTCGTCCTCGTCGAAGAAGCCGGCATCGGTCCCGGGCGCCGGCGCCCCGGCGTCGAGCCCGAGGTGCTCGAGCGGCTGGCCGCCGCCGCGGGAATCGCCCGCGAATGGTGGGACATGGCCGGTGGTCGCCACGTCGTCGGCATCGACACCCGGCGCGCGCTGCTGGCGGCGATGGGGCTTCGCGCCGATACGACCGGCGAGGCGCGCGACCGACTCGCCGAGCTTGCCGATGTCCGGGAACGCCGGCGGTTGCCTGCGATGGTGACGGCGCACGAAGGCTCCCGCGCGAGCGTGGCCTTCGCAGGGGTCGACGAACGGCGACGCTCCCGGACCGCCGCCTTGCGGCTGCGGCAGGAGAACGGCACCGAGCAGAGCCTGCCCGTCGTGCTGGACGACCTCCCCGCGAACGTCGTGACGGCAACGGATGGCCGCCAGGTCACGCAGCGGGTCCTGGCGTTGCCGTCGCTGCCCATCGGCATCCACACGCTGGGATTCGACGACGATCCGTCGGTCGAATGCCGCGTCGTCGTGGCGCCGGGCCGCTGCTACCTGCCGCCCGAGCTCCGCGAAGGAGGGCGCCGCTTCGGGCTCGCCGCGCACCTGTACTCGCTGCGCCGGCGCGGCGATCTGGGCATCGGGGACCTCACGTCGCTCTCGCTGCTGGGCGAAGCCACGGCCCGCGCGGGCGGCAGCGTCGTCGGCATCAATCCGCTGCACGCGCTCTTCGCCGAGGATCGGGAGCGCGCCAGTCCGTATCACCCTTCCGACCGGCGATTCCTCGATCCGATCTACGTCGACGTCGAGCGGGTGCCCGATCTCGCGGACGCACAGGACGCGCGCGCGCTGCTCGCGCGATCCGGTCCCGGCATCGCGGGCCTCTCCGCGCGCGCTCACGTCGACTACGCCGGCGTGTGGGAGCTCAAGCGGGCGGTGCTGGACCTGTGCTTCGCGCAATTCGAGCGGCGTTCCGGGGCGGATCCGCTGGTCGCCGAGTTCGATCGCTTCGTCGCCGCCGGCGGCCTGTCGCTGCGGCAGTTCGCGATCTTCGATGCGATCGCCGCTGCGCATCCGCGCGAGCCCTGGCAGCGCTGGCCCGACGATCTGCGCCGACCCGACGCTGCGCGCGTAGCCGACTTCGCCGGTCGGCACGCACGCCGGGTCCGCTTCGCGCTCTACCTCCAGTGGCTCGCGGAGCGCCAGCTGGCTGCGGCCGCCGCCCACGCCCGGGCGAGCGGCCTGGCGCTGGGATTCTTTCGCGATCTCGCGCTCGGCGCCGCGCCGGACGGCGCCGAACCCTGGGCGAACCCGGGCACCTACGCCCAGGGCGCGTCGATCGGTGCCCCGCCCGACGCCTTCTCGCCCACGGGCCAGGTCTGGAACCTTCCGCCGCCGATTCCGGAGACGATGGCGGCGTCCGCGTGCGCTGCCGTTCGCGAACTGTTCGTGGCGAACATGCGCCATGCGGGCGCGCTGCGCATCGACCACGTGATGGGCCTCTCGCGATTGTTCTGGATTCCGGAGGGCGCCGACGCCGCGGAAGGCGCGTACGTCGGATATCCGCTCGACGCGCTCCTCGGCGTGCTCGCGATCGAGAGCGTCCGGGGGCGCTGCCTCGTCGTCGGCGAAGACCTCGGCACGGTGCCGGAGGGCTTCCGCGAGCGGCTCGCGGCGGCCGACGTCCTGTCCTCCCGGGTGATGTGGTTCGAGCGCGAGGGCGCCGGCTTCGCCGAGCCGTCCCGGTATCCCGCGAAGGCCGCGGCCTGCGTCTCGACGCACGACCTGCCGACCATCGCCGGCTCGTGGTCAGGCGCCGACATCGACGAGAAGCAGGCGCTCGAACGACTGACCGCGGAGGCCGCCGACGCCGAGCGCAGCGAGCGGCTCGCGTCGAAGC
>CALDKM010000151.1:0-4083 GCA_937898875.1 uncultured Pseudomonadota bacterium | reverse complement strand
GCACCGCGTCGACGATCTGCGCCGAGAACGCTCCCGCGACCCGTGCGGCGCGCGCCGGAAGCACCGGGAGCAGCCGGTCGTAATAGCCGCCCCCGTAGCCCAGCCGTCCGCCCATCCGGTCGAAGGCGACGCCCGGCACGAGCACCCAGTCGATCGACGCGACGGGGACACGCTCGCAGCGCGTGTCCGGCTCCGGCAGGCCGCGATGGCCGGCGACGATGTCGCGTGCCGGGTCGACGACGCGCCTGATCTCGAGCATGCGGGAGGATTGCTCGACACGCGGGAGCGCGACGATCTTTCCTTCGGCAAGGGCCAGGCGAATGAGCGGCGATGCATCCCACTCGCTGCGGAACGGCGCGGTCAGCAGGACGTTGCCCGCCTCGACGAACGTCGGCAGCTCCGCGATGCGCCGGACGAGCGCGACCGACGCCTGCCCACGCCACGCCGGATCGAGCGCGTCGCGCGCCGCCGCGACGACCGTCCGCATCGACTGCTTGGCCTCGCGCAGGGGGGCGCCGACGGTGGGCTCGGTGCGATCGTGAGGCATGGCCGGATTCTAGGGCCTGCGGGCATCGCGGGAGCACCCGGTCGCATCGCTGGCGCATCGTGTGGCCCGTCCGCCCTATAATCCGACGCCTCGCCGTCGCAATCCGCGGCGCCTCCCCATCCCACGCCGATGAAGAATGCCCACCAGGTCCACCGCGGTCGTCGCGACGCGCTGATCGCCGCGATGCGCGAGCACTCGGGCGGCGGGCTCGCGCTGATGCCGACGTCCGCCGAGGTCGTGCGCAACCGCGACTCGACCTATCCCTACCGGTACGACAGCTACTTCTACTACCTCACCGGGTTTCCCGAGCCGGAGGCCGTGGTGGCGCTCGTCGCCGACGGGGCGGGCGACCGGCACGTGCTGTTCTGCCGCGAGAAGAACGTCGAGCGCGAGATCTGGGACGGCTTCCGCTACGGGCCGGATGCGGCGAGGGACATCTTCGGCTTCGACGAAGCGCACCCGGTCGGCGAGCTCGACCGGATGCTGCCCGACCTCGCGTCCGACCGGCCCGCGCTCTACACGCCGGTCGGCATGCATGCCGACTGGGACCGTCGCGTCGCCGCGACGCTGAACGACGTGCGGGCGCGCGTGCGCACCGGCGTGACCGCGCCCGACGAGATCGTCGACGTGCGCGGCACGCTCGACCGGATGCGCCTGCTGAAGGACGCGCACGAGCTCGCACTGATGCGCCGCGCGGGCGCGATCTCGTCCGAGGCGCACCGCCGCGCGATGGCGCGCGCGCGGCCGGGCTGGCACGAGTACGAGGTCGAGGCCGAGCTCGTGCACGAGTTCCTGAAGAACGGAGCGCAGGCGGTCGCCTATCCGTCGATCGTCGCGAGCGGGCCGAACGCCTGCGTGCTGCACTATCGCGAGAACGACCGGCAGATGGCCGACGGCGACCTGCTGCTGATCGACGCGGGCTGCGAGTACCGCGGCTACGCGTCCGACATCACGCGGACGTTCCCGGTCAACGGCCGGTTCACGGGTCCGCAGAAGGACGTCTACGAGCTCGTGCTCGCCGCGCAGCTCGCCTGCCTCGACGCCGTGCGTCCGGGCGTCCCGTTCCACGACTACCACAAGGTCGCCGAGCGCGTGCTGGCGCAGGGGCTGATCGATCTCGGGCTGATCGAGGGTCCGCTCGACGCCGCGCTGGAGAGCGGGAGCTACAAGCGGTTCTACATGCACCGCGCGGGCCACTGGCTCGGCATGGACGTGCACGACGCGGGCCACTACCAGGAGAAGGGCGAGTCGGTGAAGCTCGAGCCGGGGATGGTGCTCACCGTCGAACCGGGGCTCTACATCCGTCCCGGCGACGGCGTGCCCGGGCATTTCGCCGACATCGGCGTGCGCATCGAGGACGACGTGGTCGTCACGGCGGATGGCATCGAGAACCTGAGCGGCCGGACGCCGAAGACGGTGGCCGAGGTCGAGGCCGCGTGCGGGGACAGGTGACAGGGGCCAGAGGACAGAGGACAGATGCGTCGATGGCCGGCACGCGCCGGTGGGCGCGAGCGATCGCGCCTGGAGCTTTTCGGGATGAAGCCCGAAGCGTCCGTCGCCCGGTCGTGACGGAACGGGGACCAGCGCGTTGCCCATGTCTTTTCGACGCTTCGCGCGCGATCGC
Organism: uncultured Pseudomonadota bacterium; assembly: GCA_937898875.1. Taxonomy (GTDB): domain Bacteria; phylum Pseudomonadota; class Gammaproteobacteria; order Burkholderiales; family Casimicrobiaceae; genus VBCG01. The sequence goes on along the minus strand of CALDKM010000151.1, from coordinate 1,912 downwards.
TCGCGCCTACCGCCGCTCACCTCACGCCGCCGTTTCTGTCCTCTGTCCTCTGTCTCCTGACCTATGATGCGTGACGTCGCGATCGTCGGCGCCGGTCCCGCGGGCTCGGCGCTGGCCCTGGCGCTCGCGGGGGCCGGGATCGACGTCGTGGCGCTCGATGCGCGGTCGCAGGGTGCGACGCTGCGCGGCGACCGCTCGCTCGCGCTTTCGCACGGCGCGCGGCTCATCTTCGAGCGGCTGTCGGTCTGGGCGCCGCTCGCGGCGACGGCGGGCGCCGTGACGCCCATCGAGCGCGTCGACGTGTCGCAGGCCGGCGGCTTCGGCACGGCGGTGCTCGACGCGGGCGACGTCGGCTTGCCCGCGCTGGGCTATGTCGTGTCCTACATCGCGCTCCAGGCGGCGCTCGACGCCGCGCTCGAACATGCGGGCGTCGACGTTCGCTACGGCACGTCGGTCGAACGCGTCGACGCGGAGCCCGGCCGCGCGCTGCTGCGGCCGACAGGCGACGGGACGGCGATCGAGGCGCGCCTCGCCGTCGTCGCCGACGGCACCGGCGCGGGCCTGGCGGGCATCGAGCGCGTTCGCCACGACTACGGCCAGGTCGCGGTGATCGGCAAGGTCGCGACGGCGCGTCCGCACGGCGGGCTCGCGTACGAGCGCTTCACGCCGGACGGTCCGATCGCGCTCCTGCCCGAAGGCGAGCACTACGGCTTCGTGTGGACGCTCGAGCCGGTTCGCGCCCGGGAGATGCTCGCCCTGTCCGACGACGCGTTCGTCGCGTGCTTCGCCTCGCAATTCGGCCGCCGGCGATCGGACTTCCTGCGCGCATGGGGGCGGAGGTCGTTTCCGCTGGTGATGGAGTTCGCGCGGCCGCCGGTCGCCACGCGCATCGTCGCGATCGGCAACGCCTCGCAGACGCTGCACCCGGTGGCGGGGCAGGGGTTCAACGTGGGCCTGCGCGATGCCTGGGAACTGAAGCGCGTGATCGCCTCGACGCCGCGCGAGGCGATCGGGACGCGCGCGATGCTCGACGACTACGTCGCCCGCAGGCGCCGGGACCGCTGGGCCGGCGTCGCGTTCACGCACGGACTGGTGCACCTGTTCGGGACCGACCTGCCCTTGGTGCGCTGGCCGCGGGGGATCGGGCTCGCGCTGCTCGACGCCGTGCCGCCGCTCAAGCGGACGTTCACGCGCGCGATGCTGTTCGGCGCCTGACGCGCGCCGCGAACGCGCGTTCGCCCGGCGCGTCCGTCCGCGCAGCGCCCAGTCCGCGCAAAGCCGGTATAATCCGCGTCCCGCCGCAAACCGCACTTCCCGCGAACGTCCGTGCGCATCGGTCCCTACGCGCTGCCGAACAACCTCGCCGTCGCTCCGATGGCGGGCGTCACCGACCGTCCGTTCCGCCAGCTCTGCAAGCGGCTCGGCGCCGGCTACGCGGTGTCGGAGATGGTCGCGTCCCATCCCGCGCTGCGAGGCACCGCCAAGTCGATGCGCCGCATCGACCATGCCGGCGAGGCGGCTCCCATCGCGGTGCAGATCGCGGGCGCGGACCCGGCGATGATGGCCGAAGCCGCGCGCTACAACGTCGACCGCGGCGCGCAGATCGTCGACATCAACATGGGATGCCCGGCGAAGAAGGTGTGCAGCGTCGCGGCCGGATCGGCGCTGCTGTCCGACGAGCCGCGCGTCGCGGCGATCCTCGAAGCGGTCGTTCGCGCCGTCGACGTGCCCGTCACGCTCAAGATCCGGACCGGTCCCGCGCCGGCTCAGCGCAATGCCGTGCGCGTCGCGCGGATCGCCGAGGCGGCGGGCATCGCCGCGCTCGCCGTCCACGGGCGCACGCGCGCCTGCGCGTTCACGGGCGCGGTCGAGTACGGCACGATTGCCGAGGTCAAGCGCGCGGTCGGCATCC
>CALDKM010000150.1:0-3795 GCA_937898875.1 uncultured Pseudomonadota bacterium | reverse complement strand
CGGGCTCGCGCTGCTCTTCGCGGTGCTCGCCGGGCGCTCGCTCTACCTGCAGTGGTTCGACAACGCGTTCCTGCAGGAACGCGGCGCGGCGCGCTACTCGCGCGAGCTGGAGCTGCCCGCGCACCGCGGGCGGATCGTCGACCGCAACGGCGAGCCGCTCGCCGTCTCGACGCCGGTCAAGTCGCTGTGGGCGTTTCCGGGGCAGCTCGCGCTCTCGCCCGAGGACCTCGCGCGGCTCGCGCGCGTCCTCGACGTCAGGCCCGCGGTGCTGAGATCGCGGATCGAAGCGTCCGACGATTTCGTGTACGTCGCGAAGCTCGTGTCGCCCGAAGTCGCCGAGCGTGCGATCGCGCTGCGCATCCGGGGGCTCAACGAGGAGACCGCGTTCCGCCGCTACTACCCGGCCGGCGACGTGACGAGCCACGTGCTGGGATTCACGGGCGATCGCGACGCCGGGCAGGAAGGCATCGAGCTCGCACAGCAGGGCTGGCTCGCCGGCGTGCCGGGCAGCCGCCGCGTCATCATCAACCGCCGCGGCGAGGCGGTGGAGGACGTCGCGTCGATCCGCGCGCCGCAGGAAGGGCGCGACCTCGCGCTCTCGCTCGACTCGCGCCTGCAGTACCTCGCGTTCCGCGAGCTCAAGGCGGCGGTCGAGGCGAATCGCGCGAAGGCCGGCGGGCTCGTGATCCTCGACGCGCGCAGCGGCGAGATCCTCGCGCTGGCCAACTGGCCCGCCTACAACCCGAACTCGCGCGACCGCGCGGCGCGCGACCGGATGCGCAACCGCGCACTGACCGACGTGTTCGAGCCCGGCTCGACGCTGAAGCCGTTCGCCATCGCCGCGGCGCTCGACGCCGGGACCGTGCGCCCCGAGACGCCGATCGCGACCGGCGGCGGCACGCTCACGATCGGCCCGGCCACGATCCACGACGCGCACCCGGCGGGCACGCTCACCGTCGAGCAGGTGATCCAGAAGTCGTCGAACGTCGGCGCGGCGAAGATCGCGCTCGGCCTGCCGGCGCAGACGCTCTGGCAGAAGCTGGCCGACGTCGGCTTCGGCGCGCCGCCGAAGACCGGCTTCCCGGGCGAGGTGAGCGGCAGGCTGCGCCCGGCCAAGACCTGGAAGCCGATCGAGCAGGCGACGATCAGCTACGGCCACGGCATCTCGGTGAACCTCGTCCAGCTCGCGCGCGCCTATACGGTGTTCGCGGGCGGCGGCGAGCTGAAGCCGGTCTCGCTGTTCAAGACCGGCGCGCCGGTCGCCGGATCGCCCGCGGTCGGGCGCGAGACCGCGCTCGCGGTGCGCCGGATGCTCGAGCTCGCCGTGCAGCCCGGCGGCACGGCGCCCCGCGCGCAGGTGTCCGGCTACCGCGTCGCCGGCAAGACCGGAACCGCGCACAAGCTCGAAGGGCGCGGCTACGCCGCGAACAGGTACGTGAGCTCGTTCGTCGGCTTCGCCCCGGCGTCCGATCCGCGCATCGTCGTCGCGGTGATGATCGACGAGCCGTCGGCCGGCCAGTACTACGGCGGCGCGGTCGCGGCGCCCGTGTTCTCGACCGTCACGGGCGCGGCGCTGCGGATGCTCGGCGTGCCGACCGACGCGCCCGTCGACAACGTGATCCTCCCGCCCGACGGCGGCGAGGTGCGCGAGGAGACCTGATGGCCGGGCCCGCATTCGACCCCGTCTCCGTGCTTGCCCGCCTCGGCCGCGCGCCGCGGCGCATCACGTCGGACAGCCGCGAGGTGGGCGCGGGCGATGCGTTCGCCGCGTGGCCGGGAACGCGCGTCGACGGCCGCGCGTACATCCCGGATGCGATCGCGCGCGGCGCCGGCGCCGTGCTGTGGGAGTCGCAGGGCTTCCGCTGGAACGCGGGGTGGAAGGTCCCCAACGCCGGCGTCGACCGCCTCGCGACGAAGCTCGGCTACGTCGCCGACGCCGTCTACGGCCATCCGTCGCGCAGCCTGTGGATGATCGGCGTCACGGGCACGAACGGCAAGACGACGACGTCGCAGTGGATCGCTCAGGGGCTCGACGATTCCGGACGGCGCTGCGGCGTGATCGGCACGCTCGGGATCGGTCTCCAGGGCGCGCTCGAGCCGGCGGCGAACACGACGCCCGACGCCGCGCTCTTCCACGAGACGCTCGCGCGCTTCCGCGACGCGGGCGCGAAGGCCGTCTCGATGGAGGTCTCCTCGATCGGGCTCGACCAGGGCCGGGTCAACGGCACGACGTTCGACGTCGCGGTGTTCACGAACCTGACCCGCGACCACCTCGACTACCACGGCTCGATGGCCGCGTACGGCGACGCCAAGGCGAGGCTGTTCTCGTGGCCGGGGCTCGCGTGCTCGGTGATCAACGCGGACGACGCGTACGGCCAGCGGATGATCGACGAGGTGCGCGGGCGCGGCGGGCGCGCGATGTCGTACGGCGTCGCGAACGCGGAGGTCGCCGCGACGAGCGTCGCGATGGGGCCGCGGGGGCTCTCGCTCGGCGTCGCCACGCCGTGGGGTCCCGGCGAGGTCGACACGGGGGTCGTCGGCGCCTTCAACGTGTCCAACCTGCTCGCCACGCTGGGCGCGCTTCTCGCGAGCGACGTGGGACTCGATCGCGCGCTCGACGCGCTCGCGCGCGCCGCGCCGCCGCCCGGACGGATGGAGCGGCACGGCGGCGGCGGCAGGCCGCTCGTCGTGATCGACTACGCGCACACGCCCGATGCGCTCGAGAAGGTGCTCGTGGCGATGCGGCCGGCGGTGGCGGAAGGCTGCGACCTCGTGTGCGTGTTCGGCTGCGGAGGCGACCGCGATCCGGGCAAGCGGCCGGTGATGGGGCGCGTCGCCGCCGAGCTTGCCGACCGTGTCGTCGTCACCACCGACAACCCGCGCTTCGAGGACCCCGCGGCGATCGCGGGCGCGGTCGCGAAGGGCATCGTCGAAAGCGGGCAGCGCCGCTGGCTCCTCGAGCTCGACCGCGCGTCCGCGATCGCCGCCGCCGTGCGCGACGCGAAGCCGGGCGACGTCGTCGTCGTTGCCGGCAAGGGTCACGAGACCTACCAGGAGGTCGCGGGCGAGCGGCGGCCGTTCTCCGATGCGCAGGCGGTGGACGAGGCGCTCGCCGGCCGGGGCGCTGCATGATGGACCTCGCGACCGCCGCCCGCGCGGTGCACGGTCGCGTCCAGGGCGCGAACGTCCGTTTCACGCGCGTGACGACGGACTCGCGCGCGGTGGAGCCGGGCGACCTGTTCGTCGCGCTCGCCGGCGAGCGCTTCGACGGCCACGACTTCGTGGCGGGCGCGTTCGGCCGCGGTGCCGCGGCGGCGATGGTCGCGGACGGGCGCGGCGCTTTTCCCGGTCCGGTCGTCGCCGTTCCCGATCCGCTCGCGGCGCTCGGGCGCCTCGCTGCCGACTGGCGCGCGCGCTTCGGCCTGCCGCTCGCGGTGGTCGTCGGGAGCAACGGCAAGACGACGGTCAAGGAGATGACGGCCGCGATCCTGAGGGCGGCCTGGGGCGAAGGCGCGACGCTCGCGACCGCGGGCAACCTCAACAACGCGATCGGGCTCCCGCTGACGCTCCTGCGTCTCCGCGAAGGCCACCGCGCCGCGGTGATCGAGCTCGGCATGAACCACCGCGGCGAGACGCGCGAGCTGGCGGCGATCGCGCGGCCGACGATCGTCGTCGTCAACAACGCGCAGCGCGAGCACCAGGAGTTCATGGCGAGCGTCGCGGATGTCGCCGCCGAGCACGCGGACGCGGTCGCCGCGCTTCCCGCCGGCGGCGTGGCGGTGCTGAACGCCGACG
>CALDKM010000149.1:0-3876 GCA_937898875.1 uncultured Pseudomonadota bacterium | reverse complement strand
CGGCGATCCCAGCTCGCCCGGGTTCAACCCCAGCTCCTCGCGCGCGAGCGTGTCGAGCGCGTGCTCGGGATCGGCGACGATGCGCTTCGCTACCTGCTCGGCCTGGCGCTTCGGGATGCCCTTCGCCTCGTAGATCAGCGCGAGCTCCTGCGCCTCGGCCTCCGGGTACTGCTCGAGTTCGTCGCGCTCGAGCCCGATCTGGTACTCGAAGAGCTCGCGCTGCGACCGCACCGAGACGTACTCGCCGACCGCCATCGAGAACGCACCGGCCGCCAGGCCCGCGACGCCGGCGAGCACGACGGCCTTCGCGTCCGCGCCGGCGCCTGCGACGCCGAGAATCAGGCTCGCATTCGACACGAGTCCGTCGTTGACGCCGAACACCGCCGCGCGCAGGTTTCCTCCGCTGCCCAGCCCCTTGTGGCGGCGCTCGAGCGGCGCGCCGGCCACGGGCGTCATGTGCACGGTGGCCGCGGTGGCGTCGGGAGACGTGTAGATCTGCATGCCGCGCACCTTCATCGCCGCCAGCACTCCGCGCAGGCGCCTCGGTCCGAGCCAGCCGACCATGCGCGCGACGATCCGCGTTCGTCCGTCCGGTTCGAACGGCCCGGGCGGCGGGCCGCCGCGGGCGGTCAGCTGCGCCCGCCAGATCGCGCCCTGCGCCTCGGCTTCGCCCGCGAGGCGGCGGAACAGCTCCGCGCGGGGCGTGCCTTCCTCCGCGGCGGCACAGGCCCGGTAGAGGAATGCGGAGCGTTGCTCCTCGCGCAGACTCTCGAGCGGGTTCATCGTTCGGACGCTCCGGGTCGCGTGGGCGCTCAGGCGGGCGATCGCGCGGCGAGGATCGCGTCGATGCGCGCCATGACGTCGGGCGTGAGCGCGTCCACGACATCGATCGCCTTCATGTTCTCGGTGATCTGCGACGCGCGCGACGCACCGGTGATCACCGACGAGACGTTCGGGTTCCGGAGGCACCAGGCGATCGCGAGCTGCGCGAGCGTGCAGCCGAGATCGCGCGCGATCGGCGCGAGCTGCCGGACGACCGCGAGCTTCGCCGGGTCGGTCACGCGCTCGACGAGCCACTCGTAGCCCTTGATCGTGCCGCGCGAGCCCGCCGGGATGCCGTCGTTGTACTTGCCGGTCAGCAGGCCCGACGCGAGCGGGCTCCAGATCGTCGTGCCCAGCCCGATGTCGCGGTAGAGGCGCGTGTACTCGCGCTCGACGCGGTCGCGGTGGAGCAGGTTGTACTGCGGCTGCTCGGTCACGGGCTTGTGCATGTTGCGGCGGTCGGCGACGTGCCAGGCCTGCGCGATCTCCTCCGCGCTCCACTCCGACGTTCCCCAGTAGACGGCGCGCCCCGAGGTGACGATGTCGTGCATCGCGTGAACCGTCTCCTCGATCGTCGTCTCGGGGTCCGGACGGTGGCAGTAGACGAGGTCGACGTAGTCGAGCTTCAGTCGCCTGAGCGACGCGTCGATGCCCTGCAGCAGGTACTTGCGGTTGAGCGTCGCCTTCTCGTTGACGCCGTCGTGGAGGCCCCAGTAGAACTTGGTCGAGACGAGGTAGCTCGACCGGCGCCACCCGGCCTTCGCGAGCGCCTCGCCCATGATGACCTCCGACTGGCCCTTGGCGTAGACCTCGGCGTTGTCGAAGAAATTGACGCCGGCGTCGTAGGCGGCGGTCATGCACTCGAGCGCGGCGTCGACGCCGATCTGGTTGCCGTAGGTCACCCAGGAACCGAGGGACAGGGCGCTCACCTTGACGCCGGAGCGTCCGAGGCGGCGATAGGGCATCGTGGTCATCGGGAATATTCGCGTGGAGAGATCGGGAGCGCGCGCGGGCCGCGGGGATCGCGGCGCTAGAATCGTCGTTCGATTGTACCCGCAAGGACGTCATCGATGCCCGCCCGCCGCCCGCCGCTCACCGTCGACGCCCTCTGGTCGATCGCCCGCATCGGCACGCCCACGCTGTCGCCCGACGGTACGCTCGCGTGCGCGTCGGTCACGCGCTTCGAGATGGAGAAGAACGAGGGCGCGACCGAGCTATGGCTCTATCCGACGAGGCCCTCCCGTGGCGCGCGTCCCCGGAGGCTCACCGCCGGCGACAAGGACAGCGGGCCGGCGTGGTCGCCCGATGGCCGCCTGATCGCATTCACCGCGAAGCGCCGCGACGACGAGGTTCCGCAGGTCTACGTGATCGCGCCCGACGGCGGCGAGGCGCGGCGCGTGACGAGCCTCGCGACGGGCTGCGCGTCGGTGCGCTGGTTCGCCGACGGCAGGCGCCTCGCGTTCGTGTCCTGGGTCTGGGCGGACCTGCGCAACGACGCGGCGCAGGCGAAGCGCCTGAAGGAGCGCAGGGACACGAAGGTCAAGGTCCACGCGACCGAGCGCGCGGAATACCGCTACTGGGACCACTGGCTCACCGAGGGGCGGGAGCCGCACGTGTTCGTCTGCGACGTCGCGACCGGCCGCTGCCGCGACGCGCTCGCGGGCACCGGCCTCTCGCTGCCGCCCTGGGAGCCGTCGACGCAGGAGTTCGACGTCGCGCCGGACGGTCGCGAGATCGCGATCACCGCGGACCTCGCCGACGAGCCCGGCATGCTGCACCGGACCGACGTCGTCACCGTCGACCTCGCCACGAAGCGCAAGCGTGTGCTGACCGCGTCCACGGGCCGCTCCGACGGCTCGCCGCGCTATTCGCCGGACGGACGCGCGATCGCGTACACGTCGCACGACACCGAACGCTCGCACGTCGACCAGGGCCACCTCGAGCTGGTCGCGCGGCGCGGCGGGCCCGTGCGGGAGGTCGGCAGGGCATTCGACCGCGCGGTGGGGCACGTGCAGTGGGCGCCCGACGGACGCTCGCTGCTGTTCACCGCCGAGGATCGGGGACGCACCGGCGTGTGGCGGCTGTCCGCGGGAGCGACTCGCCCGACGCTCGTCGTGACCGGCGGGACCGTCGGCGGATTCGCGCTCTCGAAGGACGGTGCGACGATCGCGTACGACCGGTCGAGCTCGCAGCATCCGCCGGCGCTCTTCGCGTGCGCGGAGGACGGCAGCGACGAGCGCGCACTCGAGACGACGAACGCGGCGCTGCTCGCCCGGCACGCGCTCGGCGAGACGCGGGAGATCACGGTGAAGGGGTGGGGCGGCGAGCCGGTGCAGGTGTGGCTCGTGCATCCCCCGGGATTCGACCCGAAGCGCAAGTGGCCGCTGATGCACTCGATCCACGGCGGCCCGCACGCGGCGCACGGCGACGTCTGGCACTTCCGCTGGAACGCGCACGTGTTCGCGGGCCGCGGCTACGTCGTCGCGATGGTCAACTACCACGGGTCGTCGGGCTTCGGGCAGAAGTTCCTCGAGACGATCGTCGCGCGCTACGGCGAGAAGGAGTTCGCGGACATCGAGGCGTCGACCGATCACCTGCTGCGCGCCGGCTACGTCGACCGCACGCGGCTCGTCGGGACCGGCGGCAGCTACGGCGGATTCATGGCTGCGTACATGAACGGCCACACCGACCGCTACGCGAGCTACGTGTGCCACGCCGGCTGCTACGACTGGGTGAGCATGATGGCGACCGACGGCTACATGTGGTTCCACCGCGAGCTGGGCGCCTGGCACTGGGACGACGAGGCGCGCGTCCTGCGCCAGTCGCCGCACCACCACGTCGGGCGGGCGAAGACGCCGACGCTGGTCGTGCACGGCGAGCAGGACTTCCGCGTGCCGGCCACGCAGGCGCTGCAGTACTACCACACGCTCAAGGCGAAGGGCGTCGAGGCGCGGCTCGTCTATTTCCCGGACGAGAACCACTGGATCCTGAAGCCGCAGAACTCGCGCCGCTGGTACGGCGAGTTCTTCGACTGGATCGCCCGACGGGCGCCCG
>CALDKM010000148.1:0-5010 GCA_937898875.1 uncultured Pseudomonadota bacterium | reverse complement strand
GACGAGGCGGTGGCGGTCGGCGCGGCGATCCAGGCATCCGTGCTCGCGGGCGAGCGCAAGGACGTGCTGCTGCTCGACGTGACGCCGCTGTCGCTCGGCATCGAGACGCTCGGCGGCGTGCTGACGCGCCTCATCCAGAAGAACACGACGATCCCGACGAAGGCGCAGCAGGTCTTCTCGACGGCGGACGACAACCAGGGCGCGGTGACGATCCACGTGCTGCAGGGCGAGCGCGAGATGGCGTCGGGCAACAAGAGCCTCGGCCAGTTCAACCTCGAGGGCATCCCGCCCGCGCCGCGCGGCGTACCGCAGATCGAGGTGATGTTCGACATCGACGCGAACGGCATCCTGCACGTTTCGGCGAAGGACAAGGCGACCGGCAAGGAAGCCAAGATCACGATCAAGGCGAACTCGGGCCTGTCGGACGAGGAAATCCAGCGCATGGTCAAGGACGCCGAGGCGCACGCCGAGGAAGACCGCAAGCTGATGGAGACGGTGCAGGCGCGAAACGGCCTCGACGCGCTGGTGCACAGCGTGAGGAAGTCGATGTCCGAGCACGGCGACAAGATCGGCGCCGACGAGAAGGCGAAGATCGAGGCGGCCCTGAAGGACGCCGAGGAGCTGCTGAAGCAGAAGGACGCCGCGAAGGAGGCGCTCGAATCGACGACGGAGGCGCTCGCCAAGTCCGCGCAGAAGCTCGGCGAGGCGATGTACGCCCAGGCGCAGGCCGAGGCGGGCGCCGCCGGAGCCGGGGGCGAGGGAGCGGGTGCGGCGAAGGACGGCGACGAGAAGGTCGTCGATGCCGAGTACACGGAAGTCAAGGATCGGAAGTAAGGCGTTTCCGATCCTTTCCTTCCTCGGATAGTCCGTCGCGCTCCGCACGACGGACTATCTGTCCGCGTTCGAGCGGCGCCGATGGCGCCGTTCAACGCGGACGGATCGGTTCCAACCGGCTCGCCCGTGCGCGGTCCGGTTTTTTGTCGTTGGTGAGGTTCGTTTCATTCGCCCGCTCGAACGGGGGCTGACGGGTCGAGCAGGGGACAACGGGGCATGGCTAAGCGCGACTACTACACGGTGCTGGGCGTCAACCGCGACGCGTCCGAGGAGGACATCAAGAAGTCCTACCGGAAGCTCGCGATGAAGCACCATCCGGACCGAAATCCGGACGACAAGGGCGCCGAGGACAAATTCAAGGAAGCGAAGGAGGCGTACGAGGTTCTCTCGGACGCAAAGAAGCGCGCCGCCTACGACCAGTACGGCCACGCGGGCGTCGACCCGTCGGCGGGCTTCGGCGCGGGCGCCGGCGCACGCGGTGCGGGCCCCGAGGGCTTCGGCGGCTTCGCGGACGCGTTCGGCGACATCTTCGGCGAGATCTTCGGCCAGGGACAGGGCCGCGGCGGGCGCGGCAACGGCGTGTTCCGCGGCGCGGACCTTCGCTACAACCTCGAGATCTCGCTCGAGGAGGCGGCGCGTGGCACCGAGGCGCGCATCCGCATACCGACGATGGAGCCGTGCGAGCCTTGCCATGGCACGGGCGCCAAGCCCGGCACGCAGGCGAAGGCCTGCCCGACCTGCCACGGCCGCGGCGAGGTCCGCGTCTCGCAGGGCTTCTTCTCGATCCAGCAGACCTGCCCGAACTGCCACGGCACCGGCAAGGTCATCGCCGACCCGTGCAAGTCCTGCGAAGGCGCCGGACGCATCCGCAAGCAGAAGACGCTGTCGGTCAAGATACCGGCGGGCGTCGACCAGGACGACCGCATCCGGCTCTCCGGCGAGGGCGAGGCCGGCGTCAACGGCGGCCCGGCGGGCGATCTCTACGTCGTCGTGCAGCTCAAGCCGCACGCGGTGTTCCAGCGCGACGGCGCCGACCTGCATTGCAAGATGCCGATCAGCTTTGCCACCGCTGCGCTGGGCGGCGAGATCGAGATCCCGACGCTGGAGGGTCACGCCAAGGTGAAGATTCCGCCCGAGACGCAGACCGGCCAGCAGTTCCGCCTGCGCAACAAGGGGATCCGCCCGGTGCGCGGCTCGGTCGTCGGCGACCTCTACTGCCACGCCGAGGTCGAGACCCCGGTGAAGCTGACGGCGAGGCAGAAGGAGCTTCTGCGCGAATTCGAGGCGATCAACCAGCAGGATCCCGCCGCGCACAGCCCGAAGCAGAAGACGTTCTTCGACAAGCTGAAGGAATTCTTCGGCTAGGCGTCCCGACGTCGCGCGCGACGGCACCTACCCGATCGGTCCTGTCGGCGGCCCCCTGAGCACGGACTACGACGTCGTCGTGATCGGCGCCGGCGCCGCCGGCATGATGTGCGCGGCGACGGCCGGCCAGCGCGGGCGGCGCGTGCTGCTGATCGAGCACTACCATCGCGTCGGCGAGAAGATCCGGATCTCGGGCGGCGGGCGCTGCAACTTCACGAACGCCGGTGCCGGGCCCGCGAGCTACCTGTCGCAGAACCCGGACTTCTGCCGCTCCGCGCTCGCCCGCTACGGGCCGCGCGACTTCCTCGCCCTCGTCGGGCGTCACGGCATCCGCTGGCACGAGAAGAAGCTCGGCCAGCTCTTCTGCGACGATACCGCGCTCGACATCGTCCGGATGCTGCGCGCCGAATGCGACCGCGGCGGCGTCGAATGGCGCCAGCCTTGCCCGGTCGACGGCGTGACGCGCGAGGGCGGCCTCTGGCGCGTCGACACGCCGCAGGGCCCGGTGCGCGCCGCCGCGCTCGTCGTCGCCACGGGCGGTCTCACGGTGCCGGCGATCGGCGCGACGCCGTTCGGTTACCGGCTCGCCGCGCAGTTCGGGCTGCCGGTCGTGCCGACGCGGCCGGCCCTCGTCCCGCTCGCGTTCGCGCCCGACGCGCTCGAACGCTACGGCGACCTGTCCGGCGTCTCGACCGACGTCGAGATCTCGTGCGGCGGCGGCCGGTTCCGCGAGAACCTGCTCTTCACGCATCGCGGGCTCTCGGGTCCGGCGATCCTGCAGATCTCGTCGTACTGGGACGGGCGCGAGCCGCTCGCGATCGACCTGCTGCCCGGCATCGACGCCGGGCGCTGGCTCGCGGAGCACGCGCGCGCCGCCGCGAGACTCGACTCGCTGCTCGCCGAACGGCTGCCGAAGCGCTTCGCGCAGCAATGGTGCGTCGCGCATCGCGTCGCGAGGCCGATGAAGGAGCTGGGCGCGTCGCGGCTGCGCGACGTCGCCGCCGACCTCGCGTGCTGGCGCGTGCTTCCGTCCGGCACGCTGGGCTACGCGAAGGCCGAGGTGACGCTGGGCGGCGTGGACACGCGCGCGCTCTCGTCGAAGACGATGGCGGTGCGCGACGTACCGCGACTCCACTTCATCGGCGAGGTCGTCGACGTGACCGGCTGGCTCGGCGGCTACAACTTCCAGTGGGCGTGGTCGTCGGGTCATGCGGCGGGCGAGGCCGTCTGACGGCATCCCTCCGGGTCACGCGCCGCGCCCTCCGGGGGGTGCGGGACTCGGGGCCGCCCTGCGATCGCCTGCGGGCGCATCGGCCGTTCCCGGGCCCCGATGCCGCAGATGCTACGCTCGCGCGCATGAAGCGCACGCTGCTCGCGAGAAATGCCGACGTGCTCGTCACCATGGACGCCCGCCGCCGCGAAATCCGGGGCGGCGGCGTCTACGTCGAAGGCAACGCGATCGCGGCGGTGGGCACCCCGGACGAGCTGCCGCCGACCGCCGACGAGGTGCTCGATCTCGCCGGGCACGTCGTGCTGCCGGGGCTCGTCAACACGCATCACCACATGTACCAGACGCTGACGCGTGCGATGCCGCTTGCGCAGGACGCGGAGCTGTTCGACTGGCTCACCGCGCTCTACCCGGTCTGGGCGCGTTTGACGCCCGAGATGATCCGCGTGTCCGCGCGGACCGCGATCGCGGAGCTGCTGCTGTCCGGCTGTACGACGACGTCCGACCACCTGTACGTCTTCCCCAACGGCAGCCGCCTCGACGATTCGATCGAGGCTGCGGCGACGACGGGCATCCGCTTCCATCCGACGCGCGGAAGCATGAGCGTGGGCACGAGCCGGGGCGGCCTGCCGCCCGATGCGCTCGTCGAGGACGAGGACGCGATCCTCGCCGACACGCGCCGCGTGATCGAGGCCTGGCACGATCCGGCACGCCACTCGATGCTGCGCGTGGGAGTCGCGCCGTGCTCGCCGTTCTCGGTGAGCCGGGACCTGATGCGCGAGTCCGCCGCGCTCGCGCGGAGTTACGGCGTGTCGATGCACACGCATCTCGCCGAGAACGACAACGACGTCGCCTACAGTCGCGAGAAGTTCGGACGCACGCCGGCGCAATATGCGGAGGACCTGGGCTGGGTCGGCCGCGACGTGTGGCACGCGCACTGCGTGAAGCTCGACGGCGAGGGCATCGGGCACTTCGCGCGCACCGGGACCGGCGTCGCGCACTGCCCCTGCTCGAACATGCGCCTCGCGTCCGGCATCGCGCCGGTGCGGCGGATGCGCGACGCGGGCGTGAACGTCGGCCTGGGCGTCGACGGCAGCGCGTCGAACGACGCGGGCCACCTCATCGGCGAGGCGAGGCAGGCCATGCTGCTGCAGCGCGTGGGGTCGGGGCCCGCCGCCATGACCGCGCGCGAGGCGCTCGAGATCGCGACGCTGGGCGGCGCGGCCGTGCTCGGCCGCGACGACGTCGGGGCGCTCGTCCCGGGCATGTCGGCCGATTTCGTCGCCTTCGACCTGCGCCAGGCGGGCTACGCCGGCGCGCTCCACGATCCGGTCGCGGCGCTCGTGTTCTGCGCGCCGTCGAACGTCGCGTGGAGCGTCGTCGACGGCCGCGTCGTGGTGTGCGAAGGGCGGCTCGCGACGATCGACCTCGTGCCGCACCTCGAGCGGCACAACCGGCTGGCGCGCGAGCTCGCAGCCGGCGGGTAGGGTTTCGGGCGCGGCAACGTCAGCGCCGCCGGCGGAGCCGCCGCCACGCGGCGGGCAGCAGCAGCGCGCCCAGCGCGGCCGCGAGCGATCCGGTCG
>CALDKM010000147.1:0-7230 GCA_937898875.1 uncultured Pseudomonadota bacterium | reverse complement strand
CAGACCGGCAAGACGGCGGTCGCGGTCGACACGATCATCAACCAGAAGGGCAAGGACCTGATCTGCGTGTACGTCGCGATCGGGCAGAAGGCCTCGACGATCGTCAACGTCGTTCGCAAGCTCGAGGAGCACGGCGCGATGGCGTACACGATAGTCGTCGCATCCCCGGCTTCGGAGTCGGCGGCGATGCAGTACATCGCGCCGTATTCGGGTTGCACGATGGGCGAGTACTTCCGCGACCGCGGCCAGGACGCGCTCATCATCTACGACGACCTGACCAAGCAGGCGTGGGCGTACCGTCAGGTCTCGCTGCTGCTGCGCCGCCCGCCGGGCCGCGAGGCGTATCCGGGCGACGTGTTCTACCTGCATTCGCGCCTGCTCGAGCGCGCCGCCCGCGTGAACGCCGCCTACGTCGAGAAGTTCACGAACGGCGCCGTCAAGGGCAAGACCGGGTCGCTCACCGCGCTGCCGATCATCGAGACGCAGGCGGGCGACGTCACGGCGTTCGTGCCGACCAACGTCATCTCGATCACGGACGGCCAGATCTTCCTCGAGACCGACCTGTTCAACGCCGGCATCCGGCCCGCGATCAACGCGGGCATCTCGGTGTCGCGCGTGGGCGGAAGCGCGCAGACGAAGGCCATCAAGAAGCTCGGCGGCGGCGTGCGCCTCGCGCTCGCGCAGTACCGCGAGCTGGCGGCGTTCGCGCAGTTCGCCTCGGACCTGGACGACGCGACGCGCAAGCAGCTCGACCGCGGCCGCATGGTGACCGAGCTGATGAAGCAGTCGCAGTACGCGCCGCTGTCGGTCGCCGACCAGGCGCTGACGCTGTTCGCGGCCAACGGCGGGTACTACGACGACGTGCCGGTCGAGAAGGCCCTCGCGTTCGAGTCGTCGCTCCGGAGCTTCATGCGCAGCAAGTACGCGGAGCTGCACGAGCGGATCGAGCAGACCAAGGACCTCACCGCCGACGACGAGAAGGCGCTCGCCGCCGCGATCGTGGACTTCAAGAAGACCGGGACGTTCTGATCAGCCGTCGGGGATCGGAAGACAGGGATCAGTAGCGTTCGCGCATCCCGCGACGGCGCGTCGAGCGCCGGCGCAGGACCGCAACCGAGGCAACCATGGCCAGCTCGAAAGAAATCCGCGGCAAGATCAAGAGCGTGCAGAGCACGCGCAAGATCACCAAGGCGATGGAAATGGTCGCGGCCTCCAAGATGAAGAAGGCGCAGGACCGGATGCGCGCGTCGCGGCCCTACCTGGAGCGCGTGTTCAACATCGTGATCCACGTCGCGAAGGCGAACACCGAGTACCGCCACCCGTTCCTGACGAAGCGCGAGAAGGTGAAGCGCGTCGGCGCGATCGTCGTCTCGACCGACAAGGGCCTGTGCGGTGGCCTCAACACGAACGTGCTGCGCCTGCTCCTCTCGAAGCACAAGGAGTGGACCGGCGCGGGCCTCGGCGTCGATTACGTGGCGATCGGCACCCGTGGGCTCGCGTTCCTGACGCGGATGGGCGCCAACGTCGTCGCGAGCGCGGTGCAGCTGGGCGACCGCCCGCACCTCGACCGCGTCGTCGGCCCGGTCAAGGCGCTGCTCGACAAGTACCTGGCGGGCGAGGTCGACGAGGTGTGGGTGTTCTACACGTCGTTCATCAACACGATGAAGCAGGAGCCGCGCGCCGGCCGCATCGTCCCCGTGCCGATGCAGTACCGCGCGTTCGGGACGTCGGACCAGTTCGTCAAGCCCGAGGCGGCGGGAGGCTCCTGGGACTACATCTACGAACCGGACGCGCGCACGCTGCTCGACGGCATGATGCGACGCTACATCGAGGCGGTCGTGTACCAGGCGGTCGCCGAGAACATGGGCTCGGAGCAGTCCGCGCGCATGATCGCGATGAAGGCGGCGACCGACAACGCCGGCAAGATCATCAACGAGCTCCAGCTCATCTACAACAAGACGCGCCAGGCGGCGATCACGAAGGAGCTTTCGGAGATCGTCGGCGGCGCGGCCGCGGTGTGACGACGCCCGCCTGCGGACGGAAATTCGAAACGACGGACTGAAGGATCCACTCATGAGCCAGGGAACGATTGTCCAGTGCATCGGCGCGGTCGTCGACGTCCAGTTTCCGCGGGACGCGATGCCGAAGGTCTACGACGCGCTCGTCCTCGAGCAGGACGCGAGCAACAAGCTCGTCGAGCAGGGGCTGACCTTCGAGGTCGAGCAGCAGCTGGGCGACGGCATCGTGCGCACGATCGCGATGGGTTCGTCGGACGGCCTGAAGCGCGGCATGAAGGTGCGCGCGACCGGCGAGAACATCCGCGTGCCCGTCGGACCCGGCGTGCTCGGGCGCGTGATGGACGTGCTCGGCCGGCCGATCGACGAGCGCGGCCCGATCGCGGGCGACGAGCGGCGCGCGATCCACCAGCTGGCGCCGACGTTCGACGAGCTCTCGCCCTCGGTCGAGCTGCTCGAGACCGGCATCAAGGTGATCGACCTGATCTGCCCGTTCGCGAAGGGCGGCAAGATCGGCCTGTTCGGCGGCGCGGGCGTGGGCAAGACCGTGACCATGCTGGAGCTGATCAACAACATCGCGACGCAGCACTCGGGCCTGTCGGTGTTCGCCGGCGTAGGCGAGCGCACCCGCGAAGGCAACGACTTCTACCACGAGATGTCGGACGCCAAGGTCATCGTGCAGGACGACCTCGCGAAGTCGAAGGTCGCGATGGTGTTCGGCCAGATGAACGAGCCGCCGGGCAACCGCCTGCGCGTCGCGCTGACCGGCCTCACGATGGCGGAGCGCTTCCGCGACGAGGGCCGCGACATCCTGTTCTTCGTGGACAACATCTACCGCTTCACGCTCGCCGGCACGGAAGTGTCCGCGCTGCTGGGCCGGATGCCGTCGGCGGTGGGCTACCAGCCGACGCTGGCCGAGGAGATGGGCAAGCTGCAGGAGCGGATCACGTCGACGAAGACCGGCTCCATCACGTCGATTCAGGCGGTGTACGTCCCCGCCGACGACCTGACCGACCCGTCGCCGGCGACGACGTTCGGCCACCTCGACGCGACCGTCGTGCTCTCCCGCGAGATCGCCGCGCTCGGCATCTACCCGTCGGTCGATCCGCTCGATTCGACCTCGCGCCAGATCGACCCGCTCGTGGTCGGCGAGGAGCACTACACGACGACGCGTCGCGTGCAGGCGACGCTGCAGCGCTACAAGGAGTTGCGCGACATCATCGCGATCCTCGGCATGGACGAGCTGTCGCCGGACGACAAGCTGGCGGTCTCCCGTGCGCGCAAGATCCAGCGCTACCTGTCGCAGCCGTTCCACGTGGCGGAAGTGTTCACCGGGTCGCCGGGCAAGTACGTGCCGCTGAAGGAGACGATCCGCGGCTTCAAGATGATCGTCGACGGCGAGTGCGACGCGCTGCCGGAGCAGTCGTTCTACATGGTCGGGACCATCGACGAGGCGTTCGAGAAGGCGAAGAAGCTGAGCGGTACCGCCGAGAAGGCCAAGTAGTTGCGATAGCGTGTTGCGGTGGGCGGCGCGGAGATCTCGATCCGCGCCGTGCAGGGACCTGGGGTCCGACGCGCGATCCGGTTGGAGCGTCGGCGGTCGACGAGGCGGGCCGGTCGAAGATCGGCGCGCCGACGCTCAACCGGTCCACGCGTCGTTGCGATGCGGGTGGATGACGTGGCGGCGCCGGGCTTGCCGGCGGGTCGGGTTGGAAATGGCTTTTGTGCAAGTCGCGTGCGCCGACGCTCAACCGGTCCACGCGTCGTTGCGATGCGGGTGGATGACGTGGCGGCGCCGGGCTTGCCGGCGGGTCGGGTTGGAAATGGCTTTGTGCAAGTCGCGTGCGCCGACGCTCGACCGGTCCACGCGTCGTTGCGATGCGGGTGGATGAAGTGGCGACGCCGGGCATGCCGGTGTGTCAGGTTGGAAACGGGGTCTCAGCATGGCGAACACGATCAAGGTGGATGTCGTCAGCGCGGAAGAGCACATCTTCTCGGGCGAGGCGGAGTTCGTCGTGCTGCCGGGCGTCATGGGCGAGCTCGGCATCTACCCGCGCCACACGCCGCTGTTCACCGAGATCCGCCCCGGAGCGGTCCGGATGAAGCTGCCGAACCAGGAGCGCGAGGAGCTGGTGTTCGTGCAGGGCGGCTACCTCGAGGTGCAGCCGCACCACGTCACGGTGCTCGCCGACACGGCGATCCGCGCGAAGGACCTCGACGAGGTCGCCGCACTCGAGGCCAAGAAGGCCGCCGAAGAGGCGATGCAGAACAAGACGTCGAAGGAAGAGATCGCCCAGGCCGAGGCCGAACTCTCGTCCGCGCTCGCGCAGTTGGAAGCGATCCGCAAGCTCCGCCACCGCGCCTGAGCGCGCGCCTCCGGCACCGCCGCCGGTCGGGACTCTCCCGGACCCTGTAGCGAACAGGGTCGCCGCGCCGTACACTTCGGAGCTTGCCGGGCACGCAGGGCACGAACCTTGCGTGCGCTCTGTCCGTTGACGTAACGTCCGCCGGACCCGCCATGATCCGCCGCCTCGTCGCTGCGCTGCTGTTCACTACCGCCCTCGCCGGGACCGCGTCCGCGCAGCAGGGCGATCTGGTCTTCGCCGTGACGGAAGGCGTCACCTACCAGGCGACGCCGAAGGAGATCCGCGACAAGTTCGCGCCGATCGCCCAGGTCATCGCGACGGCGACCGGCCGGCGCGTGCGGACGGTGCTCGTGCCCGCGTACAACGACCTCCGTGCAGGGCTTCTCACGCAGGAATTCGACGTCGCGTTCGTCCACCCGGCGCACGTCTCGATGGCCGAGATCAAGGCCGGGCGCTACAAGGCCATCGCCTGGACGACGGGTTACACCGAGTACACGGCGTCGATGCTGATGAACCCGGGCCAGCCGTACAAGTCGATCGCCGACCTCAAGGGCCACACGGTCGTCACGCCGGACCCCGACTCGATCACCGCCTGGATGGTCCGCGCGATGTTCCGCACCGAGAAGGTCGACACGACCACCGCGCGCGACCCGGCGCCCTCGACGGTGCGGATCATCACGACGCGCTACCAGGATGCGGTCCCGTTCTATCTGGAGAACAACTTCGCGCAGGTCGCGGTCACCGCGGCGAACTCGGTGGTCAAGGGCTGGACCGAGAAGGGCGGCAAGGTGCTCCTCAAGTCGCGGCCGGTCCCGATCAAGCAGTTCATCGTCTCGACGGCGATGCCCGCGGGCGAGCAGCAGCGCATCCGCGACGCGCTGATCGGCCTGCGCGAGGCGAAGGGCGGTCCCGCCGCCCTCGATACCGTCGGCTACAAGGGTTTCGTCCCGCCGAATCACGACGTCGAGAGCGCCGTGATCGCCTGGCTGGGACTCTGAGATACCCGGTCGCGGCGCTCGCCGCGGCCTTGCCCCGAAGGGCATCGCCGGCACTGCCAGCCCCGGAGATTGTGGTAGAGTGAGCCTTTGCTGCGGCGCAACATATCGATGCCGCGCACCGCCTGCCGCCGTCCGGCGCGCCAGGCGCAGAACCGATTCCAGAGGCGACCATCACGATGGCCGACATCAACAAGACGATCGACCGGTCGATGGCGATCTCGCGCAGCGTCGCGGGAACGCTTTCGCGCCGCGTGAAGGAAGCGTACTCGACGTACGGCGAAAGCGTGCGCAAGGCACAGTCCGACTACATCCAGTCGGGTTTCCCCGGCGCCAACCCGCAGCAGTGGTGGACGGACTGGTTCCAGTACTTCGTCGACGCCGGTCAGCGCTCGACGCTCTACTGGGACACGATCCGCGAGCGCGGCAACCAGTGGCTGGCGCACGAGGAGGCGGGCAAGCCGCCGCTGCTGCACTACCGGTACGAGATGGTGGCGGACGCGCGCACGTACGAGCGGCCGTGCAACTACGCGCTGGTTCGAATCGTCCCGCCGCGCGGCGTGAAGGTCGACGAGCGCAAGCGACCGTTCATCATCATCGACCCGCGCGCGGGCCATGGTCCCGGGATCGGGGGGTTCAAGGAGGACTCGGAGGTCGGCGTCGCGCTGGCCGCGGGCCACCCGGTCTACTTCGTGATCTTCTTCCCGGAGCCCGAGCCGGGCCAGACGCTCGCCGACGTCACCGACGCCGAGGCGGAATTCGTGCGCGTCGTCGCGGAGCGCCACCCGGAGAGCCCGAAGCCCTCGCTGATCGGCAACTGCCAGGGCGGATGGGCGGTGATGATGCTCGCGGCCGCGCGTCCCGACATGACCGGGCCGCTGGTGATCAACGGCGCGCCGATGTCGTACTGGGCCGGCAACGACGGCGACAACCCGATGCGCTACTCGGGCGGCCTGCTGGGCGGCGCATGGGTCTCGCTGCTGGCGAGCGACCTCGGCGCCGGGAAGTTCGACGGCGCGCACCTCGTCTCCAACTTCGAGACGCTCAACCCGGCGAACGCGGTCTGGGACAAGTACTACCACCTCTACGACGACGTCGACGACGAGGCGCCGCGCTTCCTCGAGTTCGAGCGCTGGTGGGGCGGGTTCTACCTGCTGAACGAGGAGGAGATCCGCTGGATCGTCAACAACCTGTTCGTCGGCAACAAGCTCGCGCAGGGCGAGGCGCGGCTCGGCCCCGGCCGCTACTTCGACCTGAAGTCGATCAAGCAGCCGATCATCGTGTTCGCGTCGATGGGCGACAACATCACCCCGCCGCAGCAGGCGTTCAACTGGATCGCGGACCTCTACTCGTCGACCGACGAGATCAAGGCCAACGGCCAGACGATCGTCGGCCTGATCCACGAGGACGTCGGGCACCTCGGCATCTTCGTGTCGGGCAAGGTCGCGAAGAAGGAACACGCGCAGATCTTCGAGGTGCTCAAGTACATCCAGACGCTGCCGCCGGGTCTCTACGGGATGGAGATCCACGAGATCCAGCACGCCGACGGCGAGGTCACTTACGACGTGACGCTGCACGAGCGCTCGCTCGAGGCGCTGAAGAAGCTGCAGAAGTACGACCGCGTCGACGAGAAGCCGTTCGAGGCGGTGGCCGCGCTCTCGGAGCTCACCGAGCGCGCCTACGAGCTGCTCGTGCGTCCCGCCGTCCGCGATGCTGTGCCCGAGTGGCTCGCACGGATGCTGCGCGAGCTTCATCCGCTGCGCGCGCAGCGCTGGATGCTGTCGGATCGCAATCCGCTCCTGGCCGGCGTGCCGGCGGCGGCGGCGGTGGCGCGCGCGTGGCGCCAGCCGCGCG
>CALDKM010000146.1:0-2979 GCA_937898875.1 uncultured Pseudomonadota bacterium | reverse complement strand
CTAGTGCTCGCCCTTGGTGCGCAGCAGGCCGGCGAGCCGGTTGCCCTGCTTCTGCGGGCCGCCGCGCGGGAACATGTCGTGCAGGTGGTGGTTCGAGCCGCGCTCCGGGCCCCACCGGTCGGTGAATTCCCTGATCATGACACGAACCTGCGCCTGGACGCCGTGCTCGGCCTCGTAGTCGCGCAGGTACTCGATCACCTCCCAGTGCGCGGGCGTGAGCTCGAGCCCTTCGCGCTTCGCGAGCGCGCGCGCGAACTCGGGGCTCCACTGCGAGCGGTCGAGGAGGTAGCCCTCGCTGTCGATCGCGATGCGCTTGCCGCCGACGTCGACGTGGTGATCGGTGTGGGCGCGGGCGACGGTCATGGCTATTGTTTCTCCGGGGAGGGGGGCGAAACGCGCCTCGGGCGCGGCGGTTCAGACGATCAGTGCCTCGCGTCCGCGCATCGGGGCGAGGTAGACGATGTTGCCGTCGCGGCGCTGCCGGTAGTCGCTCGCGCGGATGAACTCGACGAAGCGCGCCGCCCAGTCGCGCTCGCGCGTCGAGCGCAGGTGCGCGAACGACGCGAGCACGTTGCCGACGACCACGCCGTCGCGCTCGCCGTCGATGCCGTGGCCGCGCTTCACACGGTAGGCGCAGCGCACGTCGGGCGCGAGGTTCTCGAGCGACGCGTAGTGGAACTCGTGCGCGCGAACCGTGCGATCCCCGCCGCCGGACGGCCACGGGAACGCATCGGTCTCCTCGAGCACGACGTAGCCCCGACCGACCGGGCGCTCGCGCATCACGACGTCGCCCGGAATGGCGCCCACCATCCGCGAGGTCTGTCCGGCGACGGTGAGCGAGCGCGCGAGGTACATGAGGCCGCCGCATTCGGCGTAGACCGGAAGCCCGGCGTCGATCGCGCTGCGGATGCGCGCGCGCAGCGCGGTGTTCGCCTCGAGCTCCCGCGCATAGAGCTCGGGGAAGCCGCCGCCGATGAACAGCGCGTCGACCGAGGGCAGGTGCGTGTCCGCGAGCGTGTCGAGGCGCACGAGCGTTGCCCCCGCGGCGCGCAACGCGTCGAGGTCGTCCGGGTAGTAGAACCCGAACGCGCGGTCCTGCGCGACGCCGATCCTGATGTCGGAGTCCGCGACGGGCGCGCGCGGCGGCGTGACGACGGTCGGCGCGGCTGGCGCGGGGAGGGGCGGCGCGACGGCGATGCGCGACAGCAGGAGGTCGAGGTCGACCTGCCGGCCGATCGCGGCGCCGAGGTCCGCGATCCGCCGTGGCACGTCGTCCGACTCGTTCGACGGCATGAGGCCCAGGTGACGCTCGACGATCGTGAGCCGCGGATCGTGGTGGACCGCGCCGACGACCGCGACCTCCGTGTAGTGCTCGATCACCATCCGGAGCTTCGCCTCGTGGCGGCTGCCGCCGAGGTTGTTGAGGACGACGCCCACGATCGACAGGTCGCGGTCGAACGCCTGGTAGCCGAGGATGAGCGGCGCGATGCCCCGCGTCATGCCGCGCGCGTCGAGGACCAGCACGACGGGAAGCCCGAGCGTCTTCGCGAGCGCCGCGTTGCTGTTGCTGCCGTCGAGCGCGAGGCCGTCGTAGAGTCCCTTGTTTCCCTCGACCAGCGCGACGTCGGCGCCCGCACTGTGGCGCCGGAAGGTCGCGACGATCTCGTCGTCGGGCGAGAGCCACGGGTCGAGGTTGCGGCAGCGCCGTCCGCTCGCCGCCGTAAGCCACATCGGATCGATGAAGTCGGGGCCCTTCTTGAACGTCTGGACGGACCTGCCGCGGGCGGTCAGCGCCGCGGCGAGACCGATGCTGATCGTGGTCTTGCCCGACGACTTGTGCGCCGCCGAGACGAGGAACCGCAGGGGAGGGGTCACGAGCCCTCCCCCGGGCCTGCCGCCGGTGCGGTGCCCGGGCTCACCGGGCGGCGGGCGCCGCTGCCGGCGCCGCGTGAAGGTCGTCCTGCGGCAGGAACCGGAGCGCCCGCACGCCGACGACGGTGATCAGGAACGCGACGGCGAGGCCGCCGGCGCCCAGCAGGATCTCGGGCGCGCTCGGCGCGTAGGACGCGATCGCGCCGTCGCCGAACGTGCTCGACGTCGCGTAGCCGGGGAAGATGTCGAGAGGCCACGCCTGGCCGCCGACGATGAACACGTAGAGCAGCGCGAACGCGCCGGCGATCACGAGCAGCGCCGCGACGACGGTGTCGCGCGCCGTGCTCCCCGGGCGCCAGATCAGCGCGAGCGGCACGAGGCTGCCGGCGACGACGTAGAGGCCCCAGAACAGCGCCGGGTACACGCCGCCGTCGACGAGGATGAAGCGCTCGAACGCGAGGTTCTTCGCGAAGTAGCCGTTCACCAGGTGGCAGGCCGCGACGAGGAAGCCGACGGTCACGACGAACAGGCCGAGCAGGTTGCGCATGCGGCGGGCGATCTCCGGCGGCAGCACGAGGCCGTTCCACGCGTACATCGTCGACTGGACGACCAGGAACACCGCGAGCCCCCATGCGAACGACATCGCGAGGAACATCGGGATCAGCAGCGCGGTGCCGTAGGCCTGCCGGGCGACCAGGAACGCGAAGATCGAGCCGGTGCCGGAGGTCAGGACGATGCGCCAGGCGAACGCCGCGAATCCCGCCGGTTTCGACCACGGCGCCATCCGGCGCTCCATCAGCGTCCACAGGTAGACGGCGACGATCGCGAACATGCCCGAGTAGAGGAACACGTTCCACGCGAACACCGAGCGGAAGTTGTAGTGCGTGGCGGCGACGACGACGCGCTCCGGCCGCCCGAGGTCGAGCATCAGCACGAACAGGCCGCCCGCGAGGAGCGCGAGGCAGAGCAGGCCCGAGAGCGGCGCGCGGGCCTTGTAGACCGTGTGGCCGAACACCGAGCCGATCGAGGCGACGTTGAGCACGCCCGACGCGGCGACGATCATGAAGATCGCGAAGACATGGGGAATACCCCAGACGACCTGGTTGT
>CALDKM010000145.1:0-4579 GCA_937898875.1 uncultured Pseudomonadota bacterium | reverse complement strand
CTGACGAGCGAGCTCGCCCGCCCCAACATCGTCCCGTACGCCACGGCGAAGGGCGGCGTGCGGCAGCTCACGCGCGGGCTCGCGGTCGAGCTCGCCGCCGACGGCATCCGCGTCAACGCGATCGCGCCCGGATATTTCGCCACCGAGATGAACAGGGCGCTCACCGACAACGCCGAGTTCGTCGCGTGGGTGAACCTGCGCACGCCGATGAAGCGCTGGGGCGAACCCGGCGAGCTCGCCGGCATCGCCGTGTTCCTCGCGAGCGACGCCGCGTCGTTCGTCACCGGCCAGACGATCTACGTCGACGGCGGGATGAGCGTGAACCTGTAGCGGTCGTTGGGCCGACCGCGTCCGGACGCGCCTTCGAGGCGCGCCGGGGTTGACCGCGACCAGGGCCACCCGCGACCCGAGCCGGGACGTCCGCGCAGCGGCCGATTGCCGGGCCCGATTCGGTCGGCTGGCCAAGACCGCGGAATCCGATCAAAATGACGCGGAATTCCATCTTTCATCCATCGGAGGTCGACATGAGTCACGCGTCAACGCTGAAAGCCCGACGGCAGCGCCAGAAAACCAGGAAACTTCTCGACGTCGCAGCCAAGCAGGCCAAGCGGCTGGCGAAGCTGGCACTGGCGGGGCCTGTCGTGAAGAAGGAGAAGGTGAAGAAGGAAAGAGTGAAGAAGGAAAAGGTGAAGACGGAAGAGGGCGGCACGGCAAAGGTGAAGAAGGTCAAGCCGACCAAGGAAGAGCTCGGCAGGCAGGACGCGAAGAAGAGCAGCGCGGGCGCCGGGAAGAAGGGCGCGACCTAGGCTTTCTCGACCCGGTACGGGGGCGGCCGGTTGCGTCGAGTCGCTCCCCCTCCTCGCTCGATGCGTCGGAAGATGCGTTTCCGCGCATGCGTATCGCGCGCCGAGGCTGGGGCCTGTCAGCGCTATCGGGACCGGGCGATTCCGTCGTCCCGGGACCGCGGTCCGCGTGGCGAGCGGCGGTCCCGCCGGTCGCCCTGCACCCGGTCGATCGACTCGAAGGCCGGCGTCGCACCCGCGTCGACCCGCCGCCGGGATCAGTCGTCGCCGCTCCCCATGCCGCGCTTGCGGTCGATGAGCCGGTACATCCACGCGAGTCCCGCGGCGGTCCCGTCGAGCGGCCGGTATTCGCAGCCGATCCAGCCGTCGTAGTCGAGGTCGTCGATCACGCGGAACAGCCACTCGTAGTTGATCTCTCCGACGTTGGGCTCGTGGCGGCCCGGCACGCCGGCGATCTGGATGTGCCCGACGTGCGCGATCCACGTGCGCAGCTTCTCGGTCAGGTCGCCCTCGACGATCTGCGCGTGGTAGAGGTCGAACTGGACCTTGAGGTTCGGCGCGCCGACCTCCTCGCGGATCGCGTGCGCCTCGGCTTGCGTGTGCAGCAGGTAACCCGGGTTGTCGCGCGGATTGAGCGGCTCGATCGTCACGGTGACGCCGTGCGCCAGCGCGTCCTCGCATGCCTGCCGCAGGTGCCGGACGTAGAGCCGCCGCCGACGGTTGCGCTCCTGCGCGTCCGCGTCGGCAGGCACGACGCCGGCCATCACGTGAAGCCGCCGGCAGCCCAGCGTCTGCGCGTAGCGAAGCGCGGTCGCGATCGACGCCGCGAACTCGTGCTCGCGGCCGGGCACGCTCGCGAGGCCGCGATCGCCGGCCGCGACGTCGCCGGGCGGCGCGTTGAAGAGCGCGACCTCGAGGTTGTGCTGCGCGACGCGCTCGGCAACGTCGCGCGCCTGCCACTCGTAGGGGAACGTGAACTCGACCGCGCGAAAGCCTGCCTGTGCGGCCTCGGCGAAGCGCTCGAGGAACGGAACTTCGGTAAACAGGTACGAGAGGTTCGCCGAGAACCGCGGCATCGTGCCCCCGAATCGCAGGGGCGCGCGTTTCACGGTGCCCACGGCTGCTTCCGTGCGCATCGCATCCGTCCGGTGCCTCCCCTGCGATTAGAATCGGGCCGGACGACCGGTGCAGTCTGCATCGTGCGGTGGCCGAGCGCAATCGGGACACGCACGCGGATGGAGCCAGTGTTGCCCCGACGATGATGCCAGCCGCCCCGCTCGCCGCCCCCGCACGCCACGCCGAGCGCCTGCCGACGACGATCGGGGGTGAAGCCGTCGAGCTGTTCGCCGAGCGCGCGCTCCTGTGGACGCGCATGCGCACGCTGTTCGTCGCGGACGTGCATCTGGGCAAGGCGGCGGCATTCCGCGCCGGCGGCGTGCCGGTGCCGCGCGGCTCGACGGCCGCCGATCTCGCGCGCCTGGCCGCGCTGGTGGAGACGAGCGGCGCGCAACGGCTGGTCGTGCTCGGGGACTTCCTGCACGCGAAGTCCGGCGTCGTGCCCGCGCTGGATGCGGCGTTCAGGACCTGGCGCGACGCGCATCCGTCGCTCTCGATCACCCTCGTGCGCGGCAACCACGACGCGAACGCCGGCGACCCGCCGCAAGGCTGGGACGTCGAGGTCGTCCGCGAGCCCCATCCGCTGCCGCCGTTCCTCGCGTGCCACGCGCCGGTGTCGCCGCGCACCGGCTATGCGCTGTGCGGGCACGTCCATCCCGGCGTCCGCCTCTCGGGGCGCGGCGACGAGAGCGTCCGCCTGCCCTGCTTCGTGCTCGGCCGCCGGCGCGCGATCCTGCCGGCGTTCGGACGGATGACGGGCCTCGCCATCGTCGCGCCCTCGCCCGACGACACCGTCGTCGCCATCGCCGGGCGCGAGTTGTTCCGGCTCCCGGGCTGAGTCCTTGGCGTCGCGGCGGCAGCGAAAGCCGCGCGCGCGAATATTCGCAGCAACTTCGGCACGGCGCGCCCGAAAACGGTGCGCCGCATCGTTTTCCGGAATTTCGCGACCGAGCGATGCTGCGTTGCAACTCCACGCCCGGCGCGGATCTTGGTCATGCAGTGCACGATCGCCGCGCAAAGCGCACCGCAACGCAACACGATGAATTGCTGTAGCAAATCTGCAACGCCTCCTTCGCGCCGACGAACGGCGATTCCCGTGGATAACCCGGTGGACAACCCCGGGAGAGCCCGGGGATAGACCGGCAGGAGCGCGCCAGCAGCCTGTTTTGCCTGCCCTTTTCGCCGGTCCCTGCCGCGAGCGCGCCCCGCCTTGCGAATCCACAGGCTACCCACTATGCTTGGTGTTGATCCGGCACTTGAACACAAGATATAGTAGATTCTGATTCATAAGCGGATTCCGGACCCGCCTCGTGAGCCACCCCGTGCCGCCGCCGCCGCGCCACGAAGCCACGAAGCGGGAACCGCCCGGAAAGCCGCGACGGACGCGGGTTTGCGGGAATGTCCCGAACCAGGCGAACACCGCGTCCGCCAGACGACAACGACAAGTTTTTCAGGAGAAGCACCCATGTCCATCGCTGCTCAGGCTTCCGCCCAGGCACAGCCTTCCTCTCCATCGCACGACCTGATCGTGGGCGAACCTGGCAGTCCCGTGGCGAGCGGCGCCGATCCGCGCTTCGCGCAGTACAAGGTGATCCGCCGCAACGGCGCTGTGGTCGGCTTCGAGCCGTCCAAGATCACCATCGCGATGACCAAGGCGTTCCTCGCCGTGAACGGCGGGCAGAGCGCCGCGTCCGCGCGCGTGCGCGAGCAGGTCACCGTGCTCACCGAGTCGGTGGTCTCGGCGCTGGTGAAGCGCAAGCCCGAGGGCGGTGCGATCCACATCGAGGAGATCCAGGACCAGGTCGAGCTCGCGCTGATGCGCGGCGGCGAGCACGAGGCCGCGCGCGCGTACGTGCTCTACCGCGAGAAGCGCTCGCAGGAGCGCGCCGCGAAGGGCGAGGCCGCCGCGAAGGCGCACGACGTCGAGATCACCGTCGTCGAGAACGGCCAACGCCGCAAGCTCGACCTCGAGCGCCTCACCGCGCTCGTGAAGGCGTCGTGCGAGGGGCTGCCCGACGCCGACGCCGGCCGCATCCTGAAGGCGACGCTGAAGGACCTCTACGACGGCGTGCCGATCGAGGAAGTGCGCAAGTCGGTCGTGCTCGCCGCGCGCACGCTGATCGAGAAGGATCCCGCGTACTCGTACGTGACCGCGCGCCTCCTGCTCGACTCACTGCGCCACGAAGCGATGGGCGAGGAGGCGACTCAGGCCGAGATGGCGACGAAGTACGCCGAGTACTTCCCGCGCTTCGTGAAGCACGGCGTCAAGATCGGCCTCCTGAACGAGGCGCTGCTCCAGTACGACATGGCGAAGCTGGGCGCGGCGCTCGAGGCCGAGCGTGACCTGCAGTTCGGCTACCTCGGCCTCCAGACGCTCTACGACCGCTACTTCCTCGTCGACCAGTACGCGGAGTACGGAAATGCGGGCCGCCGCTTCGAGCTGCCGCAGTGCTTCTTCATGCGCGTCGCGATGGGCCTCGCGCTGAACGAGGTCGACCGCGAGGCGCGCGCGATCGAGTTCTACGACGTGCTGTCCACGTTCGACTTCATGAGCTCGACGCCGACGCTGTTCAACTCGGGCACGCACCGCTCGCAGCTCTCGTCCTGCTACCTCACGACCGTCTCCGACGACCTCGACGGCATCTACGAGGCGATCAAGG
>CALDKM010000144.1:0-2241 GCA_937898875.1 uncultured Pseudomonadota bacterium | reverse complement strand
CGTCGAGCTCGGGCGGTTCGAGCAGCGCGACCTCCGTCGCGCTGTAGAGGATGGCCGCGCGCCGCTTCGTCGCGAGCACCACGCGCACCGTCCGCCCGGGTTCGGGCTCGGCCGACGCGTCGACGACCCGCCATCGGCCGTAGAGCTGGTTGTGCGAGTAGTGGACGAGGCCGCGATCGAAGGCGATCAGCAGCGCCTTGCCGCGCGACCAGACGCGCGTCGCGCGCGCGCCTTCGAGCCGCCGCGCGCGGCTTGCGAGCCCGCGCACGCGATAGTCGACGCGCACGAGCGGCCTGCCGCCGATCGCGAGCGCGAGCGCATCGGCCTCGCGGCGCACCTCCGGCCCTTCGGGCATCAGTGGAATCCGGCGAGAGCGTTCTGGCAGACGGCGCCGTCGAAGTCCGCGCGGCACGCCTCGCGGACCGCACCGCACACGGCGCCGGACATCCCGGCCGTCACGCCCTTGACGAGGTCCTGCATCGCGTTCCCGATCGACTCGCCGAGCGTCGGGTCGGAGCCGCCCCTCGATGGCGCGACTCCCGGCCTCTGCGCCGGCGCCGAGCCGCCGAACTGCCGGATGCAGGACTCGTAGGCGCTCTCGATCCGCGCTTCGCGCGAATAGTTCTTCTGCCACACGATCGCGGCCACGATCGCCAGCGCGACGACGGCGAGCGCGATGCGCAGCGCGACGCGCGCGCTCATCGAACGACGATGCGCGGCGCGCCGGCGACGATCTCGCCGATGATCGCGGCCCTGTCGAACCCGTCGCGAGCGAACGTTGCGAGCACCGCGTCGACGTCCTCCGGGGCGCACGAGACGAGCAGGCCGCCGGAAGTCTGCGGGTCGGTGACGAGCGTGCGCACCAGATCGGCGTCGGGCGTCTCGATCGAGACGTCGGCGCCGTAACCCCCCCAGTTGCGGCCCGAGGCTCCCGTCGAGTGGCCCGCGCGCGCGAGGTCGGCCACGCCCGGATGCAGCGGCACTCGGGCGAAGTCGACGACGGCCCCCGCGCCCGAGCCGCGGCAGATCTCGAGCAGGTGTCCCGCGAGCCCGAAGCCGGTGACGTCGGTGAGCGCGTGGACGCCGGGCATCGCTCCGAGCGCGACGCCCGGCGTGTTGAGCTTCGTCGTGCTGGCGATCATCGCCGCGTAGCCCGCCTCCGACAGCTTGCCCTTCTTGAGCGCCGCGCTGTAGACGCCGACGCCGAGCGGCTTGCCGAGCACGAGGCGGTCGCCCGGCTTCGCACCGGCGTTGCGCTTCAGGTTCGCCGGGTCGACGAGCCCGATCGCGACCAGCCCGTAGATCGGCTCGACCGAGTCGATCGTGTGCCCGCCGGCGATCGGGATGCCTGCCCGCGCGCACACGGCCTCGCCGCCCTCGAGGATGAGTCGGATCGTGTCGACCGGAAGCTTGTCGACGGGCATGCCGACGAGCGCGAGAGCGAAGAGCGGCGTGCCGCCCATCGCGTAGACGTCGGAGATCGCGTTGGTCGCGGCGATCGCGCCGAAGTCGTACGGGTCGTCGACGATCGGCATGAAGAAGTCGGTCGTCGCGACGATCGCCTGGCGGTCGTTGATCCGGTAGACCGCCGCGTCGTCCGCGGTCTCGATGCCCACCAGCAGGGCTTTCGGCAGGACCGCGGGGCCTGACTTCGCGATGATCTGCTGCAGCACGCCCGGCGCGATCTTGCAGCCGCATCCGCCGCCGTGGCTGAACTGGGTGAGGCGCAGCGGGAAGGACTCGGGGGCGTTCATCGGGGCACTTTCCGGCGGGAGCCGCACGCGTTCGCGCGCAAAACGGATATCTTACCGCGCGGCGTCGACAGGGCATCGGCGACGACGGCCTCGAGCGACGCGGACTCCGCCTCCGGCGTCATCAGGCGCGCCCTGCGCCTCCCGGCCCGCTCGAGGGAGTCGAGCCATGCACGGTCGCGCACCGCGCGCTCGATCGCGGCGGCGAGCCCCGCCGCGTCGCCGACCTCGAAGTAGCCCGGGTAGTCGGCGCCCAGCAGACCGAGGTTGCCGGACATCCGCGTCGCGATCACCGGCGTTCCCGAGGTCAGTGCCTCGACGACGACGTTCGCGCCGCCTTCCATGCGGGAGGTCACGACGAGCACGTGCGCGCGCCGGATCGCCTGGCGCGTCCACGCATGCGGGCGTGCGCCGAGCCAGCGCACGCGCGCATCGGCGGCGGCCATCGCCCGGACGTCGTCGGCGATCGCCGGTTCGAGCGCGCCGCCCA
>CALDKM010000143.1:0-4566 GCA_937898875.1 uncultured Pseudomonadota bacterium | reverse complement strand
CCGGCGTTCGGGCCCGCCCAGCATCACCGCATAGCCCTCCGTGTCCAACGCGATCCGCTCGACGATCTCGCCGCCTTTGCGCACCCGCATCACGCCGAACTTGCCTTCGGGGTTGGCGAGCCACACGGCGCCCTCTGCGTCGAGCGCGATGCCGTCGGGGCTCACGTTTTCGCGCGACTGCGCATGGGCACGCCGCTGGCGCGCGATCCCTCGGCCTGGATGTCGTACCCGGCCAGGCGGTGACCCATGGTCTCGCCGACGATCGATGTCTTGCCTGGATGCGTCTTCATGCGCTTTCCGTTCGGATGACTCGAGCGGGCCGCGTATCCATCTTATCGGGGGAACAGAAGTGTCAGCTGCAACCTCAAGCCCCAACCCTCCGGGCCATCATCCGGCGACTTGGCCCAGTATTTCCCGGCCACGGCGAGCTGCATGATCTGTGGTCCGATCTTGAACAGCTGCCCCGCCTGAACGATCAGCGGAACCGACCACTGCCCGCCTTTCCAGTCGTAGGTCGTTTCCGTGAATGCGCCGATGGTCATGTGTGTCTCGGTGGTGTAGCTGAAAAAAGGCTGCATGTTCGTGACGTCGACGTTGCTGCGCTTGTCGTCGCCGCCCACCGACCAGATGTGACTGCCGAGATAACCAACCGTCCACGGCCCGGTTTGCTTCAGCACCACGAACGTCGGCCCGAGACCCCACTTCCCGGTGCCGAGCACATCGTCGGTAGCCGTCGGCAGCAGTTCAACCGGCCCTACCCCCCAGATCCAGCCGCCGGCGGTCGGCTTTTTCGGTGAAAAGAACTGGCTCGCCGTAATGTCGCCCAGGCCTGATTGGTTCATCGCAGCCAGCGGGAAGCCCTGCTGATCGGCGAACGGGATGATGGTCCGCGTGATCAGGTTCCAGTCTTCGTTCAGCGAAAACGGGATCACAGGCTGCGCCACCAGACGGTTCGCCCTGGCACCGTCGTTCGCCCCGCCGTAGCTGTCATAGTTGTACTGGATCGGTACGCTGATCAGGTTGGCGACCGGGTTCGACAGTTTCTTGGCCAGCTCGGCCGCCTGATCGTCCTGCGCCCGGGCCGGAGTTGACAGCGCCAAGGCACACATCGCCAGAGAAAGCATCCATCGGTGGCATCTCGCCAAAAATGGCTCCCATCGGAAAGGAAGACGGATCGGCTGCTTCATGGTGGTGTCCCTCGTTCACGTCGGCCGAGTCAGAACTCGACCTCGATCCCCCTGGCCTTTGCCACGTCGTAGACCGCGTCAAAGGTCTTCGCGTGGTCCCACGGTGCGTCCGCGGCCTCGTCGCGGAACTCGCGGTAGGCCCGCTCGACGTTCATGTAAAGGCGCGCAGGCGCCCGCCATCCGCTGTAAGGGCCGAAATCGATCTTCTTCGACGCCTCCAGGGCGCTCAGCCCCTGCCCGAAGCAGCGCTTCGACTCCTCGCGCACGTATTCCAGGTAGGCCTTCATTTCCATCGCGCCCTCGATCCCGCACACCGGTCCGTGCCCGGGAACGATGACGTCCGGCTCGAGCGAGATGATGAGATCGAGGACCTCGATCCACTTGTCGTAGGTGCCGTTCCAGCCCATGGGCGTGCACTCGCGGAAGATCACGTCGCCGGCGAACAGGACCTTCTCCCCGGGCACGTGGATGATCGTGTCGCCGATCTGGTGGCACGGCCCGACGTAGACGAGGTGGACTTCGGTGCCGTCGAGATCCAGCACGTGCCGCTCCTCGAACACGGTCGTCGGGAGCTCCAGCCGGATGCCTTCGAAGTCGTAGTCCTCCTGCAGCTGCCGGGCGACGGCCAGCGCCCCCGGGTGCAGCGCCTTGAGCAGCATGCGCGTGAGGAAACGATCGGCGCCCCTGATCAGCTGCCGGGTCTCCTTCGGGTCGGCCACCCTTGGCATCAGCTCCCTGACCGTGCGGTGCGCGATGATCTCGGCTCCCTCGAATAGCTGGTTGCCCCACACGTGGTCGCCGTCCTCGTGCGTGTTGATCACGCGCCTGGGCATCCCTCGCCAGACCTTGCCGAACAGCTCGATCATCCGGCGCGCGTGGGGCAGGTCAGACTGCGTGTCGACGACCGCGCCGCCCCCCAGGTTGATGAGCCCGGAGTTCGCGTCGCACACGCGGTTGCGCTCGTTCAGGACCGCGTAGCAGTTTTCGCTCACCTGTTGCAGTTTCACGTTGATCCGTCCGGCCGCAATCGACGGTACGACTTTTCCCCGGCGGTCGATGGGGGTCGACTCGGGAGCGAATGATCCCGCGCCTCTGTCCGGCGCTTCGACGCCGGCGGAGCACCGGGCATTGGTACACTTTCCCGGCCGTGCGCGAGCACGTCTATCGGATTTCCGCAGAACGCGATCGTGGAGCCGCCTTCGCCCATCCACGCACAACCCGCCGTCTCGGTGGTCGAGATCGACGACCCGACGGCGGCCGGTGCAGGCATCGAGCTCCTCGACCTCGACGCCGTCAAGCTCGAGCCGATGCCGCTCCGGGCGCGCCGGGTCGTCGTCCGGCTCGGCGCGTCCGCGGTGGTGTTCCATGCGACGAATCGCCGCATCCGGACGCGCACGAGCGCCGCTGCGGGCCTGCTCGCCTACGTCGTGTTCGGCCCCGGGTCGAACGGGACCGTGAACGGATTGCCGGTGGGTCCCGGCCTGATGCTCGCGGCGGCGCCCGACGCAGCCGCCACCTTCGTCGCCGAGGCCGGCTACGAGAGCCTCGCGTTCCTGCTTCTCCCGGCCGAGATGCGCGCCCATCTCGCTGCACGCCGGCGCGAAGGGGAGTTCCACCTGCCGCGCGGCGTGGAGACGCTGCGGGCCGACGACGGGGGCGCCCGCCGGCTGTTCGAGTGGGGCAAGCGGTTGGTGGAAATCGCCGCGCGCCAGCCGTCACTGTTCGACGAGCGCGAGACCGAACGGATCGCCGCGCACGTCGAGCTGGTCGAGGTGCTGCTGGCGACGCTGGGCGGGGCGCACGACTTCGAGCCCGGCCATCGTGACCTGAGCAGGCAGGAACAGAGCCGGATCGTGAGGATCGCCGAGGCCCACGCGTTGTCCCATACGGGCGACCCGCTCTACGTGGGCGACCTTTGCGTGGCGGCGGGCGTGAGCGAGCGAACGCTGCAGTACGCGTTCAGGGAAGTGATGGGACTTTCGCCCGTGGCCTACCTGACCCGCGTCAGGCTGCACCGGGTGCGCGAGGCGTTGCTCGCGGGAACGCTGGGAACGACGACGGTCTCGGCCGAAGCGCTCGACTGGGGCTTCTGGCACTTCGGCGAATTCTCGCGCGCCTACAAGGCGTGCTTCGGCGAACTGCCCTCGGACACGCTGCGGCGGAAGCCCGGCGAGCTGCAGGCGTGAACCCTGCCGACCGCGCGGACAAGCGCTACTGGGAGTGCGCGGGATGCACGTGCTCCAGCGCCTTCTCGAGGTTCCCGACCGTCCGCTCGACGTTGCGCAGCTTGTCGAGCCCGAAGAGCCCGATCCGGAACGTGCGGAAATCCGGCCCCTCGTCGCACTGGAGCGGGACCCCGGCCGCGGTCTGAAGGCCCTCGGCGATGAACTTGCGTCCGTTCTGCAGCTCCGGGTCGTCGGTGTAGCTCACCACGACGCCGGGCGCCTCGAAGCCCCTGGCGGCGACGCTGCGGAAGCCGTGCCGGGCGAGCAGGGCGCGCACCTTCTGCCCCAGCTCGTGCTGCGCGGCCTTGGCACGGTCGAAGCCCCACGCGGCCGTCTCCTTCATCGTGTCGCGCATGCGCGCGAGCGCGTCGGTCGGCATCGTCGCGTGGTAGGCGTGGCCGCCTTTCTCGTAGGCTTCCATGATCTGCAGCCACTTCTTCAGGTCGGCCGCGAAGCTGGTGCTCTGGGTCGCGTCGATCGCGGTCCGGGCGCGGGCGGAAAGCATCACCATCGCGCAGCACGGCGAACTGCTCCAGCCCTTCTGCGGCGCGCTGATGAGCACGTCGACGCCGGTCGCTTCCATGTCGACCCAGATCGTCCCGGAGGCGATGCAGTCCAGGACGAACAGCGCGCCGACCTCGTGCGATGCGTCGCCGACGGCTCGCAGGTAGTCGTCGGGCAGGATGATGCCGGCGGCGGTCTCGACGTGCGGCGCGAACACGACCTCGGGACGTTCGCGGCGGATCGTCGCGACGACCTCGGCGATCGCCGGGGGCGCCAACGGCGCCTCGCGTCCGGGCTGCACCGGCCGGGCCTTGAGCACCGTCGTGTGCGAGGGGATCGAGCCGGCATCGAAGATCTGGCTCCAGCGATAGCTGAACCAGCCGTTGCGGATCACGAGGCAGCGCCGCCCGGTCGCGAACTGCCGCGCGACGGCTTCCATGCCGAACGTTCCGCTGCCCGGCACGATGGCGACCGCCGGCGCGCGGTACACCTGCTTCAGCGTCGCGCCGATGTCGCGCATGACGCCCTGGAACGCGCCCGACATGTGGTTGAGCGCGCGGTCGGTGAACACGACCGAGTATTCGAGTAGCCCTTGCGGGTCTACGTCGGGGAGGAGGCCGGGCACGATGAGCTCGAGGGGGTGGTTGTCG
>CALDKM010000142.1:0-9982 GCA_937898875.1 uncultured Pseudomonadota bacterium | reverse complement strand
TGAACCGCGAACCGGGGTCGGATTGAAATCTGACCCCGGTTGCCGCACGGGGGCAGCTACCGCGCCGCCCGGATCGCGTCCGCGAGCGAGATCACGGCGGAGGCATAGAGCCGGCTGCGGTTGTAGCGCGTGATCACGTAGAAGTTCGGGTAGGCGATCCAGTAGCTCGCGTCCGTCGGCGATTCCTCGAGCATCAGCAGCCCCACCGGCTCGTCGACGGGTTCGACCAGCGTCGCCGGGCCGACGCCGTCCCCGGCCCAGGCCTCCAGCGGGCGACGCTCGCTCGTACCGCCGTCGAGCCGCCGCAGCACGGCATCGCGATGCTCGCCCGCGATCGCCGCGGCCACGATCGTCGGCCCGCCTGGCTGCCAGTCGTGCCGCGCGAGGTAGTTCGCGACGCTGCCGACCACGTCCGCGCCGCTGCCCCACAGGTCGACGCGCGCGTCGCCGTCGAAGTCGACCGCGTAGCGCCGGAAGCTGCCCGGCATGAACTGCGGCACGCCCATCGCGCCCGCGAAGGAGCCCTTCGGAACGAGCGGCGTGAAGCCCTGCTCGCGCGAGAGCAGCAGGAACTCCTTCAGCTCGCCGCGGAAGAAGGTCGAGCGCCGCGGATAGTCGAACGCGAGCGTCGCAAGCGCGTCGATCACGCGGAACGATCCGGTGATGCGGCCGTAGTTCGTCTCGATGCCAACGATCGCGACGACGATCTCCGGAGGCACGCCCCACTTCGCCTCCGCCCGATCGAGCGCGTCCTCGTTCGCGCGCCACCAGGCGACGCCGCCGGCGACCCGGTCGGCCGACAGGAACGGCGGCATGTACTCGAACCACTTCGGCGGCTCGACGAACGGCTTCGACATCAGCGCCACGATCTGCGGCTGGAAGCGCGCCGCGGCGAGCCAGCGCTCGACGTTCCGCCGGTCGAGGCCGGTCTCGACCGACACCTCGGCCGCGAACGCGCGCACGTCGTCGCGCGGGCCGTAGGGCACGCCGCGCTTCGGGTCGGGCGTACGCTGCGCGAAGGCGTCGGACGCAACGAGGCCGGCGACGAGGGCGACCGCGAGCGTGACGACGAACGTGGAGCGTGGCATGGACGAGCGCGGATCGAGGCGGGCCGATGGTATCATCGCCGCGCTCTCCACCCGGCTCCCGCGCGCGTCGCCGCGCAACGATGCTCTACCCGTTCCTGCGTCCCGCGCTGTTCGCGCTCGATCCCGAGCGTGCGCACGGGATCGCGTTCGCCGCGCTCGACGCCGCCGCGAAGTCGGGCTTGGCGCGGTTCGTCGCGCCGGCGCTCCCGCGCGACCCGGTGCGCGTGATGGGCATCGACTTCCCCAACCGGGTCGGCCTCGCCGCCGGGCTCGACAAGGACGCCGCGCACCTCGCGGGACTCGCGACGCTCGGCTTCGGCTTCCTCGAGGCCGGGACCGTGACGCCGCGACCGCAGCCCGGCAACCCGAAGCCGCGAATGTTCCGGCTGCCGAAGGCGGACGCCCTCATCAACCGGCTCGGGTTCAACAACGGCGGCGTCGAGCGCTACGTCGCCAACGTGCGCGCGTCCGGCTACCGCGGCATCCTCGGCTGCAACATCGGAAAGAACGCGGTCACGCCGAACGACCGCGCCGTCGACGACTATCTCGCGTGCCTCGCCGCCGTCGCGCCGGTCGCGAGCTACGTGACGGTCAACGTGAGCTCGCCCAACACGAAGGGCCTGCGCGACCTGCAGTCGGAGGAGGCGCTCGACGCGCTGCTCGCTCGCGTCGTCGAGGCGCGCGACGAACGGGTGCAGGAGCTCGGCCGCGCGCTGCCGCTCGCGATCAAGATCGCGCCCGACCTCGAATCGGACGCGATCCGCGGCATCGCGCGGGTGCTCGTCGCGCGGCGGGTCGACGCGGTGATCGCGACCAACACGACGATCGCCCGCGACGGCGTCGCGTCGCTGCCGCATGGCGACGAGGCCGGCGGACTGTCCGGCCGTCCGACGTTCGAACGCTCGAACGTCGTCATTCGCACGCTCGCGAAGGCGCTCGACGGCGCACTGCCGATCATCGGCGTGGGCGGCATCCTGTCGGGGGACGACGCGCGCGAGAAGATCGCCTGCGGCGCCTCGCTCGTGCAGCTCTACACGGGGCTCGTCTACCGCGGGCCGGCGCTCGTCGCCGAGTGCGTGCGCGCGCTGGCGGCCATGGGGTCGGAGCCGTAATCCGGTCCCACGTCATTCTCGAGAACGACGAAGCGGAGACCGAATTGCGGCTCCGACCCCATCATTGCCGTTTCCGCGTCGGGGGCTTCTTCCGCGGCGAGCGCGTCGCCGGCTCCCCGCCACCGTGCGACGCGAGCCACGATCGCGTCGCCTGCACGAGCATCTTGCCGTCGCCCTCGGCGACCGTCTCGCCGCGCTGGTTCACGGCCACCGCGCGCATCGCGACGACACCACCGCCGTGCTTCGGCTTGTCGATCTTCTCGACGACGGTCCACGTCGTCGTGAGCGTGTCGCCCGCGCGCACCGGCGCGACGAATCGCGTCGCCTGCTCGAGGTAGGCGATGGCGGTGCCGTGGAAGATCATGCCGACGGCGCCGCCCATGATCGCGCTCGTCATCACGCCGTGCAGGATGCGCGTGCCGAAGCGCGTCCCGCTCGCGAACGCATCGTCGACGTGGTGCGGGTTGAAGTCGCCGATGAGGCCCGCGCCGACGACGAGGTGCGTGTCGGTGACCGTGAGCGACCGGCGGAACGTGTCGCCCGTCCCGACCTCGTCGTAGTGCCTGCCGCTGCCGTCCATGCCGGTCATCCGCGGTCCGGGATCGGCTCGAACCGGAATCCCCCCTCCCGCACGCCGGCGACCAGGTGCGCGAGCGCCGCGTCGGCGTCGGCGGCGGGGCCGCGCACGCCGAGCTCGATGCGCCGCCCGCCACCGGGCAGGAACGCCGGGAGGCTGAAGAGCTTCACGCGCGGGAAGCGCGCGACGTTCTCGTCCATCAGCGGAAGGAGCTGGCTCTCGCCCGCGTCGAACACCGCGATCGCGCGCTCGACCGGCGGCTCGCGCTTCAGCGTCGGGTAGTGCGTCGCGAGCACCCAGTCCAACATCGGCCACGCCATCTGCGGGAAGCCCGGCATGAAGTGGTGGTCGCGGACCGAGAACGCCGCGATCCGGTTGAACGCGTTCGGGATGATCCGCGCGCCGGCCGGGAATTCGGCCATCAGCACGCGGTGCGGATACGCCTCGGCGCCGAAGCGCGCCTCGATCTCGGCGACCGCCTCGGGATGGCGCTCGAGCGGGACGCCGAGCGCCGCGGCGGCGGCCTGGCGAGTGCGATCGTCGGGCGTCGCGCCGATGCCGCCGAACGAGAACACGAGGTCACCGTGCGCGAACGTGTCGCGGTAGAGCGCCGTGAGCCGGCCGGCGTCGTCGCCGGCATAGTGCGCCCAGTCGACGGAGAGGCCGCGCGCTCCCAGCGTCTCGATCGCGTGAGCGAGATGGCGATCCTGGCGCTTGCCCGACAGGATCTCGTCGCCGACGACGACCACGCCGATCGCCGGCGGGAATGCGGGGTTCGGGGTCACGCCGGCTCGGGCGCGAGTCGGCCCTCGAGTTGGCCCATCACGGTGGTGAGCGCGCGGTCGAGCAGCGGCTCGGCCTCGACCGGGCGCGCGCGGTCTGCGCGGAAGCGCTCGGCGAGCTCCTCGGCAGTCATCGACAGCGCCTTCTGCCCCTGCCGGTTCGTGAACAGGTAGGTGCCGCGCAGCGGGCTCACCCAGGCGAGCTTCGCGAACGCGAGGTGGCCGTCGTCGGCCTCGAACTCGATCCACATGCCGCGCTCGAGGCTCCGCGCGATCTCGAGGTACTGGTCCTCGAGGACCGCGGGCTCCTCGACCGGCTCGGCGGGCTCGGCGGGCGACATCGCCTCCGCGAGCGCCTCGGCCTCGAGTGCGGCGCGCTCGTCGCCCGCGGCCTTCGCGACCTCGGCCTGCGCCTTCGCGGCCTCGGCGACGGCGGCGGTCGGCGAGTCGACGTGCGCGTAGGTCGGCTTCACGGCCGCCGCGTGCGCCTCGACCAGGTTCGACATGAACGCCTCGCGCGCGTCCGGCGGCCACACCTGGCCCTGGAGACCGGACGTGAGGCGTTTGAGCAGGGAAGGCAGCAGGGCGACCAGGTGCTTGCGGTCCTCGGACGTGCGCTTCGGCTGCACGCTCCAGACGAGGTCCTCGAGCGTGGCGACCGTCGCGCTCCACGCCTCGCTGTCGTCGCCCGCGGTCGCGTACACGCGGGCCATCGACGGCTGCCAGCGCTCGCGCAGGAATCCCGCGAGGAACTTCGGCAACGGCGAGCCCTCGATGCGCCGCTCGACCTCGCCGCGCGCGACGTTGGCCGCGATCTCGGCACGATCGCGGAGGTTGATCTCCTCGGCCGACGACGTGATGTTCGCCTCGGCGTTCTTCTCCTCCTCGGCGAGGAAATCCTCGAGGTCGGCGGAGAGCTCGTCGAAGATCGCGAGGTCGTCGGAGAATCCGTCGAGGATCCGGTGGACGATCGCGTCGATCCTGCGGTAGAGCGGATCCTGGTTGCCCATCTCCGGGGACCAGCCGCGACCGGCCTCGGCGAGCGCGTTGACGAGAACGCGCGACGGGTGCGTCTTCTTCGCGAAGAACGCGCCGTCGAGCATCGCCGCCTTCAGCACCGGGATCTGGAGGCGCGCGAGCAGCGCCTTGATGCCGTCCGGAAGGTCGCGCGTCTCGAAGATGAAGTCGAACAGCATCGCGACCATCTCGATGGTCATCGACTCGAGCTGGTTCACCTTCCTGCCGAGCGGCGACTCCTGCAGGTCGCGCAGGACGTTGTGCAGCCCCTCCGGGATCCCGGAGAACTGGACGACGGCCCCGCCGCCCAGGTCGAAGCCGCTCTGTCCCGCCTGCAGCCGAGTGAGGCCCTCGTGCAGCATCGGCGTCGCGATGATCGGCGCGCCCGGCACGTACCCCGACGGCGTGGGCGCCATCGGCGCGAACGTGATCGGCGGCAGGCCGCCGGGCATGGATATCTCGGGGAATTCCGCGACGCCGCCCGCACCCTCTCCCGGCGACATCGGCATGCCGCCCGCCGGCATCGACGCCCCCGCGTGGCCCGAAGGCATCGCCTGCATGCCGCCCTGGGCGGGCATGCCGTGCCCGACGCTCGCCGCGGTGCCGAACATCCGGCGGAACAGCGCCATCACGTCGACCTCGGCCGCGGCGACCTGCTCGGCGGACGCGCGCTCGCGCGCCTCGCGGGCATCGGCGGCCTGCTGGCGGCGAATTTCGGCCGCCGCGCCACGGTTGACGATCGAGGGCCGCACCGCCGCCGGCACGACGCGAAGATTCGCGAGATGGCGGTTGATGTCGCCGTAGATCGACGCGATGTCGGCGAGGGAGGCCTGGTTCAGCTCCTTGAGGATCTGGAACTTGATCCGGCTCTCCGTCTTGACCTGGCGCAGCGCGTCGGTGAACGCGTCGACGATCGTCGAAGGCGCGAGCGGGTTGTCGTCGGTCTCGAGGTCGGGCCGTCCGAGCAGGTGGCCGAAGCCGCGGTTCAGCACGGCGAGCTCGTCGTGGCAGGCGTTCTCGACGATGCGCGTGATGTTGCCGGTGACGACCGACTCGTCCATCGCGGAGGTGTCGACGAGCGTGAGCTTCGTCGGATCCACGTCGGCGTAGTCCTGCCTGGGCTCCACCCTGCCGGCGATCCGGTCGTCGACGCGCCGGCGCAGGCGCTGCTCGAACTCGGCCATCAGCGTCGGGCGTTCGCTCTTCAGGAGCGCACGCGAGTCCAGGTAGAGCGACTGCTCCTCCCGCACGTCGGTGCGGGAGGCGCGGTCCATCAGGAGGTCGCCGACGCGGTCGAGCATCGACGAGAACGCGAGCAACAGACGATGAATGGCGAGATCCCGGCAATCGCCCAGGATCTTCGCCATCTCGCGCGGCGGGGGACGCCGCGCCGACGCTTCCGTCGTCGCGTTCACGCGTGGATCTCGAGGAGGCCCGGGTGCGCAGGGAACCGCGCCACCCGGGGCCCGAAGCCGGGGACGGCGGCGACGTTCGCCAACCTTTCCGTCCGCCAAACCACTGGAGCAGCGGACGCCAAATCACTGTAGCACAGGGGGTTTTCGCCTGCCAACGGCCCCAGTCTACCGGTCGGCGGCCGGCGGATGCCGCCCGAGACCCCTCAACGGCCCTCCAGCGCCGCCCAGGCCTTCTCCACGCGCTTCAGCGACACCGGACCGGGTGTCTTGAGCTCCTGGGCGAACAGCGAGACGCGGAGCTCCTCCAGCAGCCAGCGGAACGCCTCCAGATCGGGGTCCTCGCGTCCCGCGGCACGGTCCCGGTCGCGGCGCTCGCGCCATCGCCGCGCCCACGCCTCGATCTGGGGCGCATGGCGGGCCTCGCGATCGGGGCGCTCCCGCGCCTTCGACCAGCGCCGGTCGATCCCCTCGAGGTAACGCGGCAGGTGCTGCAACTGCGCCCACGACGTCGCGGAGAAGAAGCCCGGACGGACGAGCTCGTCGCGCTGGGCGCGAAGCTCGGCGGCGAGCCGGGCCGTGCCCGGCGGCGCCTGGGCGAGGCTCCCGCCGAGCATGTGGTAGGCACCGGCAATCGTCGCAAGCAGGCGGAACGCGGCATCGGCGACGGCGGGCAGCCGGGTCCGGGCACGCTTCACCTGCTCGTCGAAGGCCTTCGCGGAACGCGGGACCGGATCGTCGGCCAGGAACGCCCGGTCGGCGATCGCGTCGAGGACATCGGCAAGCAGGCGGTCGGTCGGAATCGCCGGCTTGAGCAGGAGCGCCGCCTGCGCGAAGCCGGGCGCCCCCTTCTCGTAGCGAGCCGCGGCGTCCTTCAACGCCAGGCGGATCAGCCGCACGACGCCCCGCCGCGTCGACGCATCGGCCGCCTCGCGCGTGTCGGCGAGCGTGAGCGAAACGCTCGCCCCGTCGTCGACGAGTGCCGGATACGCGGTCAGCCGCTGGTTGCCCGTGGCGATCGCCAGCGTCTCGGGCAGGTCGCCCAACTCCCAGCGCGTGAGACCCGTCCGGCCGAACGCCGGCCCCGAGGCGGCGAAGCTCGCCTTCGCGGCCTCGCCGAGCCGCTCGCGCAGCGCCGCGAGGTCCCGGCCT
Organism: uncultured Pseudomonadota bacterium; assembly: GCA_937898875.1. GTDB lineage: Bacteria > Pseudomonadota > Gammaproteobacteria > Burkholderiales > Casimicrobiaceae > VBCG01. The sequence goes on along the minus strand of CALDKM010000142.1, from coordinate 2,842 downwards.
CCGCCGAGCTCGCGGCCGTCGGCGTCGACGACGACGACGTTCATCGAGAGGTGGTCTGGCAACGGCTGGCCGTCCCAGACATCCGGGCGCGGGGCCTCGCCGAGCCGGCCCCTGAGCCACGTCCGGATGGCGTCGGGGAGCGGCGCGCTCCCGGCAGGGACCTCCTCGAGGAACGCCGTCACCACCGGGGGCAGCGGGACGAGCCGGTGGCGCAACGCCTTGGGGAGCGCCTTGAGGTACCAGGTGAGCTTTTCACGCACCATCCCGGGAACGAGCCACGAGAGCCGCGCGTCGTCGAGCCTGTTCAGCAGCGCGAGCGGCACGGTGAGCGTCGCGCCGTCCATCGGATCGCCGGGCGAAAACCGGTAGCGCAGAACGAGCCCGGTGCCGTCGACGTCGAGTCTCTCGGGAAAGAGCTCCTCGGTGACGTCCGCCGCGGCGTGACGCATCAGGAACTCGCGCGTGAGGAACAGCAGCTTCGGATCCCTGCGCTCGGCCTCGGCGCGCCAGCGTTCGAACGACACGGTCGTGCAGACGTCCTTCGGCACGCGCTCCGCGTAGAACGCCCCCAGCGCCTCGTCGTCGACGAGCACGTCCCGGCGGCGCGCCTTGTGCTCGAGCTCGGCGACCTCGGCGACGAGCTTCCGGTTGTGCGGGAGAAACGCGCCCGCGGTCGCGAGCTCGCCCGGGACGAGCGCTTCGCGCACGAACACCGCGTGCGCGAGGACGGGGTCGAGCGTCGAGAGCGACACCGGCCGCGACGGCACCAGCGTGAGCCCGTAGAGCTGCACGCGCTCCCGTGCGACGACCTCGCCGCGCTTCGGGTCCCACGACGGGTCGAACCGCTCGCGCGTGACGCGGTCGCCCGCCGCCGCCTCGATCCACTCGGGCTCGACGCGGGCGGCGCAGCGCGCGTAGAGCCGTGTCGTCTCGACGAGCTCCGCCGCGAGGATCCAGCGCCCGCCCTTCTTCGCGAGGCCGCTGCCCGGATGCAGGTTGAAGCGCAGGCCCCGCGGGCCTCCGTAGTCCTCGCCCGCCGACCGACGGGCCGCCCCGGGCGGAGGCGCGCGAAGCTCGCTCCGGGGAGAGGTCTCTCCATCCCGAAGGCCGACGTTGGACAGCAACCCGGCGAGCAGCGACTCGTGGATCGCGCGGTAGCGCGCCGCGTCGATCGCGGCGGGCAGCTTCGCGTTCCACTTCCATCCGCCCTCCTCGAGCTGGTGCGTGAGCTCGCGGTGCACGTCGCGCCATTCGCGCAGACGCAGGTGGTTGACGAACGCCTGGCGGCAGCGCTCGACCTGGCGGCGGTGCGAGAGCTTCTCGTCGGCGAGCGCCTCGAAGAACTGCCAGAGGTTCACGAGCGACAGGAAGTCCGACCGCTCGTCGCGGAACCGGAGGTGCGCCTGGTCGGCGGCCTGCGCCTTCTCGAGCGGACGCTCGCGCGGATCGGGCACCGACAGCGCGCTCGCGATCACCAGCGCCTCGGGCAGGCAGCCGCGCTCGCGCGCCGCGAGCACGATGCGGCCGATGCGGGGGTCGAGCGGCAGCTTCGCGAGCTCGCGTCCGATCGGCGTCAGCGCGCGGCCCTCGTCGACGGCGCCGAGCTCGGAGAGCAGCTGGTAGCCGTCGGCGATCGCGCGCGGCGGCGGCGGCTCGACGAACGGGAACGCGTCGACCGGCCCGATCTCCAGCGAGGCCATCTGCAGGATCACGCTCGCGAGCGAGCTCCGCAGGATCTCGGGCTCCGCGAAGCGGGGGCGCGCCTCGTAGTCCGCTTCCGGATAGAGGCGCACGCAGATGCCGTCCTGCACGCGCCCGCAGCGGCCGGCCCGCTGGTCCGCATTCGCACGCGCGATCTTCTCGATCTTGAGCAGCGTCGTCTTGTTGCGCGTCGCGTAGCGCTTGACGCGGGCGAGCCCCGTGTCGATCACGTAGCGGATGCCCGGCACCGTGAGCGAGGACTCCGCGACGTTGGTCGCGAGCACGATGCGCCGGCCGCGCGAGGGCGCGAACGCGCGCTGCTGCTCCTCGGGCGACAGCCGCGCGTAGAGCGGCACGATCTCCGCGGCCTCCCCCCACGGCCGGCGCCTGACGTCCGCGCGCAGGAGGTCGGCGGTCTCCCGGATCTCCCGCTCGCCCGGCAGGAACGCCAGGATGTCGCCGGGGCCCTCGCGCCACAGGTCGCCGGCGGCGTCGACGATCGCCTCCTCTACGTCCTCCTCGTCGTCGGTGGTCTCGTCGTCCGGGTCGCCGCCCGCTGCGCGATAGCGGACTTCGACCGGATAGAGCCGCCCCGAGACCTCGATTACCGGCGCGCTCGCGCCGTCGCCTGCGCCGAAGTGCCGCGCGAAGCGCTCGGCGTCGAGCGTCGCGGACGTGATCACGACCTTGAGGTCGTCGCGCCGCAGGAGGAGCCGCTTCAGGTAGCCCAGCAGGAAGTCGATGTTGAGGCTGCGCTCGTGCGCCTCGTCGACGATGATCGTGTCGTAGGCGAGGAGCCCGCGGTCGCCGCGCGTCTCCGCCAGCAGGATCCCGTCGGTCATCAGCTTCACCCATGCGCCCGGCGAGGTGCGGTCGGCGAAGCGGACCTTGTAGCCGACCGCGCCTCCCAGCGCGGTGCCCATCTCCTGCGCGATCCGCGTCGCGACCGTGCGCGCGGCGAGTCGCCGGGGCTGCGTGTGCCCGATCAGCCCGCGCTCGCCCCGTCCCGCTGCGATGCAGATCTTCGGAAGCTGCGTCGTCTTGCCGGAGCCGGTCTCGCCGCACACGATGACCACCGGGTGCGCGCGGATCGCCGCGGCGATCTCGCCGGCACGCTGCGCGACCGGCAGCTCGGGCGGAT
>CALDKM010000141.1:0-2092 GCA_937898875.1 uncultured Pseudomonadota bacterium | reverse complement strand
CGTGCGGTGGTCGAGAACGGCCAGGTCGTCGTGCGCCCGATGAACTACCTCGCGCAGTCGTACGACCACCGGATCATCGACGGTCGCGAGGCGGTGCTCTCGCTCGTCGCGATCAAGGAAGCGCTGGAAGACCCGGCGCGGATGCTGCTGGATCTCTAGAGACGACGAGCGTCGTCGTCGAGCCGAACGAACCGTGCCCCGGAGACATGGGCAACGACGCGTGGGCACGTTGACCGGCGCCGGCACGCGCCGGGTCGAACGCGATCGCGCGTCGGACCCCCGACTGCGGCAGTTCCCGGGCCGCTAACCGAGGTCGAAGAACATGGCAGATCAGTTCGACGTGGTGGTCATCGGCGGCGGGCCCGGCGGATACATCGCCGCGATCCGCGCCGCCCAGCTCGGCTTCAAGGCCGCCTGCATCGACGACTGGACGCGCGAGGGCGGCAAGCCCGCGCCCGGCGGCACCTGCACCAACGTCGGCTGCATCCCGTCGAAGGCGCTCCTGCAGTCGTCCGAGCACTACGAGCACGCGGGCCACGGGTTCGCGCAGCACGGCATCGACGTCGAGGGGCTGTCGATCGACGTCGGCCGCATGATCGCGCGCAAGGACAAGGTCGTCGCCCAGAGCAACGACGGCATCCTGTGGCTCATGAAGAAGAACAAGATCGCGTTCTTCCACGGCCGCGGCAGCTTCGCCGGGAAGACGGGCGACGGCTGGGCGATCAGGGTGGACGGCGCTGCGCCCGCGGAGCTGGCCGCGAGGAACGTGATCGTCGCGACCGGTTCGGTGCCGCGCGACCTGCCCGGCGCGCCGTTCGACGGCAAGCTCGTGCTCGACAACGCGGGCGCGCTCGCCATGCTCTCGGTCCCGAAGCGCCTCGGAGTGGTGGGTGCCGGCGTGATCGGCCTCGAGATGGGGAGCGTCTGGCGCCGGCTCGGCGCCGAGGTCACCGTCCTCGAGGCGCTGCCCGTGTTCCTGGGCGCCGCGGACGAGGCGGTCGCGAAGGAAGCGCAGAAGGCATTCGCGAAGCAGGGGCTCGCGATCCACGCCGGCGCGAAGATCACCTCGGTGACCGCGGGCAAGGCCGACGTCGCCGTCGAGTGGACCGACGCGCAGGGTGCCGCGCAGAAGAGCGTGTTCGACCGGCTGATCGTGTCGATCGGGCGCGTGCCGAACACCGCGGGACTGAACGCGGCGGCCGTGGGGCTCGAGGTCGACGGGCGCGGCTTCGTCGCCGTCGACGACGACTGCCGCACGAATCTCCCGGGCGTGTGGGCGATCGGCGACGTCGTGCGCGGACCGATGCTCGCGCACAAGGCCGAGGAGGAGGGCGTGGCGGTGGCCGAACGGATCGCCGGCCAGCATCCGCACGTCGATTTCAACACGATCCCGTGGGTGATCTACACGTCGCCCGAGATCGCCTGGGTCGGGAAGACCGAGCAGCAGCTGAAGGCCGAGGGAGTCGCCTACCGGGCCGGCAGCTTCCCGTTCTCGGCGAACGGCCGCGCTCGCGCGATGGGCGAGGCGACCGGCTTCGTCAAGATCCTGGCCGATGCCGCGACCGATCGCGTGCTCGGCATGCACGCGATCGGCCCGATGGCCTCGGAACTGGTCGCCGAGGGCGTGATGGCGATGGAGTTCGGCGCGTCGTCGGAGGACATCGCGAGGATCTGCCACGCGCACCCGACGCTGTCCGAGACCACGAAGGAGGCCGCGCTCGCGGTCTCCAAGCGCACGCTCAACCTCTAGCGGGATCGGGAGACGGGACTCCCGCTCCGGCCCCCCCGGCGCCATGGAATCCCGCGCGTCCGGGAATCTCGACTCCGATCCTGCATCCGCCGGTCCCGCGACCGGTGGGCCTGCGTCGGATTCGCCGCGCTGCCGCGTGAAACGCCCCGGGGTTTGGCGGTAAGATCGAGGCCGTGGGGGAGATCGAAGCCGCAACCGGGCAGAAGGTCGGCGCGATCCTCGGGCGGCGACTCGCCGCGCGGGGAAGCGCGCCGGACCCCGCGCAGCGCGCCGCAGCGGCGCGCCTGGACCGCCTGGCCGCCGAGCTCGAGGCGTTCCGCACCGCCCGCCGGTCCCGCCTGA
>CALDKM010000140.1:0-2145 GCA_937898875.1 uncultured Pseudomonadota bacterium | reverse complement strand
TGGCGGACCCTTCCGCGTCCATCGATCGACTGTGGGACTTCGAGCGCCCGGCGGTGTCCGAGGCCCGCTTCCGCGCCGAGCGCGCGAGCCGGCCGGAGCGCTCGCGCGAAGCGCTCGAGCTCGACACGCAGGTCGCCCGGGCGCAATCGCTGCAGCGCCGCTACGACGAGGCGCATGCGACGCTGGACGCGGTCGCGCCCGCGCTGCCGGCCGCTCCGCCGCGCGTGCACGTGCGCTACCTGCTCGAGCGCGGCCGCACGTGGAACTCGTCGGGTGCGCCGGACAGGGCGGTGCCGCTGTTCGTCGACGCGCTGCGCCTCGCGAACGCCGATCCCGCGGAAGGCTCGGCGTTCTACGCGATCGACGCGATGCACATGCTCGGCATCGCCGCACCGGCGAGCGAGCGTCTCGACTGGAACCTGAAGGCTCTCGACGCCGCCGAGCGGGCCGCCGACCCGCGCGCGCGGGGCTGGCGCGCATCGCTGCTGCACAACCTCGGCTGGACGATGTTCGATCGCGGCGACCCGGCCGCGGCGCTGGGCTACTGGCAGCGGGCGCTCGCGGCGCGCGAGGCGAGCGGGGATCCGGAGCGCGCCCGAGTCGCCCGCTGGACGGTCGCGCGCGGGCTGCGCGCGGTCGGGCGGCTCGACGACGCCGAGCGCATGCAACTCGCGCTCGCCGCCGAGCTCGAGCGCGAGGGCCGCGCCGACGGCTACGTGTTCGAGGAGCTCTGCGAGATCGCGCTCGCGCGCGGCGACGCCGCTGCCGCGGCGGCGTGGGCCTCGAAAGCGTACTCGGAGCTCGCGAAGGACGTCGCGCTCGCAGCGAACGATCGCGCGCGGCTCGCGCGCCTGAGAAAGCTGTCCGCTTCCCCCGGATGACGAGGACGAGATGAACGAAGCGAAACGACGCGCGATCTTCGAGCGGTTACGCACCGCGAATCCGCACCCGACGAGCGAACTGGTGCACGCCACGCCGTTCGAGCTGCTGGTCGCCGTCGTGCTTTCGGCGCAGTCGACCGACAAGGGCGTCAACAAGTGCACGGCGAAGCTCTACCCGGTCGCGAACACGCCGGCGGCGATCGCAAGCCTGGGCGTCGACGGTCTGATCCCGTACATCGGCTCGATCGGGCTCTTCCGCAACAAGGCGAAGAACGTCGTCGCGCTCTCCGAGATCCTCGTGCGGGAGCATGGCGGCGAGGTGCCTCGCTCGCGCGAAGCGCTCGAGCGCCTGCCCGGTGTCGGACGCAAGACCGCGAACGTGATCCTGAACACCGCATTCGGCGAGCCGGTGATCGCGGTCGACACGCACGTCTTCCGGATCGCCAACCGCATCGGGCTCGCCCCCGGCAAGGACGTCGCCGACGTCGAGCGCCGGCTCGAGGCCACGACGCCGGCCGAGTTCCTGCGCGACGCGCACCACTGGCTGATCCTGCATGGTCGCTACGTCTGCGTCGCGCGTTCGCCGAAGTGCGGCGAATGCGTCATCGCCGACCTGTGCGAGTACAAGGACAAGAACCTGCCGGCAGCGAAGCCCGCTGCGGCCGCGCGCAAGCCCGCCGCCGGAAAGCCGCCGCCGGCGCGTCCGCACGCACGCGCGAAAGGCGTGCAGCCGATGGCGAAGACCTCGCGCGCCGGCGCGCGTCGCGGGCGGACGCGCTGATGTTCGCGCCCACGCGCGACGAGGCGCGCCGCTTCATGATCGGCGCCTGGGCGAAGTTCCGCGCCGGCGAGACGCTGTCCGACATGGAGCGCATCGTCGCGTCGCTCGTCGCGATGCACCCCGAGTACCACGCGCTCGTCGAGGACGGCGAGCGCCACCTCGAGCGCGACTGGACGCCCGACGGCGGCGCGACGAACCCGTTCCTGCACCTGTCGCTGCACCTCGCGGTTGCCGAACAGCTCGCGATCGACCAGCCGCCGGGGATCCGCGCCGAGTTCGAGCGGATCCGGGCGGCTCGCGGCGACGAGCACGCGGCGCTCCACGCGGTGCTCGAATGCCTGGGCGAGACGATGTGGCAGGCGCAGCGCCTGGGCACCGGCCCGGACGCGACCGTCTACCTCGGGTGCCTGCGCAGGCAGGGTTGATGTGATCCCCCCGAAGCGCGCGAGGCGCGCTTCCCCCCAGGGGGCACCGCGCCCTTGG
>CALDKM010000139.1:0-30160 GCA_937898875.1 uncultured Pseudomonadota bacterium | reverse complement strand
GCGCTTCGTCGGCTTCCGGCGTTGCGGAAGCCGGGCGTCGTCGCCTCCGCGACGCCCGGCCCCGGATCGACACGCCGTCTGCCTAACCGGCCGCGGCGACACCGGCCCCGGCCACGGCCACCATCGAGACGCCATGAACCTGCCGAGCGCGACGCTGATCGCCCAGTCGGTGCTCTCCGGCGTCTTCATCGGCGCCCTGTACGGGCTGCTGGGCCTGGGCCTGAGCCTGTCGTGGGGGATGCTGCGCCAGATCAACCTGGCGCACTTCGCGCTCGCGTTCCTGGGCGCCTACCTCACCTACCAGCTGTCGAGCGTCGCGGGCTGGGACCCGCTCGCGACGCTCCTGCTGGTCGTGCCGTGCTTCTTCGCCTTCGGCGTGCTGATGCACTGGCTGTTCGCGCGGTTCGCGATCTCGCCGTTCAATTCGCTGCTCGTGACCTTCGGGCTCACCGTGATCATCGAGAGCGCGATCCAGGGAATCTGGACTGCCGACGCGCGCATGCTCGATTCGGCCTACGGCCATCTCAAGTTCAAGATCGGCGCGCTCTACGTGCCGTTCCCCGAACTGCTCACGCTGATCCTCGCGACCGCGCTTTCGATCCTCGCCTGGGCCGTGCTCCGGTACACCGACATCGGCAAGGCGATGCGCGCGGCAGCCGAGGACGCGCCCACGGCGGCGGCCTTCGGCGTGAACGAGCGCAGGCTGTCGCTGCTGCTGTCGGGGGTGTCGGCCGCGTTCGCCGGCGTGGCCGGGCTGTGTCTCGCGCTCAGTTTCTCGCTCGCGCCCTCGCAGATCTACGCTTGGGTCGGCGTCGTGTTCGCGGCGGTGATGATCGGCGGCCTGGGCAACCCGCTCGGACCGCTCGTCGCCGGCATCATCATCGGCGTCAGCGAATCCCTCACGATGGCGATCGCCGCCCCGGCTTGGGCGCCGCTCGTGTCGTTCTCGCTGCTGATCGTCGTGCTGCTCGCGCGCGCCGAGAAGATCTGAGAGCGCCGATGCGCCTGTCCGCCCGCGGAGGAATCGCGCTGGCCGGCATCCTGCTGGTCGGGATACCGTTCCTGAAGCTGCCGGCGTTCTACGAGTCCTTCCTGTACCTGGTGTTCCACTGGATCGTGCTTGCGACGTCGTGGAACATCCTGAGCGGCTACTCGGGCTATTTCTCCTTCGGCCACGGCGCCTTCTTCGGCGCCGGCATGTACACGACCGCCACGCTCGCCGGCCAGTTCGGCATGCCGTTCCTCTGGACGCTGCCGGTGGCCGCGCTGGTCGCCGCGCTCTTCGGGATGGGCATCGGCGCAGTGGTGTTCCGCGTGGGACGCCTGCGCGGCGAGCTGTTCGCCTTGCTCACGCTCGCGGTCACGTTCGTGCTGGCGACCATCGTGCTCAACACTCCGCTGGACGGCGGGCAGGGCGTGAACCTGGGCGGGGTCCGGCTCCCGGCGATCATGGCTACGCCGTCGTCCACCTTCTACCTGCTCGCGCTGATCCTCGCGCTCGCGACGATCGCGATCGCCTACGAGATCTACCACGCTCGCCTGGGAACGGGCCTGTTCGCCATCCACGACGACGAGGACGTGGCCGAGGTGATGGGCGTCCCGACGTTCCGTTACAAGATCTTCGCGCTGGGCGTCTCCTGCGCGCTGGCGGGCATCGCGGGAGGCATCCACGCGATGTTCGTCTCCTATGTCACGGTCGGCGAGACGTTTTCGATCATCGTGCCCCTCACCGTGGTGCTGATGAGCGTCCTGGGCGGCACGCGCCACTGGCTCGGGCCCGCCGTCGGCGCGACGGTGATCACCGCGCTGCTCTATGCGTTCACCGCGGGCGACTACGCGATCGCGGGCCGAGCCGCGGTCGGCGTGATCCTCATCGTCGTGATCCTGTTCCTGCCCAACGGGCTGCTGGGCCGCTTCGTGCGCAGCGCGCAGGGCCGGGGCCGCGCGACGGTGGCGGCCGGGGCGCGGACCGGAATGACCGCGACCGACGTTCCGCCGTCTCCGCCGCCGAAATCGGACGCGCCGACGGGCGCGACGCTGCTCGAGGTGCGCGGACTGGCGAAATCGTTCAAGGGATTGCGGGCGCTCGACGGCGTCGACCTCGACGTGCGCCGCGGCGAGATCCTGGGCCTGGTCGGCCCCAACGGATCGGGAAAGTCGACGCTGATCAACGTGGTAAGCGGGCACTACCGTTGCGACGGAGGAAGCATCGTCTTCGCGGGCCGCGATCTCGCCCGTCAGGAAGCCCATCGCATCGCGCGCGCCGGCATCGCGCGCACCTACCAGATCCCGCGGCCGTTCGCGCATCTGTCCGTCCTGCAGAACGTCGCGCTCCCCGCGCGGTTCGGCCGCGACGCGCTCGATCGCGCGACCGCGGAGCGCGAAGCCCGCTACTGGCTCGAGTTCACCGGGCTCTCGGCGAAGGCGGATGACCTGCCCGACGATCTCAACCTGCACCAGCGCAAGTTCCTCGAGCTCGCGCGCGCGCTCGCGTCGCGCCCCCAGCTCCTGCTCCTCGACGAGGTGCTGTCGGGGCTCACGCCCTCGGAGATCGACGGTGCGATCCGCACGATCCGCACCATCAGGGATAGGGGCGCGACGATCGTCTTCGTCGAGCACGTGATGCGCGCCGTGATGGAGCTCACCGACCGGATCGTGGTGCTCAACCACGGGCGCGTCATCGCGGAGGGCGCCCCCGCGGACGTGATGGGCCGGCCGGAAGTCGTGACCGCCTACCTGGGCAAGCCGCATGCTTGAGCTCGAAGGCGTCCGGATCGCCCATGGGTCGGCCACGGCCATCTGGGATGTGTCGCTGCACATCGGGCAGGGTGAGCTCGTCTGCGTGGTCGGCCCGAACGGTGCGGGCAAGACCACGCTGATCAACGCCGTCGCCGGCCTCAACCGCGTTGCGGCGGGCGGATTGCGGATGGACGGGGAAGACCTCGCGGGCCTTCCGGCTCACCGGTTCTGCGATCGCGGCATCGCGATCGTCCCCGAGGGGCGGCGCCTGTTCACCGGCCTCAGCGTGCGGGAGAACCTCGAGCTCGGCAGCTACCGGAAGGCGGCGCGAGCGGGGCGCGCCGCATCGCTCGAACGGGTGCTCGAGGTGTTCCCGGCGCTGAGCGAGCGCCTGAAGGCGCCGGCGGGCACGCTCTCCGGCGGCCAGCAGCAGATGGTGGCCATCGGGCGCGCGCTGATGGCGCAGCCGCGGCTCCTGCTGCTCGACGAGCCCTCGCTGGGGTTGGCGCCGTCGATCGTGCTGGAGATGTTCGGCGTCATTCGCGACATCAACAGGGCCGGCATGGCGGTGCTGCTGGTCGAGCAGAACGTCGCGATGGCCCTCGAGCTCGCCGCCCGCGCGTATGTGCTCGAAGAAGGGCGCATCGCGGCCGAGGGCTCTCCGGGCGACCTGCTCGCCTCGCCGCACATCCGCCGCGCCTACCTGGGCGAGGCCTGACGGAGTCGCCAGGAGGCATTCGCGCCCCGGAGGGCGCCGAGCTCCGCGGTTCGGCCCTGCCGCGGTTCGCCCGGCCTCCGGTCGCCGGACCGCGCGCGCGGGATCCGACTGCCCGGAATGCGACGCGTCGGAACCGCCGACGGGCCGGACTCAGGCGGCGGATGCCCGCGCCGCTGCGCGGGCGTCCTCGACCAGCAAGTCGACCAGCTCCCGGGCGAAGGCGGGCAGCGCCTCGAGGCTGCGCACGCAGATCTTCATCTCGCGCAGCGCCCATGCGTCCGAGAGCGGCACGATGGCGATCGCCATCGTCTGCGCATGCCGGCGGGCGGCCGATTCCGGCAGGATCGAGACGCCGACGTTCGCCTCGACCATGCGGCAGGCGGCCTCGAAGTTTCCGACCTGGATGCGCAGCCCGAGCGGGCGGTGGAGCTGGTCGCAGGCCTGGCGCAGGAAGGCGTGGATGGCGCTGGATTCCTGGAGACCGACGTGATCGCCGTCGAGCGTATCGGCGAACGCGACGTCCCGCCTTCCCGCCAGCGCGTGACCGCGCGGGACGACCAGCACGAGGCGATCGCGCCGGTAGGGCAGCGTCTCCAGCGTCTCGGTGCGCACCAGCCCGGCGACGATGCCGATGTCGGTCTGTCCTTCGGACACGGCGCGGACGATGTCGTTCGACTGCCGCTCGCGCAGGTCGATGTTGACGTCCGGATGGGAAAGCAGGTAGCTGCGCAGCACCGGCGGCAGGAATTCGCCGAGCGCGGTGGTGTTGGCGTAGACGCGCAGGTGGCCCTTGATGCCCTTCGCGTATTCCTGCAGGTCGCCGCGGAGGTGCTCGAGCTGCGCGAGGACCGTTCGCGCATGCTGCACGAAGGCCTGGCCGGGTGGCGTCAGCGTGACGCCCTGGCTCGTCCGGTAGAGCAGCTTGAGCCCGAGGCTCTCCTCGAGGTTCTTGATGCGGGTGCTCGCGGCGGGCAGCGAGATGTGGGACGCCTCGGCCCCGCGCGTGAGGCTGTTGGCTTCGGCGACGTTGACCATCAGCCGCAGGTCGACGAGGTCGAAGTGGAACGCCATGGGCGCCGATTATGTCACGCGCTCCGACGCGGTCCCCTGCGGAGTCAGGGCGCGAAGAGCGGCGCGCCGTCGATGTAGACGCGGTAGTCGGCGATCCGGTCGCCCGCGAGCGCGAGCACGTTGACGAAGGGAAGCTTCACCTCGCGGCCGTCGTGCCTCACGTAGCGCACGGTCCCCTCGACGACGACGTGGCCCGGCACGGTCCAGACGTGGCGGGGGGTGTGTTCGAGCGAGCGGACGAGCGCGAAGAATGCGTCGACGGCGGTCCTGACCGCCTCGCGCCCGACGACCGCCGGGGCGTTCGCATAGGTGAACTTCCCATCCTCGGTCAGGAACGAGACGAAGCGCCCGGCGTCTTTCGCATCGACGGCCGAAAGCAGGGCGGCGTTCCAGGCATCGGCAGCGCGTGCGTCCATGGACACTCTCATGCGGGTGGAGACCCGCCATTTTGCGCGTGTTCGCACGCGATCACACCCCGTCGCCGCCGACCGCGACGCCGGGACGCCGTGGCTCAGCGCACGCGTGCGCCCGCCCCAGACTTTCTCTGCCGCGAACCGGCCGGCGCAGGCGTCCGTCCGCCCGGGGTCTCCGGCAGCGGCGTCCGGCGTTCGAAGGTGCTGACGGCCACCGCGAGCTCTGCGACCGAAAGGGCGAGCGGCTGCGGATGGCGGCGGTCGAGCGCCGCGACGTACTCGAGGTCGGGGAGCTTGGGGTTCACGTCGACGACGCGGAGCCGGCCCGCCCGGATGTCGCGCCCGAAGTGCTCGACCGGCAGATAGCCGATCCCCAGCCCGGAGATCGTCCACGACGCGAGGACCGACAGGCTGTTGCAGGTGTCCGTCCGGCGGCCGACGGCTCCGGATTCCTCGAACCACCGCTCCAGCTGCGCGTACAGGTTGGACGTCTTCGACAGCGTCAGGATGGGCCAGTTGTCCAGGTCGCGCGGCGTCAGGCTGCGGTCCGGGATCTTGAGCGCCGGGCTTGCCATCCACGCGAACTCGACGAAGCCGAGCGAGATGTTCCGCAGTCCGGGCTGCGCGATCGGTCCGGGCAACATCGCAAGATCGATTTCGCCGCCACGCAGCTTGTCGAGCAGCGACAGCGTGAGGTCGACGTTCATCTCGAGCGTCACCCTCGGGAAGCGGGCGTTGAGCTCGCGCACCAGGTCCGGGAGCCAGGTGAGCGCGACATACTCGGTCACGCCGACGCGGACGATACCCGACACGATCGTCGGATCGCCGATGCGCGCCTTGATCTCGGCCATCAGCTCCATGACCCGCTCGGCATAGCCGACGAGTTCCTGCCCCTTGGTCGTCAGGCGCGCGGAGCGAGCGGTGCGGTCGAAGAGTTCCTGGCCGAGCGCCTCCTCGAGGTCGCGGATCCGCATCGAGATGGCCGACTGAGTCGAATGCAACCGCTCCGCTGCCGCCGTGAAGCTGCCAAGCCGCCAGACCCAGTAGAGCGCTTCCAGGTGCTTGAGGGTCATCGGTCAGGTATCACGATAATTGATAGAAACGGATCAAATAATACAATTTGCTATGATGATTCGTCGATCGCTAGTATAGCCGCGGTCGGGTCGACAAGTTCGAAAAGCGAGAGCGCGGTGCGCGAGGCGGCGCGCGCGAATGGGCCCGCAATCCCGCATCGATGGAGGAACACATGAGTGGCATTTCCTTGGCCCGAAACCCGGCTCGCACGCTCACCGCCGCTGCGCTCGCGCTCCTCTTCGCGGGAGGGGCCGCAACCGCGGTCGCCCAGACGGCCACGCAGATCACGACCGGCGGCGTCACCGGCACCTACTACATGATCGCAGCGCCGCTCGCGAACTACATCAACGAGAACTCGAAGATTCTGCGCGTGTCGCCCAGCACGTCGGGCGGCGGGTTCGAGAACCTGCGGCGGGTCGAGTCCGGGCAGGCGCAGTTCGGCATGACGCAACCCGAAACGATGTCGCAGGCCTGGAACGGCGAAAAGCCGTTCGACAAGCCGATGCGCAACTGGCGCGTGATCGGTGTCGTGACGCCGCCCATGGCCAACCACGTGATCGCGCTCCAGAAGGACAACATCCGCACCGCGTCGGACCTCAAGGGGAAGACGTTCGCGATCGGCGCGCCGGGCTCCGGGTCGACGATGGCGATGTCGCTGTTCCTGGATCACGCAGGCATGAAGAACGACGTGCGCATACGCATGGAAGGCCACCAGGACTATCCGTCGCAGCTCCTGGACGGAAAGATCCAGGCGTTCAGCCGGCTCGGCTCCGTCCCCGCCGCGGTGGTCGACGAGGTCGCGGCCAGCCGGCCGGTGAATCTCGTGGACTTCGGCCCCGAGCTGGACCGCTCGAAGTTTCTCGACAAGTACCCCTTCTACCAGAAGGTCGTCGTCAAGGCCGGGACGTACAAGGGGCAGGACAAGGACGTCACGCTGTTCGGCAACGCCGGCTTCCTGATCGCGCACAAGGACGTGCCGGAGGAGCTCGTGTACGAGTTCACTCGGCTCGCCTACTCGGACGGCGCGATCAGCAAGGTCGACATGGCGTTCAAGGGAGCCAATCTGAATCGCGCCAATCCCCTCGAAGGCAACATCGGCCCGCTGCACCCTGGCGCCGCGAAGTTCTGGAACGAGCTCAACGTCAAGGTCCCGGACGCCGCGCTGAAGTAGCACAGCGCGCCGCGCGGCGGGCGCTTCGCCCGTCGCGCGTCCTCCCACTCCCCGTTTCAGGACCCACGATGCCGACACCCTCCGGAGTACGCCAGTCGCGCTTTCTCCAGCTGCTCGAGGAGGCCGAGGGGACACGGGCGGTCCGCGAATTCGGGGGGTTCTGGAAGCACGCCTACAAGCTGCTCGCCGCGACCTACAGCCTGCTGCTGATCCTCGCGGTCCTCGTCGACGACGTCGGCACGTCCACGCTGCGCGGCGGCTTCCTGCTCGCGATCCTCACGCTCGTCTTCCTTCGCTATCCGGCGACGCGGAACGCGCCGCGCGACCGGCCCAGCGGACCGGACCTCGTCCTGATCGCGCTCACGGTGCTCGCCTTCGGCAACTTCATCGTCGACTACGAGAACATGGCCTGGCGCGCGGGCACGGCGACGACCCGCGACCTGGTGCTCGGGACGATCGCGATCGCGCTGGCGCTGGAGGCGTGTCGTCGTGCGATGAGCGTGGTCCTGCCCATCCTCGCGCTGGTCATGCTCGTCTACGCGCTTCTCGGGCAGGTCCTGCCGACGGGCGTCCTCGCGCACCAGGGGTTCGGCTACAGTCAGGTGATCGGCGACGCCTACGCGTCCACCAACGGCATCTTCGGCTTCGTCGCCTATGTGTTCATCGCCTACGTGATGCTGTTCATCATCATGGGCGCGCTGTTCGAGCAGTTCGGCGCCGGACGCTTCTTCATAGACCTGCCGGTGGCGCTGACCGCCCGCTATCGCGGCGGACCCGCCAAGGCTGCCGTCGTCGCGAGCGGCATGTTCGGGATGATCTCGGGCAGCGCCGTCGCCAACACCGTCGCGACCGGCACGTTCACGATCCCGCTCATGAAGAAGACGGGCTACCGGCCCGAGGTGGCGGGGGCGGTCGAGGCGGCGGCGTCGACCGGGGGCATGTTCATGCCGCCGGTGATGGGCGCCGGCGCGTTCCTGATGGCGGAGATGCTCAAGGTTCCGTATGCGTACATCGTCAAGATCGCGTTCGTGCCGGCGATCCTGTACTTCTTCTCCGTGCTGGTCATGGTCCACTTCGAGGCGGGCCGCTCGGGGCTGGGCACGATGCCGAAGTCGCAGAGGCCGGTGATCGGGGCCGTCGTGCGCGGAGGATGGTACTACCTGCTTCCGCTGATCGTGCTGTTCGTGACTCTGTTCGAGGGCTACACGCCTTCGTTCGCCGCGTTCTGGGCGATCGTGAGCTTCGTCGCGCTCATGTTCACGCGCTTTGCGATGAGCGGCCAGATACGCCGATTCTTCCCGGCCCTGTACGACGGGCTCGCAAGCGGAGGCGAGAAGTCGCTGATCGTCGGCGTGACGGCCGGCCCGGTCGGGATCATCGTCGGCATCGCGCTTCTCACCGGGCTGGCGTTCCGATTCTCCGAAATCGTGATGGCGCAGACCTACGGGATGGTCTGGCTGGCACTTCTGCTCGTGCTGTTCGCGACCTTCATTCTGGGCATGGGAATCACGGTGACGGCCGATTACCTGATCCTGGCACTGCTCGCGGTGCCCGCTCTGGGGCAGCTCGGCGTGCCGCTGATCGCAGCGCACCTGGCGGTGTTCTGGTTCAGCCAGAGCTCGAACGTGACTCCACCGGTGTGCATGTCGGCGTTCGCCGGCGCGGGAATTGCGGGGGCACAGCCGTACCAGACGGGCTTCCATGCGATGAAGTTCTCGTCCTTCCTCTACCTGATGCCGTTCATGTTCGTGTACACGCCGATGCTGATGCCCGACGGATTCAATGCCGACGTCGCGTACTCCTGGGCAATGCTCTTCCTCGCGGCGATTCCCTACGGAGCCGGCGTGATCGGCTTCCTGATGGCGCGGCTGTCGACCTGGGAGCGTTTCGTCCTGGTTGCGGCCGGATGCGCGATGGCATTCCCGGGCCACCTGTCGGATGCGATCGGGCTCGTCGCGTTCCTCGTCATCCTCGGACGCCAGTGGACGGGGCTGCGCAGGGCGCGGCTGCGCATAGTCCGATGACGACCGGAGCGTTGGACGTCCGCGAGCTTGCAGCGCGCGCGGTCGAGGCAGGCAAGGCAGACGCCCGTGTGCGCGAGGCGCTGCGACTGCGCACGCTCGACGTCATCGGATGCGCCTGTGCCGGATACCGGATCGGCACGTGGCGGGGCCTCGCGCGCGCGCTCGACGCTCCGGGGCCCGCCCGCAGCTGGTTCGAGGGTGCCGGGCGATCCACTGCCGACGCGTTGCGCGTGAATGTGTTCATGTCGCACGCGGCCTACATGGAGGACGGCTCGCGTTCCACGGGCGGCCACCCTTCCTGCGTCGTCACCCCGACGGCGCTCACCGTGGCGGGAGGTGTGCGGGGCCGGATGCCGACGCCTGCCGACCTGCTCGCAGCCGTTGCGTCAGGGTACGACGTGTTCCTGCGCGTGGGCGAGCGCGCCTATCCCGCCGTCGTCGAACGCGGCTTCCAGAGCACGGCAGTGCTGGCACCGATCGCATCGGCGGCGACTGTCGCGAGGTTGCTTCGTCTCACCGAGTCCGAGACCATGCACGCTCTCGCGATCGCGGCGAGCCTCGGCTCCGGACTCAAGGCGGCGCTGAGGGCGTCGGCCACCCAGCCGCTACAGGTCGCCCAGGGCTGCGAGGCGGGCAGGGTCGCCGCCCTGATGGCGGCGAACGGCGCCCATGGCCACGAGGGCATCCTCGCCGAGGGCTTCTATCCCGCCTTCGCCGGTGGCGATCGGCCGACGCCCGAGCCCCGCGTTCCGCGCATGCTCGACACGTACGTCAAGATGCACGGCGGCTGCCGCGGCAATCATGCGCCGCTCGATGCGTTCCTCGCGCTCTGCCGGAAGCTCGGCGTCACGGACACGGACCTGCGCTCGGTATCCGTCTGCGTCGATCGCCATACGCTCGCCGCCGAGATCGAACATCCTGCGACTCCCGCGCAGGCGCAGTTCAGCATCGCGTTCGCGATCGCGGTCGCGGCGGTTCACGGGGAGACGAGCGTCTTCGCGTTCACCGAACGCCGGTTGACGGATCCCCGTGTCCGCGCTCTCATGTCGCGAGTCGAGGTCCGGCACGATCCGGCCCTGGATGCGGACTACCCGTCGAAGCGCGCGGCGCGCGTCTCGATCGAAACGATGTCGGGCACGCACACGCTCTCGCTCGACTATCCGGCGGGCGAGCCGGAGAACCCTGTCGAACCCGACGTACTCGTCCGCAAGTACGACGAACTCACGCGCCCGGTACTCGGCGACGACACCGATCGTGTGCGCGACATCGTTCTCGACCTCGAGGGACAATCGTCGCTTGCGCCGCTGCTCCACGCTCTCGGGCGCATGCGCGCGTCTCCCGGCGCCGTCACCGCGGACCATGATCAGGCTGTCGCAAGCTGACGCGCGTGCACTCGCCGTGACGGTGCTCGTGCGCCACGGCATGCCGGCCTCGGATGCGGAAGACGTCGCGGCCCATCTGGTCGACGCGATGGTCACCGGACACGCGTTCGCAGGGCTGCCTCGCGTCCCCGCGATTGTCGCGGAGCTTGCACGGAAAGGGCCCGGCGGTCCGATTCGGGTGACGATGCAGACGCCGGTGTCCGCCACGATCGACGGCGGCGACGTGAACGGCTACGTGGTTTCGCTCGTCGCGGCCGGCAAGGCGATCGAGATCGCGAGTGCGTCGGGCATCGCCGTGGTGGGCGCGTCCAATACCTGGTTCAGCGGCAGGCTCGCCTATTACGTGGAGCGGATCGCGCGGGCCGGGTTCGTTGCCATTCACACTGCGAATACCGCGGCGCGTGTGGCCCCGTTCGGCGGTGCGGACCGCGTGCTCGGCACGAATCCCGTTGCGTTTGCGTTCCCCTGCGGTGACGAGCCGGTGATCCTCGACATCGGTACCAGCGGCGTCACCTGGGGTGAGGCGCTGTTGCGGCAGGCGACCGGACGGCCGCTCGACCCTGGTACCGCCGTCGACGCGGAAGGGCGCGAGACCACCGATCCGGAGCTGGCGCTGGGCGGGGCCTTCCTGACGTGGGGCGGTGTACGAGGGAGTTGCCTGGCGTTTGCGGCACAGCTGCTTGGCATCCTCGCCGGAAGCGATCCGGTACTGCACGAGGCGCGCAACTCGGGTTTCTTCTTCCTGGCGTTCAAGCCGGATCTGCTGATGCCTGCCGACACGTTCCAGGATCGTGTCGTGCGATTGCGCGAGGCCGTGCGACGCTCTCGGCCCGCCGCGGGGTACACCGAGGTCCGAATGCCGGGCGATCGCTCTCAGCAAGCTCGCCGCGCACGCGGCGAGGGCGAAGTCGAGGTGGATCCCCTCGTGTACCGGCGACTGCTGGCGCTCTCCGGCGCCCGGTTCGACGCGGTTGGTGCCTGACGGAAGGGACGGGCGGCGGTCCCATGCCTTTCGACGGATCGACTCCGTGCCGGGACCCGCCGCCGCGGTAGCCGGAAGGCGAGGGGAAGCTCGGCGAGCCCGTCGATCTCTCCGCGATCCGCGGGAATCGCCTGGGTGCGGGTGCCCCGGCACGCTTACGCGCGCATGCGGGTTCGGAGCGCAGCACCGTGCCGGTCGGCAGCTCCTGGCATTCGGGGCCGTCGCGCCGAACCTGGGCGCGAAGCGCGGTAATCCCGCGCGAAGGAGCTCCCGCTCAGCCGGCGCAGATATCGTTCGGGATGATGGCGGTCGACGCCGGGGTCCCCACAGTTTCTTCGGGGAACGGACTGCTCGGGCGGCGGCGGCTCGGGGTATGCTCGATTGCACGGATGCAGTGGCCGCGTCTGCCCAAACGTCGAGGTGGCGATCGTGAATCCTCCGCCCAATTCGCAAGATATCGCAGGCAGCCCCGCGTCCGAATCGCAGGTCGGGCCCGAGGTGTCGGACGAGCGGCGCAGGGCATTGCGGGAGGAGTTCATACGCCGACGGGGCTACCTGGCGCCATCGCAGGAAGGGCTGCTTGCGCTCAGCCCTGACTTCTTCGAGGCATACCTCGCGTTTTCGTCGGTTCCCTGGTGCCACGGAACCTTGCCGCGGAAGGTCAAGGAATTCATCTACATCGCGGTCGACGCGGCCGCGACCCACCTCTATGCATCCGGCACACGAACCCACATCCGTCGCGCGCTTGCCGAAGGCGCCACGTTCGACGAGATCCTGGAGGTGCTTCAGCTCACGAGCCTGCTTGGGGCGCACTCGCTTGCCGTCGGCATCCCGATACTCGTCGACGAGATGCGCGAGCAGCCGTCCCCGGCTCGCTCCGGGTCAGCGCCGGTCGCGGATTCCGAGCGGATCAGGGCCGCGTACGCCGAATCGGCGGGTGAGTGGGACGACAGCTGCGAAGCGCTGCTGCGACTGGCCCCCGGTTTCCTCGACGCCTACGTCCGCTTCGTGTCGTTTCCCTGGGCCGGCCGCGCACTGGAGCCGGGCGTGAAGGAATTGATCGCGATCGCGATCAACGCGTCGACCACGCACCTGTATGAGGCCGGGATGCGTTTTCACATGAGAAGGGCGCTGCGCATGGGAGTGCCGGTCGACGAGATCGTCGAAGTCCTGCAGCTCGCGAGCGTCCTGGGCATTCACACGTGCTCCGTCGGCGTGCCGATACTTCTGGCCGAAATCGGAGTCGCGAGGTCCGCGACGGCCTGATACCCGACCTTGCCGCGGCGCGGGATCGTTGCCCGGTCGTCGGTGCGACGGCGAACCGTCGCCAGTGCAGGACTTCCGTCCCGTGACGCCCGAGACGGCGCGGCGAGGGCCGACGCGGCGCCGAACGCGTCCTCGATTCTCGACTCTGCCGGCACCCTCCTCGTTTCTGCAGCCGGTCGCTCCGTCGTTGCGCTACCCATGCAGTCCGCGGCGACGGGCCGGACACAGGACGCGCCTTGCGGGGCGCCGGATCCTCCGGGGGATCCCGTCGGGGCCCCTTCCGCTTCGCTCGGCGCGACCTTTCGGCCTGGTGTGCCCGCCGCGGCCCGCCATCGGGCGCGCGCCGGCCGGCAGCGGCGCTTCGCCGGGCTGGGATCGTGCGTCACGCGGAGGCGGATCGCTCTGTGCGCGCCTTTACTGCAGCTGGACCTTCGCGTCGCGGATGACCTTGCCCCATTTCGCGATGTCGTCGGCGATCCGGCGCGCGAACTGGTCCGGGCGATCGCCGATGGGCTCGGTGCCTTGCGCCACGAGTTGCGCCTTGACCTCCGGGTCTTGCACGATCGCCCCGATCGCGCCCGCAAGCGCAGCCACGATGTCCTTCGCGATGCCGGACGGTGCGAGGACGCCCAGCCAGAAGCTCGCCTCGAATCCGGGCACGCCGCTCTCTCCCACGGTCGGAAGATCCGGCAGTGCGACGGAACGCCTGTCGCCGGTGACCGCGAGCGCGCGCAGTCGTCCGGAGTCGATGTAGGCGCGCGCCG
The DNA here is from genome assembly GCA_937898875.1 of uncultured Pseudomonadota bacterium. Classification (GTDB taxonomy): domain Bacteria; phylum Pseudomonadota; class Gammaproteobacteria; order Burkholderiales; family Casimicrobiaceae; genus VBCG01. The sequence continues at coordinate 16,556 of CALDKM010000139.1, read as the reverse complement.
AGATGATGGGCTCGATGATGACCTGGACTTCACCGGCGATCGCGGCGGTCAGGGCGGGTCCGCTGCCCTTGTATTGCACGTGCACGAGATCGATGCCCGCCGCGGACTTGAAGAGCTCGCCGGCGAGGTGATTCGCCGATCCGCTGCCTGCCGATCCGATGTTGAGCTGACCGGGGCGCGACTTTGCGAGGGCGATCAATTCCGGTACCGTCCTGACGGGGACGGACGGATGAACCAGCACGACGTACATGGCGGACACCACCGTCGTCACCGGCACGAGATCGCGCTGCACGTCGAGGACGACGTTTTTCGAAAGGTTCGGATAGTTCGCGAGCGCGGACGAGCCGAACAGGAGCGTGTAGCCATCGGGCGCCGCGCCGGCGACCGCCTGCATTGCGATGGCCGTTCCTGCTCCCGGCTTGTTCTCCACGACGACGGATTGCCCGAGGCGGCTCGCAAGTTTGACGGCGACGATCCGGGCGACCATGTCGGTGGACCCGCCCGGCGCGAACGGAACGAGCATCTTGATCGTCCGGTTGGGATAGTCGGCTCCCAGGGCAGGATGCGAAAGCATGCCGCTGGCGAAGAGCGCGAGCGCGACCGCTGCGCGACGCATCCAGCGCCTGCGAGTGGGTCGGGCTGCGAAGGGTGATCGATTCATGCGTTGCTCCCTGGATGGATTGAGGTAAGGAGGCGTGGCTTCGAACCCGGCCGCCCCTACTCGACAAGCGTCGGGGGCGGGCCGGACCCGCCGCTTCATCGTTCCGTGTCGCGCACCTTCGGAATGACGAGGGAAGCGAGCGCCTCGTCGAAGATGGCCCCCGACGCCAGCGCCTGCCGGTAGGAGAGGAAGTCGACGACGTCCCGTCCGGTCGACTTGCGTGTCGCGAAAGCCGTGAATCCGAGCCAGGCCTCGGTCGCCATGTTGGCGGCGAGCCAGTGCCGATTGGGCAGCTTCATCTGGTCCCAGAAGAACTTCTTCTTGGCACGGATGCCGTCGATGGATTTCATCAGGCATCCGGGGAACAGATTCGCAAAACGCCACACGAGTCGCGCGACCTCGGCGTCGAGGCGGTCGAACCTCACCTCCGCGCGCTTCATGAGCTCGCGCGATGCGGCGACGCGGTCCTCGCGCACCGGCTCCCCGTAGACGATGTCACCGTCCTCCAGGTACGCATCGGTGCGCACGAGGGGATTGCGTACGAATGTCCCGTCGATCCAGAGCACCGGCAGCGCGGCGGTGATGAGCCCCTTCATCTTCATCTTGTACGCGCTCCACGTCTCGCAGGAGACGCACGAGTACATCGCGTCCTCGATCGACAGGAACCAGGGAAGGAAGTCGGTGGAGCCGCCGTCGGGCGCCGAACCGTGCTTGGGGCCGGCCTGTCCGAACACGGCGAGGTCCGACGAGACCGTGAAGTCGCAGGCAAGGCCGAGCTCCTGTCCGCCCGCGACACGCATGCCGTTGACGCGGCAGATCGTCGGCTTCTTGCAGTCGAGGATGCCGTCGACCATCGCATTGAACAGATCCATGTAGTCGCCGTACTCCGGCGGGCGTCGGCTGTAGTATGCCGAGTACTCGTCCGTGTTGCCGCCGGTGCAGAACGCCTTGTCGCCGGCGCCGGTGAACACCGCCGCGACGACGGCGCGATCCGACGAGGCGCGCTGGAATCCCAGAATGACCTGCTTCACCATCTCGGTCGTGTAGGAGTTGTACTGCCCGGGGTTGTCGAGCGTGATCCATGCCGTGGCCAGGTCGTCGACGACGGTCCCGTCCGGCGACGCCAGCGGACGGAGCTCGTAGCGGACGGTCGGCGCGGCTGTCGTCGGGGTTCCGCAGGCAAGCGTGTGGTTCTTCAGCTCGTTGTCGCGCGGCAGCCAGGCGAGGTCAGTCATGAGGGGCTCCGGATCGGTCGGTGGAAGGTGAGATGCGAGTGGCGTCCGGTGGCCGGCGCGCTGCGTCGAGTGCTGCGCGGGCCGCCTGGGCGAGCGTCAACTCACCGCGTGACACACGCGCTCCGAGATCCTGGATGGAGGCTCGCGGCAGCGCACCGAGCTCGTGTTCGGTCATGCGCAGCGCACGACGGACGACGAGGCGCGCCAGAGCTCCGTCGGCGAGGCCCGCCGGCCGGCGGGCACCGCGCTCGACCAGCGCGTCTGCCAATGCATCGACGCCTGCGGCGTCGACGATGGACGTTCCGATGACCGGGATCACGGGGGCGTCGCCGTCGCGGAGCCGAAGAAACGCGATCAGATCCGCGCGCGCACGCTCCGCACCCGGCGTATCCGACTTGCTGACGACGAAGACGTCGGCAATCTCCATCATGCCGGCCTTGACCGCCTGCACCTCGTCGCCAAGTCCGGGAGGCAGCACCACGACGCGCGTATGTGCGACTTCGCTGACTTCGACCTCGGCCTGGCCGGTGCCGACGGTCTCGATCACGATCGGGTCGTAGCCGGCCGCATCGAGGACGTCGGCGGCGCGCGATGTGGCGAGCGAGAGCCCGCCAGTATCGCCTCGCGATCCCAGCGATCGGATGTAGGCGCCGCTGGCGCCGACGTCCCTCTCCATTCGCAGCCGATCGCCGAGGATGGCGCCGCCGCTCGCGCGGCTCGACGGGTCGACCGCGATGACGCCGACCCTCCGCCCGCGGTGCCCGTAGGCGCGAATCAGACTGCCCACGAGCGACGACTTCCCGGCGCCGGGCGGTCCCGTGATGCCGATGCGGTGAGCACGGCCCACGGCCGTGGCGAGAGCGGCAACGACCCTGCGCCCGACCTCGGAATCGCGCTCGACCTCGCTGATTGCGCGTCCGATGGCGCGCGCGCGTCCGGCACGAACGCCGTCGACGAGCGCGTCGGCGCGATCGGCGCTCACGCCGCCGTGCGGCGTCGAAGGAACTTCGTCAGCGGACGACATGGGCCGGCGGCTCGTGCGTCGTGGACGGCAGCGCAAGCGTGATGACCGCCGTGAGCAGAGACATCGCTGCGAGGATCGCGAACAGCGTGGCGAAGGACGCTCCCGCGTCGAGCAACTGCCCGCACAGCGGCACCATCAGCGTGGCCCCGAGGAACGAGAGGGCATTGACCAGTCCGGAGGCTGCTCCCGCCCGTTTGCCGCCGACCTCGGCGAGCAGTGACAGCCCCACACCCTGGAAACCTGCTGCGGAGAGGCCCAGGATGGCGACACACGCGAGCAGGATTGCCCAATGAACCGGACCCGCCAGCGCGAGTAGCGCGAACCCCGCTGCCGCGGTCGCGGCGATCGCGGCGTACGGTCCGCGTCTGCGTCCGTGAAAGATCCGATCGCTGATCCACCCCCATCCGACGCGGCCCGCGGCGCCGAAGAGATGCGCGAGTGCATAGATCACCGCGCCCCACGCGACCGGCAAGTGCAGGCTGTCGATCGCATACGCAATCAGGTAGGTGAGGAACGCGTACTGGATGCCCACGCGAAGGAACCCGTCGGCCGCGAGCAGCATCGTCGGACGGTGTCCGAGCATCGCCGCGATGGCACCGCCCAGGGACGGGCGGACGGCGTGGGTCGCGGATCCAGGCGGACCGTCCAAGCGCGTGAGCCATGCGATCACGAGGGCCGCGGCGTAGAAGAGGGCGATGACGTGGAACGACGCCTTCCAGCCCCAGGCGAGCGACACGGCCGGCACGAAGCTGGCCGCGGCGATGCCACCGACGCTGACGCCGGTCTGCTTGATGCCGACCGCGGTGGCGCGGCGGCGCTGCGTGAACCACGCCAGCATCGCCGCATTGGTCCCTGGCGTAAGGACGCTGTAGCCGATCCCCGCCGCCACCAGCAACGTGCACGCCAGCCACAGGAACGGCGCGCCCGGGACGAACGCCAGCATCGCGGTGGCGATCGCGGTCCCGACGACGATCGAGCGCCGGACGCCGAATGCATCGACGGCGCCGCCGGCGATCGGCGACCCCGCGACGATGCCCAGCAGGAAGGCCGACGACACCAGCGCCGCCTCGAAGTACCCGCCCCCGAGGTCGCGCCGGACGAATGGAAGGAGGGCAGGCAGACCGTAAGGCGCGCTCGCCGTCAGCGCATGAAGCGCGAACGTCGCCGCCAGTACGCTCCGGGCAGTCTTTATCGGCAGCGCCGGCCCACCCGCCGCGGGTCGCGGCGCCGAGGTCATTCCCCGCCGCGCAGCAGCGCGCCCAGCGCGTCGAGATTCCGTTGCGCGTCGAGGTCGAGCACGATCGCCGAGATCGCGTCCGCCCGATCGGCGAACGGCGTGGCGCGCAGATTGTCGTGGAACTTGTCGAGAAGCTCCGTGCGCGAGATGGGCGCGGCGCGATCGCCACGCACGCGCTCCTGCACGCAGCGCTCGGTGCGCCCGTCGGCGAGCACGATCTCGACGTCGCCCGGCATGTCCTTGACGCTGAAGCCCGGGTCGATCTGGAACGTCGCCCGCGCCATCAGTTCGGCAATCTCCTGGCGGCGCGCGTTGTCCAGCGTGAAATCCGAGGTGCCGGCGCGCCCGTCGTGAAGTGCGATCGCCACCGCGAAGGGAAGGCTGAACTTGGCCTCGTAGGCGTCGCCCGGTGCCTGCTTCGACGCCCATGGCGTGCAGATCATGTTGACGGACCCTTCGGCGACGCGGCAACGGATCGCCGCGACGTCGGCCGGCCGCACGCCGCGCTCGTCGCGAAGGCGGCGGGCGCAGTCGATGAACGATTGCAGGTAGTGACAGCACGGGTAGAGCTTCGGTCGCGTGTCCAGCAGCGTCCAGTCGTCGCCGTAACCGTCGAGGATCTCGGCGATGGCGATCGTCTCGCCGCGGACGAACGAGTTGAACACTCCGAGCCTGCCTTCGAACACCGTCGCGGGTCCCGTCAGTCCTCGACCCGCGAAGTCCGCAGCCATGATCCCGCCCATCGCGGCCCAGCCGGCATGGAGGCGCTTCGAACCGGCGCCCGCCGGCACGCACTCGAGCAGGCCGCTCGTGAAGCTGCCTGCCACGCCGATCGCATTCGTGGCCGAGCGGTCGTCCATTCCATGGAGCTTCGACGCGATGATCGCGGCCGCGAAGGTGCCGGCGATCGACGTCGTATGGAAGCCGTGCAGGTGGAACTGGTTGCGCGCCGGCAATGCGAGCCGGATCATCGCCTCGAAGCCGGCGGCCATCGCCAGGATCGCGTCCCGGCCGGTGGCGCCCCGCGATTCGGCCACCGCCAGCGCGGTCGGCACGATGCAGGCGCTCGGGTGCGTGACCGATTCGGTGTGCGTATCGTCGAAGTCCTGGCCGTGAGCGAGCACGCCGTTGACGAGCGCTGCGGCATGCGCCGGAGCGCGTCGGGGCTCGCCGACGACGCTGGCGCCTCCGGAGCTTTCCCACGAGCGCACGAGCGCGCGCGTGGCGACGCCGAAATCGAGCGACGCCGACCCGATGGCGACGCCGAGCGTGTCGAGCGCGAGGTCCTTGATCTTCTCGACGACGGGGGCGGGAAGGGCGTCGTATCGCAGCGCGCCCGCATGGCGCCAAAGCGACTCCGACAGCGTCGCCGGTCTCCGGTCATCCATGAGTGCGCCACTCCCTGAGCGCGCGACCGATGAGCACGCGCTGAATCTCGTTGGAACCGTCGACGAGTTGCAGGTGCTTGGCGTCGCGCATCAGACGCTCGACCGGCGCATCGCTTGAGTAGCCGGTGGCGCCGAGACACTGTACGGCCTCGATCGCGACCTGCATCGCCGTGTCGGTTGCGAGGCACTTGCCCATCGCGAGCATTCCCATCAGGTCCTTCGTTGCCACGCCCCGGTCCACGAGTCGGGCTCCCGCGTGGACGAGCTGACGCGATGCCTCGATGGCGATCGCCAGGTCGGCGAGCTTGAACTGGAGCCCCTGCAGGTCCATCAGCGTGCCGCCCAGCATCTTCCGGCTCAGGCAGTGGTCGACGGCGATCTCGAACGCGCCCTGTGCGAGACCCACGCCGCGAGCGCCGATCGCCGGTCGATTGCCGGTCATCGAACTCAGGAGCACCGACAATCCCTGGCCCTCGGCTCCCAGTCGCGCATCGCGAGGCACGGCGACCTTGTCGAAGAAGAGTCCGCCGGTCGGCATGCCGCGAATGCCCATCTTCTTCTCGAGCGGTCCGATCGTGATGCCGGGCCGGTCCCGCGGGACGAGGAATGCCGAGACCCGGCCGGCGGCGGCACCGTCGGCATGCTTCGCGAACACGATGAAGACGTCGGAGAGCGTGGTGCCGGTGATGTAGGACTTGGCGCCGGTGATCTCGTACCCGTCGGTTGTCGCGGCCGCCTTGGTGCGGATGGAGGCGGCATCCGATCCGGCGTCCGCCTCGGTAAGGGCATTCGAGAATCGCACCTCGCCGCGCGCGAGCCGCGGGAGCAGAGTCGCCTTCTGCTGGTCGCTGCCGAATCGCAGGAGCATGACCCCCGCGATGTTGGACATCACCGGCATGAGTGCAGTCGTGGTGCAGACCTTCGCCAGTTCTTCGACGACGATGCACAGCTCCAGCAGGCCGGCGCCCGAACCCCCGTAGGCCTCCGGAATCGTGATGCCGGTCAGGCCGTTCTGCGCGAGCAGGTCGAAGATGTCCTGCGGGTACTGCGCTGTAGCGTCGACCTCGGCGGCGCGAGGCGCCACGCGCTCGCGGGCGAGCCGCGCGACGCTTTCGCGCAGAGCGTCCTGCTCCTCGGTCAGGAACCAGCGGGGATTCTTGGCGTACATGTCATCTCCGGACGGTCGAGGCGCCGGTCAGCAGGAAGCGCTGGACCTTGCCCGACGCGGTCTTCGGCAACGCGTCCAGGAACTCGACGGCGCGGGGCGCCTTGTACTTCGCCAGTTGGGAGCGGCAGTGCTCGATCAGCGCGGCTTCGCTCGCGTCGGCACCGGGCCTGCGCACGACGAACGCCTTGATCGACTGACCCTTGTCGCCGTCCGGAACTCCGACGACGGCGACGTCCGCGACGGCGGGGTGCCCATAGAGCACTTCCTCGACCTCGCGCGGGTACACGTTGAAGCCCGCGGTGATGATGAGGTCGTCCTTGCGGCCGACCAGGTAGATGAATCCGCGTTCGTCCCGCCGGCCGATGTCTCCGGTGTGGAACCAGCCTGCGCGATAGTCCGACGCACTCTTGTTCGGCATGCGCCAGAACCCCTTCGGGATCTGGTCTCCGCGTATGACGACCTCACCTTCCGCGCCGGGCGAGACGTCGCGCCCGTCGTCGTCGACGATGCGGATTTCGCAGTTGATCGACGGATCGAGCTCGCCGAGCGCCTTGCCGATCGAGCCGATGGCTCGCTCGCCGTCCAGGGGGTTCGATGTCCCGGTCCAGCCGGTGCAGCCCCAGCCCTCGATGATCGCGGCGCCGGTGCGGTGCTCGAAGACACGCTGCATCTCGACCGGCATCGGGGCGCCTCCGACGCGGCAGATCCGGATGGAGCTGATGTCGTAGCGCCCGAAGTCCTCGAAGGCGTTTAGGTAGGCGTACATCGTCGGCACGCCGGCAAAGAAGGTGACCTTGTTGCGCTCGATCAGCTCGAGGACGAGACGCGTGTCCCAGCGCCGCAGCAGCGTCTGCGGACAGCCGACGTAGGTCGCGAGCAGGCACGGGATGATCAGACCCTTGGCGTGGAACAGCGGGAGCGCGACCATCGTGTGGTCCGACGGAGCCATGTTCCAGATGACCTGCTCGTACCGCAGCAGGCTCTCGAAGTTGAAGTGCGAGCACATCACGCCCTTCGGCCGCCCCGTCGTTCCCGACGTGTAGTACAGGTCGCAGACCTCGTCCGGGCCGCAGTCGTGCATCGGTACGCTGCGTCCCGCCCAGTCGTGTTCGAGCGCAGCGAACGAGTGCGCACCGTGGATCTCCGCGTCGGTCACGACGAGATGGCGAAGGTGAGGACACTCCGGCCAGATCTGCTCGATCAGCGCGAGCTGCGAGGATTCGGTGACGAGCACGTGCGGTGTCGCATTGTTCAGCACGTACTGCGCCTCACGGGCCTGAAACATGATGTTCATCGGCGCCGCCGCGGCGCCGAGTCGAATGGCGGCCCACCGCGCGATCAGGAACTCGGGACAATTCGCGAGGAAGAGGCCGACGCGGTCACCCGCGCCGACGCCCATGGACGAGAGGGCGGCCGCAAAGGCCTCGACGCGCGAGAGCAACTCGCCGTGGGTGATCGTGTGACCCTCGAAGTGGATGGCGGCGCCGCCGGGATCCCGCGACGCATTGCGAACCAGCCAGTCGGAGATGTTCATGCCGGCAGCCGCTCCTCGGCGGCGCGGCGAACGAATGCGACCACGTCGTCGAGCTTCGCTCCCTCGGTGAACACCTCGCGCACGCCCAGCGCCTTCAGCCCGGGAATGTCGTCCGGCGGAATGAAGCCGCCTGCCAGGAGCACGATGTCGCCGGCGTCCTGCTCCTTCAGGCGTTCGGCGATTCGGGCGCAAAGCGCCATGTGTGCGCCGGACAGGATGGACACCCCGAGCACGTCGACGTCCTCCTGCACGGCGACGTCGACCAGCTGCTCAGGCGAGTTGTGCCGCCCGGAGTAGATCACCTCCATGCCGGCGTCGCGCAGCGCCATGATCACGAGCATGATTCCGCGGTCGTGGCCGCACAACCCGGGCTTGCCCATCAGGATTCGGGGTACACGCTTTTCCATCTCGCAGTCCTTCAGATGCGGCCGCGCTCGTCGTACTCGCCGAACACGTCCTTCAGTGCCTTGCAGATCTCTCCCATCGTCGCGTAGGCCCGGACCGCCTCGATGATGGGCACCATGAGATTGCTTTCGCTGCCTTCGGGGAGGCGCGCGACGCGCTTGAGCTCCTCGATCGCGGCGGTCGCGGCGGCGCCGTCGCGCTCCCGGCGGACCGCGCGCACGTCCTCGATACGGCGTCCTTCCTCCGCGGGATCGAGCTGGTAAGGGCGGCGCGGCGGCTCGACCTCGTCGATGCGGTACTTGTTGACGCCGACCTTGATCTTCTCGCCGCGCTCCACCGCGCGTTGCGCCTCGTAGGCATCCTGCGCGATCGTACGGCGGATCGAGCCGTTTTCGATCGCGCGCACGATGCCGCCTTCGCGCTCGATGCGATCGATCGCCGACAGCACACGCGACTCGAACTCGCGCGTGAGCGACTCTACGTAGTACGAGCCGCCGAGCGGGTCGACGACGTCGGGCACGCCCGTCTCGTGGGCGACGACGTGCTGGGTGCCGATCGCGATCATCTCGGACTTCTCGGTCGGGATCCCGAATACCTCGTCCATCGTGCGCAGCCCGATCAGCTGGATGCCGCCCAGTGCGCCGGCGAGGCACGCGAGCGTCGTCCGCGCGATGTTGAGCTCGGGTCGCTCGCGGGTCATCTGCGACCCGCCGCTGTGGCCGAGCACCTTGCACTTGAGGCTCTCCGCGTCCCGGGCGCCGTATCGGTCGCGCAGCCGGGTCGCCCAGATCCTTCGCATCGCCCGGAACTTCGCAGCCTCCTCGAAGAGGTCGAAGTGGTTGGTCTTCATCAGGAAGAACACGTTCTTCGCGAACGCGTCGATGGACACCCCGCGCGCCAGCAGGCGCTCGATGTACGTGAACGCGTCCGCGAAGGCGAACGCCACTTCGTGGACTCGGTCCGCCCCCGCTTCGGCGAAGTGGCCGCCCGTGACGTTGAGGGGCCAGAACGAAGGAAGGTGGCGGGCGCAGTACTCGACCGAGTCGATGACGAGGCGCAGCGAGGGGGCGACGGGGAAGATGAAGTTGCCGCGGGCGGTGAACTCCTTGAGGATGTCGTTCTGCAGGTTGCCGCGCACCCGCGTGAGGTCCGCCCCCTGCTTCTGCGCGAGCACGATGTGCATCGCCAGTATCACGGCGGCTGGCGCGTTGATCACGGTGCCGACGAACGTGCTCTCGAGGCTGATGCCGTCGAAGATCGTCTCCCAGTCCCTCAGCGACGCTATCGAGGTTCCGGTGAGTCCGACCTCGCCCGCCGCCATCGGATCGTCCGGGTCGAGCCCGAGCTGGGTCGGGAGATCAAGCGCCATGTACGGCGGGACGCCGCCGTGGTCGATCATCCTGCGGAACAGAACGTTGGTATCGCGCGGACTGCCGAATCCGGCGTAGTGGCTGATCGTCCACAGCTTCTTCCTGTAGCCGCTGGCATCGTTGCCCCGTGTGTAGGGAAACTCGCCGGGGAACTCCATCGCGCCGGGTGGCGGCTCGTCGACGTCGAGCGGCGTGTAGACGACCTTCAGCGGAAGGCCGTCCTCGCACCGGGCCGACTTCACCGCGGCCTGCGCCAGTTCCTCGGCATGCCGGGCCCGCCAATTGGCCTCGGCGACCTTCATGTCTTCGCGCAGCATCGCTTCTCCGTGATTCGGGTTCGAGCCTTCCAGCCGATGGGCGACGACACACCGGCGGAATGTCGGGCGAGTATGCAAACGCGCGACTCATCACGGCAAGCGATTAATTCTTATACGGAACCATCAAAAAGATAGATGGGGAAGCGGCACCGCGGCGACGCTCGCGGAGAGCGAGCCGGAGTTCGCGAAAAGCGTTCGGCCACGCACCTGCGCGGGTCCACCGCGGACGCGGTGGCCTGGCGAGAGGCGCCGGCATGCCCGCCGGAGCGTCCGGGCGACGTCGTCGCGCGCAGGGCGCCGCGATGTGCCGCCGGGCCGGCGTCGGATGCGCCGGGGGGAGCGCGACCGTCGCCGTCGGGCAGAAGTGCGAAGAGCGGCGGGCCGCGGCGTCAGCGCGACATCGCCCGCGGCGAGAGAAAGGCCGCGGCCATGATGATGACGAGAGCGGGCAGGCTTCCAGCGTAGAGCACGGCCCAGCCGATGCCGACGAGCAACATCGCCGCCCACAGAAGAACGGCGAACAGTCCCGGCTGGCTCAGCAGGAGCAGGGTCCCGGCAACCCCGAGGGCGATGACGATGTCCGTCGTCATCATGGAAGCATATACATACCCATGGCGCTGGAGGGAATCGAATTCGTCGTTTCGGCGGGAATGACCGGCGCTTCCGCGATGCCGAAGGAGTTGCCCGGGCCGGCGGTGCCGGCCCGGGAGACCGGATCGTTCAGTCCTTCAGCAGCCGCCAGTTGCCGTCCCTGACGACGATCAGCTCGCGGCCGCGGTCGTCGAAGCCGGAGTGGTCGGCCGGCGTCATGTTGTAGACGCCCTGCGTTCCGACCAGCTCGCGCGTGCCTTCGAGGGCGTCGCGAAGCGCAGCGCGGAATTCCGGCGTCCCCGGCTTCCCGCGTTTGGCCGCCTCGGGGATCGCGCGCTGCAGCAGCAGGCCGGCGTCGTACACGTTCGCGCCGAACGTCGCGGGCTTCGCGCCGTACATCTTCTCGTAGGCGGCCACGTAGTCCTGCGCGACCTTCTTGGACGGCACGCTGTCTGCGATCTCCGGCAGCACGAGCATCAGGCTCGCGGCGAGCACTGCGCCTTCGACCTTGGCCCCGCCCATCTGCAGGAAGGCCGGCGACGCCGCGCCGTGGGTCTGGTAGATGCGCCCCTTGTAGCCGGCATCGACGAGCGTCGTGTGAGGCAGCACCGTCGGTCCGCCCGCCGCGGCGACCAGCACGGCGTCGGGCTTCGCCGCCATCAGCTTCGCGACCTGGCCGGTCACCGATCCGTCGGAACGCAGGTATCGCTCGTTGGCGACGATCCTGATCCCGGCCTTCTGCGCCTGCGCGCCGAACACCTGGTACCAGTTCTCGCCGTAGGGATCGTTGAAGCCGATGAAGCCGACCGTCTTCACGCCCGCCTTCTGCATGTGCGCGATCAGCGCGTCGGAGATCAGCGCGTCGTTCTGCGTCGTCTTGAACACCCAGCGCTTCTTGTCGTCCATCGGCAGCACGACGGCCGTGGTGCCGACGGGGGCCAGCATCGGCGTGCCGCTCTCGGCCATGAATTGCACGACGCCGACCGCGTTCGGCGAGCCCGACGGGCCGATCAGCGCGTCGATGTTCTGCTCGGCGAGCAGCTTCTTGACGTTCATGACGCTCTGCGTCGGGTCGCTCGCGTCGTCGAGCACGATGTACTCGACCGAGAGGTCTCCGATCTTCTTCGGCAGCAGTGCGACCGTGTTCTTCTGCGGGATGCCGACGACGGCCGTCGGGCCGGTCGTCGAGGCGATCACGCCGATCTTCACCTGCGCGATCGCGGACGTCGCCGCGAACGCCATTGCCAGCGCCAGGGCGCCGCCCATCCGGGTCGTGGACTTCATGGTCGATTCTCCTCCAGGGTTGGCTCTACGTCGCCTCGCGCGCCCGACAGGCGCGAATTCTCAGGTGCCGGCCGTCACGCCCGCCTGCGCGAGCGTGGCGATCTCGTCGTCGGTGAACCCGGCTTCCGCGAGGACCGCGCGCGTATGCGCGCCGTACTTCGGAGGAAACGGGTACTCGCTTCTCATCGCCGGCAGGCTCGTGGCCGCCGGCTGCATCGTTATCGTTCGTCCGCCGGGAGTGCGCGTCGACGTGAAGGCGGAGGCGAGCGCCGCGAGCTCGCGCACCTGCCGGATGTCGTTGATCGCGGCCCAGGGGATCGTGGCGCGCGACAGCGTCGAGGAGACCTCTCCGGTCGTGTGGGCCCGCGTCACCGCGGTCATGTCGTGCTTGAGGTCCGCGCGATCCTGCTGGCGCCCCGCGTTGGTCGCGCGGAGCGGCGTGGCGACGCGCTCGAACATCGGCGTGGCGGTGAGCCGCTTCCACTGGACGTCGGAGCCGACCGCGAGGTAGACGAACCCGTCCTTCGTCGGATAGACGTTGGTCGGGATGAACTTGCGGTGCTCGTTGCCGGCGCGCGTGATCTCGGAAGGGTCGCAGTCGAAGTCGACGAGCGGGAGCGTGGTGATGAGCCACGAGGCGGCGGCCTGCAGCATCGATACGTCGATGCGCCTGCCGCGCCCGGTCTCCGTGCGCTCCAGGAGCGCCAGGAGCACGTTCGCGTAGACCTCGTCGCCGGCCTTGAGGTCGACGAGCGGAACGCCGGTGACGGTCGGCGGGCCGTCCGGGTCGCCGGTGACCTCCATCAGGCCCGCCATCGCCTGCAGCACCGGGTCGTATCCGGGAACGTCCGGGTAGGCGGGGCCCAGCGCCGAGATGCCGGCCCAGATGAGGTCTGGCTTCACGGCGGAGAGCGTCGGGTAGTCGATGCCGAGCGCCTCGTAGCGGGAGGGCAGCACGTTGCAGCAGAAGACGTCGACGTCGAGCGCGCGCAGGATCCTGGCGAGCGCCTCGCGGCCGCGGGCGTCCTTGAGATTCAGCGCGATCGCCTCCTTGCCGACGTTCGGGGCGACGAAATAGGTACGGCGGTCGTCGTCGACGGCGATGCGTCCGATGTAGCGGTTCGGGTCGCCTGGGAGGCCGTCGCCCGAGGGCGTCGACTCGATGCGGATCACGCGCCAGCCGAGTTGCACGAAGCGGAGCGTCGCCGACGGCAGCGACAGCGCCTGCTCGAGCGACAGGACGGTGCGCGCACGCATCAGTCTCCCACGGTCGAGGCGGCCGCCGCGCGCGTGCGGTGGAGCGCCCGGTAGACCTTCTCGGGCGTGAACGGCAGCTCGCGGATGCGCACGCCGGTCGCGTTGCAGATCGCATTGGCGGTGGCGGCGGCGATGCAGATCGCCGGCGCCTCACCCACGCCCTTGGCGCCCTGCGGACCCTCGCCGTCCATCGTCTCGATGAAGCGGACGTCCATCTCCGGGATCTCGGGCGCGGTGACCAGCTTGTAGTCGCGGAATCCCGGGTTGCGCACGACGCCGTGCTCGACGATCAGGTCCTCGGTGATCGCGTAGCCCTGGCCCATCACGATCCCGCCCTCGATCTGGCCTTCGATGCCCATGCGGTTCAGGACGCGGCCCACGTCGTGGGCGCCGGTCACCTTGACCAGGCGCACGACGCCGGTCTCGGTGTCGACCTCGACCTCGACCACCTGCGTCGCCCACGCGTAGGCCGCCGAGACGTCGCCCTTGAACGCCTTGTCCTGGTGCTTCGACGGCGGCTCGTAGTAGTGCGTCGTCATCACCAGCTCGGCCTTGTCCGAGAAGTGCAGCGAGCGCAGGAGCTTCGCGAGGCTCGTGAGCGCCTCGCCGGTCGAGGCGCGGACGATGTGCCCGGCCCGAAGCTCCAGCTCGTTCTCGGGGACGCCGGTCGCCTTCGCGGCGGCGGCCAGCAGCTTGGCCTTGGCCTTGCGCGCCGCGCCGATCGCCGAATTGCCGCCGATGAAGGTCGTGCGGCTGGCGTGAACGCCCACGTCCCAGGGCGTGATGTCGGTGTCGTTGTTGACGACCGTGACGGCGTCCATGGGGACACCAAGTTCCTCGCAGACGAGCTGCGCGAGCACGGTCTCCGATCCCTGGCCGATCTCGGACGCGCCGGTCATCAGCGTGACGTGCGCGAAGTCGTCGATCTTGAGGATGGTGCCGCAGCCGTCCGACGGATAGATCTTCGCGCCGCCGCCGACGTGCAGCATCGACGCCATGCCGACGCCGCGCTTGTAGCGTCCCGGCGCCTTCTGCGCTGCGAGCGCGGCACGGTGCTTCTCGCGGAACTGCGATACCTCGGCCGCCGTCCGGAGGCACTCCTTCAGGCCGCAGGTCTTGAAGTGCATCCCCTGCGGCGTGGTCTCGCCCGGATCCTGGGCGTTCTTCAGGCGCATCTCGAGCGGGTCGATGCCGAGCTTCTCCGCGAGCTCGTCGATCTGCTGCTCGACCGCGAACGTCGCCTGCAGGTTGCCGTAGCCGCGGAACGACCCGGCATACGGGTTGTTCGTGTAGACGGCCGTCGTGTGGTACTTGCAGTTCGGCACCCTGTAGAGCGAGCTGATCGTCTGCATCATGACGAACGGCGTCGTCGCGCCCCAGGACGTGTAGGCGCCGTTGTCGTGCAGCGTTTCGCAGACGCGGAACGTGAGAGTCCCGTCCTTCTTCGCGCCGCTGCGCAGGCGCAGAAGCACCGGCTGGCGCGTCGGCGACGCGACGAACTCCTCCTCGCGCGAGAAGACGAGCTTCACCGGTCGCCCGGTCGCCTTCGCGAGGAACACGCAGATCGGCTCGAACGGGTAGATGTCGAGCTTCGAGCCGAAGCCGCCTCCGATCGGCGGCTGGATGATCCTGATGCGGCCCGGATCCATCCCGAGGATCTCGGCGAACTCGCGCTTGTGCAGGAACGGCACCTGCGTGTTCGAGTGCAGCGTCAGGTTGCCGGAGCGGTCGAACTCGGCGATGACGCCGGAAACGCCCATGCAGCAGTGGGTCACGTAGTGCAGCCGGAACCAGTCGTCGACGACCACGTCGGACTCGGCCTCGCCCACGGCGACGTCGCCCTGCGCGTAGTCGAACGTCATCGCGACGTTGTGCCGATGCGCCTCGGCGTCGCCGGGCTCGCCCGGCTTCAGCGCGTCGTGCGGGGCAGGGGGCGGGAGCTTCTCGCCGTGGATGACCGGCGCGCCGGGCTTGAGCGCGTCCGCCGGGTCGGTCAGCGTCGGCAGGTCCTCGTAGTCGACCTCGATCAGCCGGAGCGCGGCCTCGGCGATCGCCTCCGTGTCCGCAGCCACCGCGGCGATCTCGTCGCGGAGGCTGCGCACCTTGTCGCCCTTGAGCGGCAGCTGGTCCTTGCCGACGCCGAGCGGGCGCTGGTAGGGGACGTCCGCGGCCGTCAGCACCGCGTGGACGCCCGGCAACGCCCGCGCGCGGCCGACGTCGATCCGCCGGATCCGGGCGTGGACCCGCGTCGAGCGGAGGATCTTCGCGTGGAGCTGCCCCGGCAGGTCGAGGTCGTGCACGTAGCGCGTCTGGCCGCTCGCCTTCTCCGGCGCATCGAGCTTCGCGATGCGCTTGCCGATCAGCGTTTCCTTCTCGATCACCTTCATCGCCGTCTCCTCACCGGTCCCCGCGCGAGGCCGCCTCGATCGCGTCGACGATCTTGACGTACCCGGTGCAGCGGCACAGGTTGCCTTCGATGCCGCGCTTGATCTCGTCGCGCGTCGGGTGCGGGTGCGCCTCGAGCAAGTGCTTCGCCTGCATCACCATCCCGGGCGTGCAGAACCCGCACTGGACGGCACCGCAGTCGACGAACGCCTGCTCGATCTTCGCGCCCAGAGGCTCGCGGCTCACGCCTTCGATCGTCGTGACCGTCCGGCCCTCGCAGTCGACGGCGAACTGCAGGCACGAGCAGGTCGAGACGCCGTCGACGACGATCGTGCAGGCGCCGCACTCGCCTTCGCCGCACGCGTACTTGGTCCCGGTCAGCCCGAGGACGTCGCGCAGCATCGCGAGCGCGCTCATGTCCACGGGCACCGTCGCGCGGGTCTCCACGCCGTTCAGCAGGAAGCCGATCTCACGCTTGAGCGACATCGCCGAGCATCCTTCTCGTCATGTTGAACACCAGTTCCTTCCGGTACCACGCCGTGGCGCGGACGTCGTCGATCGGCCGGACCTCGTCGCGCGCCGCCGCGGCGATGCGGTCGATGGAGGCCGAATCGAGGGGCGATCCTTCGAGCATCGCCTCGGTCTTGCGCGCCCGGAGCGGCACCGGCGCGACCGCGCCGTAGGCGACCCGGACGTTCGT
>CALDKM010000138.1:0-5969 GCA_937898875.1 uncultured Pseudomonadota bacterium | reverse complement strand
TTCGGCAACGCCGAGCGGCGCGGCCAGTTCTGGCGCCAGCAGGTGAAGGCGCCGGGCGAGGCGAAGTCCGACCTGTGGCAGTACCTCGAGTTCGCGAAGCGCTTCAAGGTCGAGGAGGTCTGGCCCGAGGAGCTTCTCGCGAAGGCGCCGCAGTACCGCGGCAGGACGCTCTACGACGTCCTGTTCGCGAACGGCGCCGTCAACAAGTTCCCGATGGCCGAGCTCGAGCGCGTCAACAGCAGGGGCTACTCGAACGACGAGTCGAAGGACTGCGGCTTCTACGTGCAGAAGGGACTGTTCGAGGAGTACCGCCAGTTCGGCCTGGGCAAGGGCAAGGACCTGGGCGAGTTCGACCACTACCACAAGGTGCGCGGGCTGCGCTGGCCGGTCGTCGACGGCAAGGAGACGCTCTGGCGCTACCGCGAGGGCTACGACCCGTACGTCAAGAAGGGCGAGGACGTCCGGTTCTACGGCCGGCCGGACGGCAAGGCGTGGATCTTCGCGCTGCCCTACCAGCCGGCGGCCGAGTCGCCCGACGCCGACTACGACCTGTGGCTGTGCACGGGCCGCGTGCTCGAGCACTGGCACACCGGCACGATGACGCGGCGCGTCCCCGAGCTCTACCGCGCGTTCCCCGAAGCGTGGGTGTTCATGAACCCCGAGGACGCGAAGAAGCGCGGACTGCAGCGCGGCGACACGGTGAAGATCGCGAGCCGCCGCGGCGAGATGACGACGCGCGTCGAGACGCGCGGCCGCAACAAGATGCCGCCGGGGACGGTGTTCGTGCCGTTCTTCGACGAGGGCCGGCTGGTCAACAAGCTCACGCTCGACGCGACCTGCCCGATCTCGAAGGAGACCGACTTCAAGAAGTGCGCGGTCAAGGTCACGAAGGCATGACGCCACGCGGCTGACGGCAGCGACGCTGCTGCGGGGCGCGCGAGCGCGCCCCCCGGCCGAATTCCCGATGAGCGAGCAGGGCAAACCCTCCCCGGCCAGCACGGCGCGACGCCAGTTCGTGCTGGACGCCGCGAAGATGGCGTGCGGCGTCGGCCTCGCGGCCGGCGGGCTCGCGCTCTACGCGAAGCAGGCGAAGGCGCTGCCGCCCGGTGCGCTGCGCCCGCCGGGCGCGCTCGCCGAGGGGGACTTCCAGGGCGCGTGCATCCGCTGCGGGATGTGCGTGCGCGACTGCCCCTACAGGATCCTGTCGCTCGCGAGGCCCGAGCACCCGGTCGCCACCGGCACGCCCTACTTCGTCGCCCGCGGCCTGCCCTGCGAGATGTGCGAGGACATTCCGTGCGTGAAGGCGTGCCCGACCGGCGCGCTCGACCATTCGCTCGTCGACATCACGAAGGCGCGCATGGGACTCGCGGTGCTGATCGACCACGAGAGCTGCCTCAACTGGCTCGGCATGCGCTGCGACGTCTGCTACCGCGTGTGCCCGCTGATCGACAAGGCGATCACGCTCGAGCCGCAGCGCAATCCGCGCACCGGCAAGCACACGATGTTCATCCCGGTCGTGCACTCGGACGCGTGCACCGGCTGCGGCAAGTGCGAGAAGGCTTGCGTGCTCGAGGTCTCGGCGATCAAGGTGCTGCCCGCCGCGCTCGCGAAAGGCGAGATCGGCGCGCACTACCGGCTCGGCTGGAAGGAGAAGGACCGCGCGGGCGAGAGCCTCGTCGCGCCGGACGCCGAGCACAAGTTCAACCTGCCCGAAGGCTACCGGTACGAATACGGCGGCCGCGGTCTGGTCCGCGACGAGCCCGAGCTCTCGACGCTGCCCGGCGCGCCCAAGGGAGCGAAGTGATGGCCGCGGTCAAGCGTCCCGGCGCCGAGGCGCAGGCGGTCAAGGGCTGGCTCGGCAGCCACAGGTGGCTGGTGGCGCGGCGCTTCTCGCAGCTGTCGATCCTCGCGATGTTCCTGCTCGGGCCGCTCGCGGGCGTCTGGATCGTCAAGGGCAACCTCAACTTCAGCTACACGCTGGGCGTGCTGCCGCTCGCCGATCCGTACGTCCTGCTCCAGTCCGCGCTGACGGGACACGCGCCCGAGGGCAAGGCGCTCGTCGGCGCGGCGATCGTGCTCGCGTTCTACTTCCTCGTGGGCGGCCGCGTCTACTGCTCGTGGGTCTGCCCCGTGAACATGGTCGCGGACCTCGCGCACTGGCTGCGCCGCCGGCTCGGCATCACGAAGTCGGTGCGGATCGCGCGGAGCGTGCGCTACTGGCTGCTCGGCGCGACGCTCGTGCTCGCCGGCGCGACCGGGACGATCGCCTGGGAGCTCGTGAACCCGGTATCGATGTTCCATCGCGGCCTGATCTTCGGCATCGGCGCGGCGTGGTCCGTCGTGTTCGCCGTGTTCCTGTTCGATCTCGTCTTCGCCGATCGCGGCTGGTGCGGGCACGTGTGCCCCGTCGGCGCCTTCTACAGCGTACTCGCGCTCAGGAGCCCGGTCCGCGTGACCGCGGCGCGGCGCGCGCACTGCAACGACTGCATGGATTGCTACGCGGTGTGCCCCGAGATGCAGGTGATCAAGCCCGCACTCAAGGGGGCCTCGCGCGGCGCGGGACCGGTGATCCTTTCGCCCAACTGCACGAACTGCGGGCGCTGCATCGACGTGTGCTCGAAGACGGTGTTTCGTTTCGGATTGCGGTACGACGACCGCGAAGACGCGCCCTCTCCGGCACCTGCCGGCGGAGTCGCGCGGGCGGCGATCGCGGACCGCGCTTGAAAGCAGCTCAGCGAGGAGGGACGACGATGAACAGGACCCTGATGGCCGCGATGGCGGCGGTGCTGGCCGGAAGCTTCGCGCTCGCGGCCTGCGTGTCGACACCGGCCGGCCCGGGCGCGCCGGCGACGCCGGTGACGAGCCTGCGGGGCAGCGACGCCTCGACGCCCGACCAGGCGCCAGCGGTGCACGAGCAGCTCGGCAGGAAGCCCGGGGCCCAGGAGAAGGTCGCGCGGACGTTCGTCGGCCAGCCCCCGGTCATCCCGCACGCCACCGAGAACTTCGACGAGGTGACGCTCGTCGACAACCAGTGCCTCGAGTGCCACGGCGCACAGAACTACGTGAAGAAGAGCGCGCCGAAGATTTCCGACTCGCACTTCGTCGGCGCATCCGGGCAGAAGCTCGCGGACACCGACAACCGCCGGCACGCGTGCCAGCTCTGCCACGTGCCGCAGTTCGACGCGAAGCCGCTGGTCGACAACCAGTTCGTGGGCGCGCAACCGACCAGGCCGTAGCGTCGTCGGGCCGGGCGCGCGAGTCCGGCCGCTGCTCGATCACCCGGTCCGCACGGATCAGCATGGATCCCGGGATCGCGAAATCGAGCGCCTTCGCGGTCTCCACGCCGGTCGCGAGCCCGAACCCGGATGCCTGCTCGATCGGCAGGTCGCCGGGCTTCGCACCCCCGAGCATCCGGTCGACGAAGCAGGCGACGCAACGGCAGAGCGCGCCGGGCGTCCGCGCCGCCTGCGCGTACGATGCGAGCGGCTTCGCAAGGACAGCCCAGGCGAGCGCCAGCGCTACGCTCCCGCGGCTCGGGTCAGGTTCACCGCCGCTCGCGCCTCCGCGCCCGTTCATCGGGAAGCGATGCGCGGATCCCCGGTCGACGATCGCCATCGAACGGGTCCCATCGTCGTTCAGCGACCCGATGCGGCAACCGCCTCCCGCCGGAAAGTCTCCAGGGAACCGTGGCGACCGTCGCAGGAGTCGCAGGCGCGCCGCGACCGCTCGGGATGCCGCCAACCCGGGCCGTCCCCGGCGGCGGCGGAGCCGGCCCCGTCGATCCGGTCAGCGGCCCTGCGCGTCCCCGGGGCCGCCCGGGGCGGCGGATTCGCCCGTCGCGGCCTGCTCGCCGGTCTCCGCGGGCGCCGGGGCGCCGGTGTCGGCCTTCCGCTTGAGCTTCTCTTCCTTCTTCTTCTGCTTGGCGAGCTCGCGCTGCCGCTTCGCAAACGCATAGTTAGGCTTTGCCAATGGGCTGCCCCTTTCGTTGGGAGGGTGGACGGCGCATAGGGTAAGCCATTTCGGTCAGTCGTGACCGACGAAGATCAGCTTGCCCGTATCGAAGCCCGCCGCGGACGCCCTGGCGACGAGCGCGTCCAGCGAAGCCTTGTCGAGCGTCGGCGTCCTGGCCAGGATCCACAGGTACGACTTGTCGGGGCCGCTCACGAGCGAATACCGGTAATTCGCCTCGTCGAGCCCGAACACGACGTAGGAGCCATAGAACGGGCCGAAGAACGAGACCTTCAGGTGCCCGACGTCCGGCGCGCCAACGAAGGAAGCGGTGCCTTCCGCCTCCTTCCAGCGGCCGTCGCCGGCCGACCAGCCGCGGTTGACCACCCTGACCGAGCCGTCGTCGCGCAGACCGTACTCCGCCGTCACCCGCGTGAGTCCCCGCTCGAAGGAGTGGTCGAGTCTCGCGATCTCGTACCACTTCCCCAGGTACCTCTTCAGCTCGAAGCCATCGACAGGCGCCACGTTGTCGGGAATGCCGGTGCACGCCGCGAGGAACAGCAGGACCAGGATCGGGAGCTTGCTCATGTGGGGACGGGTCGGGGCCTGCCGCGAGTCTACCCAACGCGCAGCCGACGCGCGCGTCATGACTCGCCTCAGCAGGCACGCGCGCCAAATCGGCATGGCGTCGAACGAGCCCTTCTGCAGACCCTGAAGCGCCCGATCGGGTCGCCCGCGCGGATCGTGCCGGCGCCGCCTCCCGAACGGAAACGGGGGCACCCGGCCCCCGCTTCCGTTCGACGGCGCGAGCGGGCGCGATTGCGCCGCCCGCCGGCCGGTGCTCAGTTCTTCGCCGCCGTGATGTCCGCCTTCGTGCCGATGCCCAGCGTGTAGCCGAGCGACACCTGATGGTAGCGCCAGTTCGAGTAGTCGTCGTGTATCGCGAATCCGATGTTGTAGGTCTTGCCCGGCACGAGCTCGTGCATCCCCGGACCGCCTGCGAGCGGCCGCTTGAACACGACCGTCCACACGCCGTCCTTGAGCTTGCCCTCGGCGAATTCCTTGTCCTTCGCGCCTTTGAGCATGCGCGCTTCCGCGACGGTCCCGGAACGAGCGGATTCGCCGCTGCGCCATTGCCACATCTCGAGGAACTTGCCGTCCTTGATCATCTGCTCGTAGTCCGCGGCGGACTTGAGCTTGTCCCAGCCGCCCTTCGGCTTCGACGTCGAGATCGCGGTCCGGCTTTCGCCCAGGTACTTGGTCGGGCCGTCGGAGCGGAAGTCCAGCTCCTTCGCGCGCGGATGGTCCTTCGCCGCCACGGCGACGTCGGGCATGCTGCGCAGGTCGTCGTGGCAACTCGCCCAGCAGCCGCCGATGTCCGCGTACTGGACCTTTCCGGCATCGAGCATCACCGCGAGCTTCGCCGGGTTCTTCTCGTCCATTTTCCTGCCGCCCGACCCGGCCTTCCACTGGAACCGCATGTAGAGCTTGCCGTCGTCGACGGCCGCCTGGACCCTGACCGGGATGCTCGCCGCGCGCCCCTTCGCCATGTCGGGATTGGGCTCGGCCTTCTGGCCGGCCACGATCTTCTTCGTGAAGTCGGCCGTCTCGGTGTCGTGGCAGGAGGCGCAGGTCTCGCCCTTCTTGATCGCGCGTCCCCCGCTGTGGTCCGAGCCGTTCAGCACCCACTCCATGCTGGCGACGCCGGGATAGAACACGTTCACCGCCTTCGCCGGGATCTTGTCCCAGTCCGGCGAAGCCCAGGCAGGTGAGGCAAGCACGGCCGCCAATGCCGCCGCGATCACGGGTTTGTTCATCGTCTTCCCCCTTTGCATGCCCGTCGCCGGGCCGAAATCCGGATCGCCCCGGGCGACGTCGCAGGAAACCCCGACCGCCGCGCAGGTACTGCGGCCAGTGTCCTCCCGGCGTAACCGGCACCCGTTGATCGACGTCAACCGCGCCGCAACGGGGCCGGCGTCGCGAGCCGGAAACGGCGACGGGGGCGCGAGGCCCCCGTCGTC
>CALDKM010000137.1:0-9072 GCA_937898875.1 uncultured Pseudomonadota bacterium | reverse complement strand
AGGTGCTGCCCGCGGACGTCGAGACGCTCGTCTGGACCGGCGTGATGGCAGGGGCCGCGCTCGCGCACTTCACGCGCCTCGCCGAGTTCGCGCAGGGGCGGGCGATCGTCCCGGTCGACATGAGCGACGTCGAGCGCGTCGACTTCGTCTGCGCCGGAGCGATGCTCAATGCGATCAACCGCATCGAGGCGCAGCGCAAGTCGGTGCAGCTCATCGGCGTGTCGCCGATCGTCCGCGCGCTCCTGCTGCTCATCGGAATCTCGCCGCGCCACTTCGTGAAGAAGGCACAGTAGCGGCCTCCGGGGACGGACGGACGCGAGCCCCGGCGGGCCTTCCGGGACGACTCCCATGGACACCTATCACGGCACCACGATCCTGTCGGTCAGGCGCGACGGCGCCGTCGCCCTCGGCGGCGACGGGCAGGTCACGCTCGGCTCGATCGTCGTCAAGTCGACGGCGCGCAAGGTTCGCCGCCTCTATCACGACAAGGTGCTCGCCGGCTTCGCGGGGGCGACCGCCGACGCGTTCACGCTGTTCGAGCGCTTCGAGGGCAAGCTCGAGAAGCACCAGGGGCATCTGACGCGTGCCGCGGTCGAACTCGCCAAGGACTGGCGCTCGGACCGCGTGCTTCGACGCCTCGAGGCGATGCTCGCGATCGCCGACGCCTCCGCCTCGCTCGTGATCACCGGCACGGGCGACGTGCTCGAGCCGGAGCACGGGATCGTCGCGATCGGCTCGGGCGGCCCCTACGCCCAGGCCGCGGCACGCGCCTTGCTGCAGCACAGCCAGCTCTCCGCCGCCGCGATCGTCAAGGAGGCGCTCGGCATCGCGGGGGAGCTTTGCATCTACACGAACCAGAACCACGTGATCGAGACGCTATGAGCGCCGCCGCCACCGCGGGGGGCGTCCGATGAGCGACGCCGGGCCGCCCCAAGGCGCGAATCCTGCCCCCCTCGGGGGGCGTCGGTGCGGCGAAGCCGCCACCGCGGGGGACCTCCAATGAACGCCGCCGGGTCGAACGAGCCCGGCATCGAGCGCGACGTGCTGGTCGCGGGAGCGGGGCTGCCCGGCCTCGCCGTCGCGGTGGCGCTCGCTCGCGCCGGGCTGACGGTCGCGCTCGTCGACCGGCGGGCGCTGGCCGTGCCCGAGCCGGATCCGGAGACCTGGGACGCGCGCGTCTATGCGATCAGCCCCGGCAGCGCGGCGTTCCTGCGCTCGATCGGGGCATGGCAGGCGCTGCCGGAGGAGCGCATCGCGCCCGTCGAGACGATGCACATCGAAGGCGACCGCGGCGCCGCGCTGCGCTTCGACGCCTACGAGCTCGCCGAGCGCGCGCTCGCCTGGATCGTCGAGGAGCGGGCACTGCGCGCCGCGCTCGTCGAGCAGGTTCACGACTCGGGTGTCGAGGTCGTCGCACCGGCCGACTTCGCGTCGCTCGCCTGGACCACCACGTGCGGCACGCTCACGCTGGACGACGGCCGCCGCGCGTCGGGTCGTCTAGTCGTGGGTGCGGACGGTCTGCGCTCCTGGGTGCGCCGCGCCGCGGGAATCGCGGCCGAGCCGCGCCCCTACGGCCAGACGGCGGTCGTCGCCAACTTCGAGTGCGAGCGCCCCCACGACGGGGTCGCCCGCCAGTGGTTCCGATCCGACGGCGGCATCCTGGCCTGGCTGCCGCTGCCCGGCCCGCGCATCTCGATCGTGTGGTCGGCGCCCGAGGCCCAGGCGTTCACGCTGGCATCGCTCGATCCGGTCGCACTCTCGGAGCAGGTGGCCCACGCGGGCGGCCGTGCGCTGGGCAAGCTCAGGTGCATCACGCGGCCGGCGGCCTTCCCCCTCCAGTTCCTGCGGCTTCCGGCGGTCATCGCGCATCGGCTCGCGCTGGTCGGGGATGCGGCGCACGGCGTCCACCCGCTGGCCGGGCAGGGCGTCAACCTGGGCTTCGGCGACGCCCAGGCGCTCGCAGCGGTCGAGGTCGCCCGGGGGAGCGTCGGCGACCCCGGCGCCCCGATCCTCCTCGAGCGCTATGCCCGGCGCCGGGCGGCGCCCGTGGCGGCGATGCAGGCCGTGACCGACGGGCTCGCCAGGCTCTTCGGGTCGAGCGCACCGGGGCTCGCGCTTCTGCGCAATCTCGGGCTCACTGCCGTGTCCAACTTTCCTCCGTTGCGCCAGGCGCTGGCGCAACCTGCGCTGCGCTGAGCTGTCGAAGCGGGCTGGAATCCCCTTTTTCCCTCCTGGAGTGCCCCCGATGTCCCCGACCCCTTTCATGACCCGCCTCGCGCGACCTGCGCTGCCTCTCCTCGTGGCGGCGCTCGCCGCCGGGGCGGTCTCGGCGCAGACCGCCGCCCCGGTCGCCCCGGCCTCGCAGGCCGCCTCGGCCGACGTCGCGGCGATCCGCAAGGCGATGCAGGAGAAGTTCCCGGGCGCGGAGATCCGCGGGGTCACGAAGACCGGCTACCTCGGCGGCCTCTACGAGGTGCAGTTCGACGACCGCATCGTCTATACCGACGCCAAGGTGGGCCACGTGCTGGTCGGCGCGATGTTCGACGCCGGCACGAAGCAGAACCTCACCGAGGAGCGCCTGCGCAAGCTCAATCGCGTCGCCTGGGACAACCTGCCGCTCGAGCTCGCGATCAGGAAGGTCAAGGGCAAGGGCGAGCGCAAGCTCGTCGTGTTCTCCGACGCCGACTGCCCGTTCTGCCACAAGCTCGAGCAGGAGATGGCCGGGCTCGACAACGTGACGATCTACACGTTCCTGTTCCCGATCGACCAGCTGCATCCGGAGGCCGCGCAGAAGTCGAAGCAGATCTGGTGCGCCCCGGACCGCACGAAGGCATGGGACGAGTTCTTCGTGTCCGGCAAGCTTCCCGACAACAAGGGCGACTGCAACAACCCGGTCGCGGCGACGCAGGCGCTGGGCCAGAAGCTGCGCATCCAGGCGACGCCGACGATGATCCTCGCCGACGGCTCGCTCCTGCCCGGCGCGGTGCCGCTCGCGCGCCTCGAGGCGGCGATGAAGGAAGCCGAGGCCGACGCGAAGAAGGCGGCTGCCGCGAAGAAGTGACGGCGGCGAGCGGAGGGTCCCGGCGCGGCGCGGGCCGCATATCCGACAGGGAGTGAACGGGCATGGCGATCATCGATTTCCTCAAGAAGCAGTTCATCGACGTCATCGAGTGGACCGACGACTCGCGCGACACGCTGTCGTGGCGGTTCCCCGACGAGGACAAGGAGATCAAGAACGGCGCGCAGCTGATCGTGCGCGAGAGCCAGCTCGCCCAGTTCGTCTACCTGGGCCAGTTCGGCGACGCGTTCGGCCCGGGCAAGCACACGCTCACCACCGACAACATCCCGGTCCTCACCAACCTCAAGAGCTGGAAGTACGCGCTCGAGAGCCCGTTCAAGGCCGACGTCTATTACGTCGTCACGCGCGTCTTCACCGGCAACAAGTGGGGCACGGCAAACCCGGTGATGATGCGCGACGCGGACTTCGGCGTCGTGCGGCTGCGCGCCTACGGCACCTACGACTTCCGCATCGTCGACGCGCCGCGTTTCCTGAAGGAGGTCGCCGGCACCGACCACCACTTCCGGCTCGACGAGTTCGCCGACGTGATGCGCTCGCGGCTGGTCAGCGTGTTCTCCGACGCGCTCGCCGGCGCGAGGATCCCCGCGCTCGACGTCGCCTCGCGCTACGGCGAGCTCGGCGAGGCGCTGCTGCCCCTCATCAACCCGGCGCTGACGGACAAGTACGGCCTGCAGCTCACGTCGTTCGTGGTCGAGAACGTGTCGGTGCCGCCGGAGGTCGAGGCGGCGATCGACAAGCGCTCGTCGATGGCTGCGGTCGGCAACCTGAACGACTACGTGAAGTTCCAGATGGCGCAGGGCCTCGAGAAGGGCGGCGGCGGCGCGGGCGGCATGGCGGCCGAGATGGCGGTCGGCATGGCGATGGCGCAGCAGATGATGAACCAGACGGGCGGCCTGATGGGCCAGTCGACGCCGGGGGTGAAGGCGCCCGCCGCGCCGTCGGGTGCGGCTGCCGTCCCCGAGCTGATGGCGCCCGCGCAGGTCGCGCAGGTGCTGGGCGTCGCCGAATCGGACGTGCTCGCGAGCCTGGAGTCGGGCGACCTCAAGGGCAAGAAGATCGGCACGCAGTGGCGCGTGACGCGCGCCGCGGTCGACGCGTTCCTGCACTCCTGACGTGCCATGCGTCGTCGAGCCGCCCTGTCCATGCTCGCGGCGCTCGCCGCGTCGTCGATCGCGCCCGGGTCGCTCGCGCAGGATCCGCGTGCGCTGCAGGCCCAGGAGGCCGCGCGCGAGTGGCTCGCCCTTGCCGATCGCCAGGACGCGGACGCGGCGCGCGGCGCAGCGGGGGCGAAGTTCCGCGAAGCGCTCGCCGCGGATCGCTGGCGCAGCGCGCTCAAGTCGGTGCGCGGACCGCTCGGCGAGGTGACGCAGCGCACGGTGGTGTCGACGCAGTTCACGCGGACGCTGTCGGGCCAGCCGGACGGCGACTACGCGCTGGTCGCGTTCCGGACCTCCTGGTCCGGCAAGTCGGTCGGCCGCGAGCTCGTCTCGCTCGAGTACGAGAGCGAACGCTGGCGGGTGATCGGGTACGTGATCCAATGATCGCGTCGGGCCGGCGAGCCGGAGGCGGGATGTGACCGGCGAACGGGCGCCGCGGGCGACGTCCGCGGAGGCCGAAGCGCTCGCCAAGTTCGCCTGTCCCGCCTGCGGCGCCGAGGCGAACTGGCACCCGGGCAGGCAGAAGCTCGTCTGTCCGTTCTGCGGGACCGAGTCGCCGGCGCCGCCCGGCACCGACTTCGCCGCGAAGGAGCACGACCTCGCGGCGGCGCTCGCCGCGTTCGATCCCGCCCGCGCAGGGTGGGCGGCGGCGAAGCGCCAGGTGCGCTGCCAGAGCTGCCGGGCGATCTCCGTGCTCGACCCCGCGCGGCAGGCGCAGAACTGCGGGTTCTGCGGCTCCGCGCAGCTCGTCCCCTACGACGAGACGGCGCCCGCGCATCGGCCCGAGAGCGTGCTGCCGTTCCGCGTCGGCGAGACCGACGCGCGCGACCGGCTGCGCGCGTGGTTCGGCCGCCTCTGGCTCGCGCCGGGGGCACTCAAGCGCCGGGCGCTGACCGACACGGTGCGCGGCGTCTACCTGCCCTACTGGACGTTCGACGCGCGCGTCGAGGCCGAATGGACGGCCGAGGCCGGCCACTACTACTACACGACCGAGTCCCACTTCGACAACGGACAGTTGCGGACGCGGCAGGTGCGCCACGTGCGCTGGGAGCCCGCCGCGGGCCGCGTCTCGCACTTCTTCGACGACGATCTCGTGTGCGCGTCGGTCGGCGTGCACCAGGGCCTCGTGCGCGCCGTGGAGCCGTTCCCGACCGGCGAGCTCAAGGCCTACGATCCCGGTTTCGTCGCCGGCTGGGTCGTCGAGCGCTACCAGATCGACCTCAGGGGCGCCGCCGAGAGCGCCCGCGCGGCGATGCGCGCGAAGCTCGAGCAGATGTGCGCGCAGCAGGTCCCGGGCGACACCTACCGCAACCTCGCGGTCCGGGCCGACTGGTCGGGACAGACGTTCAAGCACATCCTCGCGCCGGTATGGCTGCTGTCGTACGACTACGGGCGGCGCTCGTTCCAGTGCCTGATCAACGGCGCGACGGGGACGGTCGCCGGCGAGTACCCGAAGAGCCCCTGGAAGATCGCGCTGATCGTTCTGGGTATCATCGTGCTCGTGATCCTGTTCGGCGCGATGTCGGGCAAGTAGACGGGAGGACGGGATGCGTTGCGTCATCGTGACCGGAGTCTCGCGCGGACTCGGCGCCGCGCTCGCCCGCGTGCTGCTCGAGCGCGATGTCGTCGTGCTCGGCGTGGGCCGTTCGTCGCCGGCCGGCCTCGAGGGCGAGCGATACCGCTTCGCCGCGTGCGATCTCGCCGACGTCGCCGGCATCGACGCCGCGCTCGCGCCGGCGTTCGGTGCGATCGCGGGCCTGGCGCCCCGGTCGGTCTGTCTCGTGAACAACGCCGCGACGGTCGAGCCGGTGGGCCTGGTGGCGATGCACGACGGCACCGGCATCGCCCGCTCGCTCGCGGTCAATCTGGCGGCACCGGTCGCGCTTTCGGCGCTGTTCCTGCGCGCGTTCGCCGATTCGGCGGTCGAGCGCCGCATCGTCAACGTGTCGTCGGGCGCCGCGCACTCGGCGATCGCCGGCGAGAGCCTCTACTGCGCAGCGAAGGCAGGACTCGAGATGCTGACGAAGGTGCTGGCGGCGGAGGTGCGCGACGCGACGTTCCGCGCGGTCTCGCTGCGTCCGGGCGTGATCGACACCGACATGCAGACGGTGATGCGCGCGCAGGACGAGCGCACGCTGCCGG
This sequence comes from uncultured Pseudomonadota bacterium, assembly GCA_937898875.1. Lineage (GTDB taxonomy): Bacteria > Pseudomonadota > Gammaproteobacteria > Burkholderiales > Casimicrobiaceae > VBCG01. The sequence continues at coordinate 2,694 of CALDKM010000137.1, read as the reverse complement.
GCGTCGCGATGTTCCGCGATTTCAAGGCGAGCGGCCGGCTCGCGACCGCCGAGGACGCGGCGCTGCGGATCGTCGAGCGGATCGTGCTGGGCAACGTGAGGAACGGCGCGACCTATGCGTGGCCCGACCTCGACCGGCCGCTGCCCGGGTAACGCGGGCGCCTACGTCTGCGCCAGCAGCGCGGCGAGTTCCGCGGGCGTGCTCACGATCGCGTCGGCCCCGGCGAGCTCCTCGGGCGAGCCGTAGCCCCACAGCACGCCGACCGAGCGCGCGCCGTTCATGCGCGCCGCCCGGACGTCGTGGCTGCGGTCACCGATCATCGTCGCGCGCGAGGTGTCGAGGCGTTCGTTCGCGGCGAGGTGCGCGAGCAGCGTCGCCTTGTCGTCGAAGCGGCCCGCGAGGTCGGCCCCGTAGACGCCCGTCAGATGCTCCGACAGCCCGAAGAGCGTCACTATCCGCCGCGCGTAGACCTCGGGCTTCGAGGTGCAGAGGTAGATCGGCCGCACCGTCGCGGCGAGCGCGGCCATCGCCTCGGGGATCCCGTCGTACACGACGTTCTCGCGCCATCCCAGGTCCGCGAAGCGCTCGCGGTACAGCGCGATCGCCTGCTCGATCGCGGCCGGCTCGTCGGTGTCGAGCAGCGCCGCGAACGACACGCGCAGCGGCGGCCCGACGCAGCGCCGCAGCGCGGCGTCGTCGGGCTCGTCGGCGCCGAGGCGCCCGAGCGCGTAGCGGATCGAGCGCGCGATGCCGAGGTAGTTGTCGGTGAGCGTGCCGTCGAGGTCGAACAGCAGCGTCGAGGCGGGGATCATCGGACAACCTCCCCCAGGCTTGCCGCTGACGCGGCGTCGCGCCCCCCCTCCTGAAGGAGGGGGCGAGCGCCTCGGGGCGGCCCTTCGGCGCTCATCGGTCTCCCTTGATCGGGCGCACGCGGTAGCTGATCGACGTGCCCAGCGGACCGGTCTCCCACATCGCGCAATAGTCGTGCGCGAGCGTCACGGCGTAGATGCCGGCGTCGCCCAGGCTCGCCGTGCGCGAGACCGGAAGCACGACGGTCGGGCCGTCGTGGTAGTGGATGTTGAAGTCGACCGGCGCGCGCGACTCGAAGCGCCAGTCGAGGCGGTCGCCTTCCGCGAGCTTCACGCAGGCCTCGTGGACCCTGTAGGGCGACATCTCGTGCGCTTCGGCGGACTGCGCCGCGTAGGGGTCCGCCTCCGGCGTCGCGCAGGCGGACAGGAACGCCGCCACGCAGGCGAGGGCGACGGGCCGGATCATCGCCGCACGCCCTTCCGCCTGCGCTTGAGTGCGCGCCAGTCCTCGGCGAGCATCGCGAAGCGCACGTGGTCGCGCCAGCGCCCGGCGATCTTGATGTAGCGCCGCGAGTAGCCCTCGCGCGCGAGGCCGACGCGCGCGACCAGCGCGATCGACCGGCGGTTGGTCGGCTGCACGTTCGCCTCGACGCGGTGGAGCTTGAGCTTCGCGTACGCGTGGTCGAGCGCGAGCGCGAACGCCTCGGTCATGTAGCCCCGGCCCGCGAGCGGCGCGAGCGCGTAGTAGCCGAGGTAGGCGCTCCGGAACGGCCCGCGGACGATGTTGCTGAAGTTGAACACGCCGACGAGCGCGCCGTCCTCCTTGCGCACGGCGACGAGCCCCGCGTGCGTGTCGTCCGCGTCCTTCGCGGCGTAACGCTTCAGGTATGCGCGGAACTGCGCGGGCGTCGACGGCGCCTGCACCCACCGGCCGTGCAGCCGGCGGCTCTCCCCGACGGCAGCGAGAAAGGCAGGGGCGTCCGCCGCGGTCGGGGGTCGGAGGACGACGCGCGCGGCGGGGCGGGTAGGCATAATTGCAATGTTACCGTCCCGCGATCGCTTTCATGTCCAGCTGGCTCGAAGGCCGGGTTGCCGCGCGCAAGGCGTGGACCGACAAGCTCCATTCGATCGAGGTCGAGGCGCCCGCGCTCGCGTTCACCGCCGGCCAGTTCGCCCGCCTCGCCTTGCCCGCGCCCCCGGGCGCGAAGGAGCCGATGGTCGGGCGCCCCTACTCGTTCGTGAACCCGCCCGGCGCGCCGCGGCACGAATTCTACTTCGCCGTCGTGCCGGACGGTCCGCTGTCGCCGCGCCTCGCGGCGCTCGGTCCCGGCGATTCGCTGTGGCTCGGGCCGAACGCGAACGGGTTCTTCTGCATCGCCGAGGTGCCGCAGGCCGAGGCGCTGTGGTGCCTGTCGACCGGCACCGGGATCGGTCCGTTCCTGTCGATCCTGCGCACCGCCGATCCCTGGGACAGGTTCGGCCGGGTCGTGCTGGTGCACGCGGTTCGCCACGCCGCCGAGCTCACCTACCGCGACACGATCGCAGGCATCGCGCGCGCGCGCGCCGGCGCATTCGCCTACCTGCCGGTCGTGAGCCGCGAGGCGCACGCCGGCGCGCTGCCGGGACGCATTCCCGCGCTGATCGCCGACGGCCGCCTCGAGGCGCGTGCGGGCGTCCCGCTCACGGCGGACAACGCACACGCGATGCTTTGCGGAAACCCCGCGATGGTCGACGACGTGCAGGCCGCGCTGGCGACGCGGGGGATGCGCCGGCACCGGCGGAGGGAGCCGGGGCACGTGACGGTCGAGACCTACTGGTAGGTATTCCAGCGCTTCGGCCGGGATGCCGCCGGCTTCATCACCCACGGCATCTCCTACGGGCTCCC
>CALDKM010000136.1:0-2130 GCA_937898875.1 uncultured Pseudomonadota bacterium | reverse complement strand
CGGCCGATGGTACGCCCGCCGGCGCGCGCCCGGGAATCCCCGGCCGCCTTCGCTACCGGCCGGCGCTCGCGTAGAGTGCGACGGTCGCCCCGTTCCCGCCGCCGCATGCCGCCCCCTCCCCCACCGCCCGACACGACCGGCGCCGCTGCCGTCCCGCACGTCGCGCACGCCAGCCACACCGGCGCGGTCGCGATCCTGCTCAACGTCGCGCACGCGATCGACCACCTGATGCTGCTCGTGTTCGCGACCGCCGTCGGCGCGATCGCGACCGACTTCGGCGTCTCGCGCTGGGAGGACCTGATGCCGTACGCGGCCGGCGCGTTCGCGCTGTTCGGCCTCGCGTCGCTGCCCGCCGGGCGCCTGGGCGACCACTGGGGACGGCGCGCGATGATGCTCGTGTTCTTCTTCGGCATCGGCGTGTCGTCGTTCCTCGTCGCGATGACGCGCTCGCCGTGGCAGCTCGCGGCGGCGCTCACGCTGATGGGCGCGTTCGCCGCGATCTACCATCCGGTCGGCATCCCGATGCTCGTGCAGGGCACGGACCGGCCGGGCCGCGTGATCGGCGTCAACGGCCTCGCGGGCAACCTCGGCATCGCGTTCGCCGCGCTGTCGACCGGCTTGCTGGTCAAGTACCTGGGCTGGCGCGCGGCGTTCGTCGTGCCCGGTCTCTTATCGGTCGCCTGCGGCGTCGCGTTCGCGCTCGTCGCGCCGAAGGAGACCGCGCCGCCGTCGAAGCGCGCGCCGAAGATGGTCGACCTGCCGGCCGCGACGATCGCTCGCGTCGTGCTCGTGCTGACGCTGACGTCGACCTGCAGCGGGCTCGTCTTCAACTTCACGACCAACGGCAACGGCGAGCTCCTGCGCGAGCGGCTCGCGTCGGTCACGGCCGACCCCGCGGCGATCGGCATGCTGCTCGCGGCCGTCTACGTCGTCGCGTCGCTCTCCCAGCTCGTCGTAGGCCGGCTCATCGACCGCTACCCGATGAAGCGACTCTACCTCGGCATCGTCGCGATGCAGGTGCCGATGTTCCTGCTCGCCGTCCACGCGGAGGGCTGGGCGCTCTACGCGCTCGCGATCGCGTTCATGGTGTTCGTGTTCGGCGCGATCCCGTTCACCGACGCGGTGATCGTGCGCTACGTCGACGACCGCATGCGCTCGCGCGTCACCGGCATGCGGTTCACGATCGCGTTCGGCATCAGCGCCCTGGCGGTCTGGTTGCTCGGACCGCTGGTCAAGGCGAGCGGCTTCTCGTTCCTGCTCGCGCTGCTGGCCGTGATCGCCGCATGCTCGGCGCTCGCGATCCTCGGGCTGCCCGCGCAGGCGCCCGGCGCCGCACGGGCCCGCGGCCCGGCGCCCTGACGACCGACGGGACCGGCGTCGAGCGCCGCGTTCCGTCGCTCCCGGCACCGCCCGGTCCTCCCCCGCCCCCGTCGGTCGTCCGTACGGCGCGCGTTTGAACGTTTCGCCGCGACCGCCGGTCTATACTGCCCGCCCCTTCACGCCGCCGACTCCCATGCTTCGAACGCTCTTCGCCCGTGTCCTCCTCGTCGCCGCGCTGCTGCCCGCGTACGCGCTCGCACAGCTCCCGCCCGGCGTCACGCGGGGGGTCGACGTCGAAGGAGTGACGCAGTTCAAGCTCGACAACGGGCTCGAGGTGCTGTTCTACCCGGACGACAGCAAGCCGACGACGACCGTCAACGTCACCTACAAGGTCGGCTCGCGCCACGAGAACTACGGCGAGACCGGGATGGCGCACCTGCTCGAGCACCTGATGTTCCAGGGCTCGCCGTCGGTCGAGAACCTGTGGAAGGAGTTCGGCAAGCGCGGCATGGAGATGAACGGCACGACCTTCTACGACCGCACCAACTATTTCGAGTCGTTTCCCGCCTCCGACGAGAATCTCGCGTTCGCGCTGAAGGTCGAGGCCGAGCGCATGACGCAGGCGTTCATCCGCAAGTCGTCGCTCGACTCCGAGATGACGGTGGTCCGCAACGAGTTCGAGAGCGGCGAGAACAATCCGCTGATGGTGCTGTGGCAGAAGATGCAGGCCGCGTCGTTCGACTGGCACGCGTACGGCAAGTCGACCATCGGCGCGCGCTCGGACATCGAGAACGTCGACATCGGCCGGCT
>CALDKM010000135.1:0-1035 GCA_937898875.1 uncultured Pseudomonadota bacterium | reverse complement strand
GCCAACGGCGACACGGTCGCGAAGTCGCTCGCGAACCACCTGCACGTCGTCGCGCCCGGCTACGGCCACATCGTGTCGCCCCATGCGTGCGCACCGCGCCTGCTCTCCGCGTTCGTCGCCGACGCCGGCTTCGCGAAGCTGCCCGGCGACTGCCTGCGGCAGCTGGAGTCCTCGACACCGCCCGCGCTGTGGACCGGCCTCCTCGGACCGGGGGCGCCGTGATCGCGGTCGAGGAGATCGTCAAGACGTTCGGCAGGCGCGGCGAGGTCCGTGCGGTCGACCGCGTGTCGTTCGTCGCGCCGGCCGGAGAGATCACCGGCCTCCTCGGACCCAACGGCGCGGGAAAGACGACGCTCCTGCGCGTGCTCGCGACGCTGATGGCCCCCGACTCGGGCCGTGCGACGATCGGCGGGCGCGACGTCGTCGCCGACCGCGCCGGGGTCCGGCGCCGCCTCGGCGTGCTCTCCGACGCGCGCGGGCTCTATCCGCGCCTCACCGGCCGCGAGAACGTCGAGTACTACGCCGCGCTGCACGGCATCGCCGGCGACGAGCGCGCGCGCCGCGTCGACGCGCTCGTCGAGCGGCTCGGGCTTTCCGGAATCGCCGACCGCCGCGCGCAGGGCTACTCGCAGGGCGAACGGATGAAGGTCGCGATCGCGCGCGCCCTCGTGCACGACCCCGACACGATCCTGCTCGACGAGCCCACGAACGGCCTCGACATCATGAGCGTGCGCGCGCTGCGCGAGCAATTGCGCGGGTTGCGCGCCGCCGGCAAGACGCTGCTCTTCAGCTCGCACGTGATGCAGGAAGTCGCCGCGCTGTGCGACCGCATCGTCATCCTCGGCCACGGCCGCGTCGTGGCGACCGGGACGGCCGACGAGTTGATCGCGCAGTCGGGCGAGGCGACGCTCGAGGACGCGTTCGTCGCGCTTCTGGGCAGCGGCGAAGGGCTCGCGGCATGAAGGCCTGCGACCGATGAACCGCGTCCTCGTGATCGCCCGGAAGGAGCTCGTCGAGACGTTCCGCGACCGGCGC
>CALDKM010000134.1:0-9816 GCA_937898875.1 uncultured Pseudomonadota bacterium | reverse complement strand
CCGAGCCAGCGCGAGAGCGTGCGCTGCGCGTCCGCGTGCCGGGTCTGGATCCGTTCGTACGCGTCGAGCTCCCGGGCGGCGGCCTTCGCGGCGTCGACGTCGTAGCGGGCCGCCTGGGGCGTACGCTGCGGCGATTCCGCCAGCGCCTCGGCCGCGCGCAGCCGGGCGCGCGACCCTCCGACCGCATCGTCGATGTACGCGCGCCAGCTTGCGAGCTGCGCGATGCCCTCGCGAATGCGCACCAGCGCCGCTCGACGGGCCTCCTCGTCGCCGGCGTTCGCCAGCTCGTAGCGGTGCCCCCACATCTGCGAAGCGAAGGAGCCGAGCGTCGCGACGCCGTCGAGCATCTCGCCTTCGACCGCGAGCGTGTCGTTCCACGCCTGTGCGGCGCGCAGGCGTGCCTGTGCCGCCTCCGCACGCGCGGTGCCGGATACGGCAGCGTCCGCCTCGCGCGCGGCGGCGTCGCGCTCGCGCGCCCGCTCCGCCACCTGCCTCTGGAGCGAGGTGCGCTCGCGCCGGTTCGCCTCGATCGACTCGTCGATGCGCTTCCTCGCCGCGGCGAGGTCGGTCTCGTCGAAGCGCATCGCCCGCGACGCCACCTCGACCTGCCGATCGAGCAGACTCGCCTCGGCCTTTCGCGTGCCCGCTTCCTCGCGCTTGCCTTCGGCCGCCATTCGCGCGAGCGTCGCGCGAGCGGCGATGCCGCGCGCCTGCCATTCCGCGGCGTCGCGCCGCCAGGCCGCCGCAGCGCGCCCCGCATCGCCCGACGCGGTCTCGACCGCCTCCCTCGCCCGCCGCAACGCCTCGTCGGCACGGCGAGAAGACTCCTGCAGACGCTCGGCCTCGGCGGCGAGGTGCGTACCGGCCGCCTCGACCGCGACGATGCGCGAGCGCGTCGCGTCGGCTGCGTCGCGCAGCGCGTCGATCCGCGCGATCGGATACGGCGGGGGCTCCGTGAAGCCGTTCCACTCGCGATCCGCCGCCTCCGCCGCCGCGCGTGCGGCGCGCAGGCGCTCGAGCTCGGCATAGGTCCGGACCTGCGCATCGTACGCATAGGCGAGCGCCGCGACGGCCTCGTACCGCGCGTCCTCCTCCGCCAGGGAGACGCCCGGCGGCGGCGGCGGCGGCGTCCGGTCGCGCTCGGCTCGCGCAGCTTCCGCGAGCTTCGCGACGCGCGTCCTCGCGTCGGCGATCGACTCCGTCGCCGGCGCGGGCGAGGCGGCCGGCACGCTTGCCGACGGCGTCGATTTGCCTCCGGGAAAGCCCGGAAGCTGAGCGACCGCGACGGACGGTCCGACCGCAAGTGCGAACGCCAGCGCGGCATGCGCCACGCGCGCCGGGCGCGGCCGGTCCGTCGTCGCGCGACCGCTCATCGGCCCTCCGTCGTCGGCGCAGCGGGAACGGTCGCCAGCGGCACCTCGAGCAGGCAACCGAACTCGCGCGGGAAGTCGACCGACACGCGAGCGTGCACCGCGCCCTGCTTGTCGAAGAAGCGCTGCGTGCCCGCGACGGCGAACACCCCCTCGTGCCAGACGTTCGCGTGGATGTAGAGGCCGCGCGTCCCGTCGAACCGGAACGCGACGAATCGCTCGGGTCGCACGTCGTCCCCGGGCAGCGCGAGCGGCACGACGAACGGCCGCGCATCGAGCGGATAGAAGAGCTGTCCGCCGTCCGGATGGTAGTTCGCGTGCCACAGCAGCATGCGCGACGGCGCACGCTCGTGGTCCTCGCGCGCGTCGGCAGGCTCGCCGGCATAGGCGAGGACGTAGTGGCCGCCGACCGCCTCGTTGCGCCCGTAGAGGACGTCGCCGCGCCAGTCGCATCGGAACGTCCCCTCGCTGGTACCGCCCTCGTCGCCCGAATCGTCGTCGACCGGTCGCCAGCCCTGCGCGGGCCAGCGCGTGATCTCGACCGTGACCGATGCGGGATCGTCGACGAGCCTGCCGTATCCGGCGAGATTCGCGTCGGTCGCGTCGACGACCGGAAGCACGACGCGTTCGAGGCCGCGCGGAACGGCGGGGTTCAGGTAATCGGGAGCGTTGGCCATGGCTTTCTTCGCGGAGGCGTCCATTTTGGCCTCCGCGCACGCATGTGGGAAGATCGCGGACCCGGACCGCGCAGGGCGCCGGGGGCGGGAGCGCGACCGCGCCCCGCCCGGCCGACCGCGGCCGCCCGCATCGAGGAGGTCGCATGATCGCCCGAAACGTGCATCGCATCGCCCTCGCCGCGTTCGCGGCGCTCACGCTCGTCGCCGCGGCCGGCGCCTCCGCGCAGCCGTATCCGAGCCGACCCGTGCGCATGGTCGTGCCTTTCGCGCCCGGCGGCGCGACCGACATCATCGCGCGCATCGTCGCGCAGAAGCTCGCCGACCGTCTCGGGCAGAGCGTCGTCGTCGAGAACAAGCCCGGCGCCGGCACGACGATCGGCAACGCCGAGGTCGCGAAGGCGAAGCCCGACGGCTACACGTTCCTGTTCGCGCCGACGCCGTTCGTGATCTCGCAGGTCGTCTACCCGACGCTGCCCTACGACCCGCAGAAGGACTTCGCGCCCGTGTCGCTGCTCGCGACCTCGCCGTTCATCCTCGTCGTGAACGCGGCCTTCCCGGCGAAGTCGACGGCCGAGCTCGTCGCGACCGCCAGGGCGAAGCCCGGCACCGTCACGTTCGCGTCGGCCGGCAACGGCACCGTGCCCCATCTCGCCGGCGAGCTTTTCCGACTGCGGGCCGGCGTCGACATCGTGCACGTCCCGTACAAGGGCGGCGGCCCGGCGATCGTCGACCTCGTGTCCGGCCAGGTGCCGATGATGTTCGCGACGCCGATCGAGGTGAGCCAGCACGTGCAGTCGGGCCGGCTGCGCGTGCTCGGGACCACGTCGCTCGCGCGCCTCGCGGCGATGCCCGACGTACCGACGCTCTCCGAAAGCGGCTATCCGGACTTCGAGGTGCTGTCGTTCTTCGGCGTCCTCGCGCCCGCGGGCACGCCGCCGGAAATCGTCGGGCGCGTCGCGTCGGACCTCGCGGCGGTGATGGAGCTGCCCGACGTGCGCGAGCGCTTCGCGCAGCAGAGCGCCGAGGCGCGCGTTCTCGGCCCCGTACCGTTCGGCGGGTTCCTCGCGCGCGAGCGGGACAAGTGGGCCGACATCGTCAAGCGGTCGGGCGCGAAGGTCGACTGAGCGACGCGCGCCGGCGCGGCAGCCACCATCGGAGCGGCCGCGACCGCGCCGATGCGCGTCAGTGGCTCGGCCGCCCGACGCCCGCCCCCGAGCTGCCCACGAGGAAGTCGAGGTCCACGCCCTTGTCGGCCTGCTGCACGGTGTCGCAGTAGAGCTTGACCCAGCCGCGATCCGTGTGCGGCTTCGGCGCCTTCCACTTCGCGCGCCGCTTCGCGAGCTCCTCGTCGGAAACGTGAAGCACGAGCCTGCGCTTCGCGACGTCGAGCTCGATCGTGTCGCCGGTCTTCACGAGCGCGAGCGGCCCGCCGACCGCGGCCTCGGGCGACGTATGCAGCACGACGGTGCCGTACGCGGTGCCCGACATGCGCGCGTCCGAGATGCGCACCATGTCGGTGACGCCCTTCTTCAGGAGCTTCGCCGGCAGCGCGAAGTTGCCGACCTCGGGAAACCCCGGGTAGCCCTTCGGCCCGCAGTTCTGCAGCACCAGGATGTCGTCGGCCTTCACGTCGAGCTTCGGGTCGTCGATGCGCCCGTGCAGGTCGTCGATGTCGGCGAACACGACGGCGCGGCCCTTGTGACGCATCAGCTTCGGCGTCGCGGCGGAGGGCTTCAGCACCGCGCCGTCGGGCGCCAGGTTGCCGCGCAGCACGGCGATGCCGCCTTGCGGCTTGAAAGGCCTGCCGATCGGCGTGATCACCTTCGTGTCGTAGTTGACGGCGTCCTTGCAGTTCTCCCAGATCGTGCGGCCGTTGACGGTCAGCGCGTCGCGGTGGACGAGCTTGCCGAGCTCGCGGATCACGACCGGCAGCCCGCCCGCGTAGTAGAAATCCTCCATCAGGTACTCGCCCGACGGCATCAGGTTGACGAGGCAGGGAATCTCGCGGCCCAGCCGGTCCCAGTCGTCGAGCGTGAGCTCGACGCCGAGCCGCCCGGCGATCGCGAGCAGGTGCACGACGGCGTTGGTGGACCCGCCGATCGCGCCGTTGACCATGATCGCGTTCTCGAGCGCCTTGCGCGTCACGATCTTCGACATGCGCAGGTCCTCGCGGACCATCTCGACGATGCGCCGGCCGACCAGCCGGCACAGCACCTTGCGGCGCGAGTCGACCGCCGGGATCGCGGCGTTGGCGGGCAGGCCCATGCCGAGCGCCTCGACCATCGACGCCATCGTCGACGCCGTGCCCATCGTCATGCAGTGGCCCGCCGAGCGCGACTGGCAGCTCTCGACCTCGATCATGTCCTCTTCGGTGAACTCGCCGGTCTTGAGCTTCTCGGTCACCTGCCAGACCATCGTGCCGGACCCGATGTCCCGGCCGCGGAACTTGCCGTTCAGCATCGGGCCGCCCGAGATGCCGATCGTCGGCAGATCGACCGACGCGGCGCCCATCAGGAGCGCGGGCGTCGTCTTGTCGCAGCCCATCATCAGAACGACGCCGTCGAACGGATTCGCGCGGATCGACTCCTCGACGTCCATCGCGACCTGGTTGCGGTAGAGCATCGCGGTGGGCCGCATCACCGGCTCGCCCAGGCTCATCACCGGGAACTCGAGCGGGAAGCCGCCGGCTTCCAGCACGCCCGCCTTGACGTGTTCGGCCAGCTCGCGGAAGTGCGCGTTGCAAGGCGTCACCTCGGACCACGTGTTGCAGATGCCGATCACCGGCTTGCCGATGAAGAGATCGTGCGGGAAGCCCTGGTTCTTCATCCACGAGCGGTGGACCAGCGCGTCGCGGTCGCCGCGGCCGAACCAGGATTCGGAGCGCAGCTTCCTGGATTGCTTGGGTTGCTTCGGGGACTTGCGGCTCATCGTCGTCGTTCCGGGGAAGGGGTTGAATAGGCCCTACGCCATCGCGCGGCGGGCCAGGGGAAGGTCCGGTCTCTGCGGCGCGGCACCTACATCACCGCGCCGACGTACCACGGCACGAACTCGTTCTGGCCGTAGCCGTGGCGCTCGCTCTTCGTGCGCTCGCCCGAGCAGGTCGCGAGCATGAGGTCGAACAGTCGCTGCCCCGTCGCCTCGATCGAAGTCTCTCCGTCGGCGATCTCGCCTGCGTTCAGGTCGATGTCCTCCTCCTGCCTGACCCAAAGCGCCGTGTTCGTCGAGAGCTTGAGCGAGGGCGACGGCGCGCAGCCGTAAGCCGATCCGCGCCCGGTCGTGAAGCAGATCAGGTTCGCGCCGCCGGCGACCTGCCCGGTCGCCGAGACCGGGTCGTAACCGGGCGTGTCCATGTAGACGAAGCCCTTCGCGGTCACGGGCTCCGCGTACTCGTAGACGTCGACGAGGTTCGTCGTGCCGCCCTTCGCCACCGCGCCGAGGCTCTTCTCGAGGATCGTCGTGAGCCCGCCCGCCTTGTTGCCCGGCGACGGGTTGTTGTTCATCTCGCCCTGCTCGCGCGCGGTGTACGCCTCCCACCACTTGATGCGGGCGATCAGCTTCTCGCCGACCTCGCGCGACACCGCACGCCGCGTCAGCAGGTGCTCGGCGCCGTAGATCTCCGGCGTCTCCGACAGGATCGCCGTGCCGCCGTGGCGCACCAGGATGTCCACCGCAGCGCCCAGCGCGGGATTCGCCGTGATGCCGGAGTAGCCGTCCGAGCCGCCGCACTGCAGCCCGACGACGATGTTCGACGCTGCGACCGGCTCGCGCGCCACGTCGTTCGCGTGGGGCAGCATCTCCTCGATCATCGCGACGCCGCGAGCGACCGTCTTCACGGTGCCGCCGCTGTCCTGGATGCTGAACGTGCGCAGGAGCGGCCCCTCGTCGAGGTGCTCGGCGCCGAGCAGCGAGCTGATCTGGTTCGCCTCGCAGCCGAGCCCGACGATCAGCACGCCGGCGAAGTTCGGATGCCGCGCGTAGCCGGCGAGCGTGCGGCGGAGGAGCTTCATGCCCTCGCCGTGCGTGTCCATGCCGCAGCCGGAACCGTGCGTCAGCGCGACCACGCCGTCGACGTTCGGGTAGCGGGCGAGCACGCCCGAGCGCGTCGCGTGGTCGGCGATCGCGCGGGCGACCGTTGCCGAGCAGTTGACCGTCGACAGGATGCCGAGGTAATTGCGCGTGGCCACCCGTCCCGCGTTGGGCCCGTCGCGCCGGACGATGCCCTGGAACGTCACCGGGCGGTCGACATGGCGCGTCGGCTTCGCGTCCGCGCCGAACGCGTAGTCGCGGTCGAACGCGCCCATCGCGAGGTTGTGCAGGTGGACGTGCTCGCCGGGCGCGATGTCGCGGGAGGCGAAGCCGATGATCTGGTTGTAGCGCTTCACCGGCGCACCCTTCGCCATCGCCCGCGTCGCGACCTTGTGCGCGGGCGGCACGAGGCCCGCGACGATCACGTCCTCGTCGACGAGACGAGTGCCGCCGACCAGCTGCGTGCGGGCGATGACGACGTCGTCGTCGGGGTGGAGGCGAATCGTGAGCGAGGCTCGGGTCAGCATGGAGTCTCCGTGGCCGCAGTCAGGCGGCGACCGTCGCGCGTGCGACGGCGCGCCGCTCGATCGCGGCGAAATCCCATTCGATGCCCAGCCCGGGCTCGCCGGGCGGGATCGCGTGGCCGTCGCGCAGCGTCAGGCGCGACGACGTGACGTCGTCGAGCTGCGGAATGTACTCGACCCAGGCGCCGTTCGGGACGGCGGCGGCGAGCGAGACGTGCAGCTCCATCAGGAAGTGCGGGCAGACGGCGACGCCGAACGACTCGGCGAGGTGCGCCACCTTGAGCCAGGGCGTGATCCCGCCGATCCGCGCGCAGTCGACCTGCACGATCGAGCACGCGTCGCGCTCGAGGTACTCGCGGAAGTGCTGCAGCGAGTAGATCGACTCGCCCACCGCGATCGGCATCGGCGCGGCTCGCGCGAGCTCGGCGTGGCCTCCCAGGTCTTCGGCGGGCAGCGGCTCCTCGAGCCACGCGAGTCCGAACGGGCCGAAGGCGCGCGCGCGCCGCAGCGACTCGGCCACCGTGAATCCCTGGTTCGCGTCGGTCATGATCTCGAACGCGTCGCCGACGGCGGCGCGCACCGCATCGAGCCTGTCGACGTCCTCGGACACGTGCGGCCTGCCGACCTTGAGCTTCGCGCCGCGAAAGCCCGCGCCCTTCGCGGCGAGCGTCTGCTCGACGATCTCGTCGCGCGTCAGGTGCAGCCAGCCGCCCTCGGTCGTGTAGGTCGGCACCTGCCTCTGCGCGCCTCCCGCCATCTTCCACAGCGGCAGCCCCGCGCGCCGGCAGCGCAGGTCCCACAGCGCCGTATCGACGGCGGCGAGCGCGAGACTCGTGATCGCGCCCACGGCGGTCGCGTGCGTGTGGAAGAAGAGCTTCTTCCAGAGCCGTTCGACCTCGTCGGCATTCTCGCCGACCAGGAGCGGCGCCAGGTGGTCGCGGAGCAGCGCGACGACCGACGATCCGCCGGTGCCGATCGTATAGCTGTACCCCGTGCCCTGCGCGCCGTCGGCGCAGGTGAGGCGCACGATCGGCGTCTCCTGCGCGACGAACGACTGGATCGCGTCCGTGCGGACGACCTTCGGCGCGAGGTCGACCTGCAGGATCTCGACGCGGGCGATGCGATTCACGTCGCTACTTGTAGAAGATCGACGGCAGCCAGAGCACGGTCTGCGGCACGTACGTGATGATCGCGAGCGTGACGAGCAGCGGCGCGAGCCACGGGACCACCGCCCTGACCGTAGCCTCGAACGATATCCGCGCGACCTTCTGCAGCACGAAAAGCACCATGCCCACCGGCGGCGTCAGGAGCCCGATCATCAGGTTCAGCACCATCACGAGCCCGAAGTGCACCGGGTCGATGCCGAGCTTCGCGATGATCGGCATGAAGACCGGCACGAGGATCGTGATCGCCGCGATCGTCTCGAGGAAGCAGCCGACGAACAGCAGGAAGAGGTTGGCGAGCAGAAGGAAGACGAGCGGGTTGTCGGAGATCGACAGCACCCATGCGCCGATCGCGTCGGTCACGCGCGTCGTCGTCAGCACCCACGCGAAGATCGACGCCGACGCGACGATGAACAGCACGACGGCCGTCGTCTCGATCGTCTCCATCGACACCTTGACGAGCATCCGCCAGCTGAGCGTCCGGTACCAGACGAAGCCGAGGAACAGCGCCCAGGCGACCGCGGCGACCGCCGCCTCGGTCGGCGTGAACAGGCCCGACGCCATCCCGCCGATCAGGATCACCGGCGTCAGCAGCGCCATGAACGCCTCGAACCTGAACACCTTGTCGGCGACGAGGAACGCGACGAGGGGCACGCCGAAGCGTACCCAGCCCGAGATCTTCTCCGGGTCGGCCGACCACAGGAAGTAGAGCGCGACCGCCGCCATCGCCACGAAGCCCATCTCGAAGAACGCGCGGCCCATCCTCCCCCACGAGAACGCGATGTCGCGGCCGTACCCCCGGACGTGCGCGTAGTAGGCGACCATGATCATCATGAAGATCGCCATCAGTATGCCGGGCAGGAAGCCCCCGGCGAACAGCTTGCCGATCGACGTGTTCGCCTGGACGCCGTAGATCACCATCGGCAGCGACGGCGGGATGATGGGCCCCAGCGTCGCGGACGCGGCGGTGATGCCGACCGCGAACTCGGTCGGGTAGCCGTGGTCCTGCATCGCCTTGATCTCGATGGTGCCCAGCCCGCCCGCGTCGGCCACCGCGGTGCCCGACATGCCCGCGAAGATCACGCTGCCGACGACGTTCACGTGGCCGAGGCCGCCTTTCAACCACCCGACGAGCGCCAGAGCGAAGTTGTAGATGCGGTTGGTGATCCCGGCCGAGTTCATCAGGTTGCCGGCGAGGATGAAGAACGGCACCGCGAGCAGCGGGAAGCTGTCGACGCCGCCGACCATCCGGTGGACGACGGTGAGCGGCGGGATCGTTCCCGAGATCCAGATGTAGAGCAGCGACGCGATGCACATCGCGATCGCGATCGGCACGCCGGTCATCATGACCGCCAGGAAGCCTCCGAGGAGAATGCTGTTCATGCCCGCATCCCCCCGTTCAGGCTTCCGCGTCGCCGGGGCGCTCGAGCACGCTCCAGCCCTGCCGCCAGTGGCGCACCGTCACCTGCGCCGCGCGAATCGTCATCAGCGCGAAGCCCGCCGCGACGAAGCTGTAGATGACGCTCATCGGCACGTCGATGACGGTCATCTTGAGGTTGCCCATCGGCCCGATCAGCAGGCACGCGAGATACGTCGCGTAGGCCAGGAACGCCAGGCGGACGGCGTCGACGAACGTCGACATCGCGCGCCCGACCTTCGCCGGCACGTAGCGGTAGACGAACTCGACGTGGATGTGGGTGTTCCGGCGCACGCCCATCGATGCGCCGACGAACACGACGACGATCAGCAGGTAGCGCGCGATCTCCTCGGTCCAGGCGGCCGAGTCCGCCAGCACGTAGCGCGTGAAGAACTGGTAGAAGACGTCGAGCGCGAGGAGCCAGAACACGGCGAACGTGAACCAGTCCTCCCAGCCGTAGTGCGAAATGTCGATCGGCGCGTCGATCGCGTGGAAATGACCCTCGGCGTCGAGGACCTGATCTTCTGCGGCGGGTGTCGTCATGGCGGGCCGATCAGCGTGACGCGAGAGCCGCCGCGGCGGCCGGCCGGGCCGGCGGGCCCCCGCGTCGGCGGGAGCCCGGGGCCGTCGGCCGGGCCG
>CALDKM010000133.1:0-24118 GCA_937898875.1 uncultured Pseudomonadota bacterium | reverse complement strand
CTCCGCGCGGTGGGGCCGGAAGCACGAACGGGCGTCGCGCGCGGCACATCCCCGAACGGGGTCCAAAACTGGCCGTCGCGGTGTCCTGCGCGGCCGTGCAGGGGCGGCGACAAGGCCCCGGACGCGGCCCGAGAGCGCGGTTCAAGTTGGAGAGGCTTCAAGTCATGATCCAGATGCAATCGGTGCTGGACGTCGCCGACAACACGGGCGCGCGTTCGGTCATGTGCATTAAGGTGCTCGGCGGCAGCAAGCGCCGCTACGCGCACATCGGCGACGTGATCAAGGTCAGCGTCAAGGACGCGGCTCCGCGCGGTCGCGTCAAGAAGGGCGAGATCTACAACGCCGTCGTCGTCCGCACCCGCCAGGGCGTGCGCCGGGACGACGGCGCCCGCGTCCGGTTCGACACGAACGCGGCGGTCCTGCTCAACAACAAGCTGGAGCCGATCGGCACCCGCATCTTCGGGCCGGTGACGCGCGAGCTGCGCACCGAGCGCTTCATGAAGATCGTGTCGCTCGCGCCCGAGGTCCTGTAAGAGGAGCGGCACCATGCGCAAACTCAAGAAGGGCGACAACGTGGTCGTGGTCACCGGGCGCGACAAGGGCAAGCGCGGCGACGTCGCGCGCGTCGTCGACGCCGAGCACGTGGTCGTCAACGGAATCAACACGGTGAAGCGCCACACCCGCCCGAACCCGCTCAAGAACCAGCCGGGCGGGATCGTGACGAAGGAGCAGCCGATCCACGTCTCGAACGTGGCGATCTGGAACCCGGTCACGCAGAAGGCGGACCGCGTGGGCTTCCGGACGCTCGACGACGGACGCAAGGTTCGCTACTTCAAGTCCAACGGCGAGCAGATCGGGGCGTGAGGAGACAGATATGGCCCGCCTGAAGGATGTCTACCGCAAGGAAGTCGTTCCCGCGCTGGTCGAGCAGTTCGGCTACGCGTCGGTGATGCAGGTCCCGCGCATCGAGAAGATCGTCCTCAACATGGGCGTCGGCGAGGCGACGGGCGACAAGAAGCTGCTCGAGAACGCCGTCGGCGACATGCAGAAGATCGCGGGCCAGAAGCCGGTCGTCACGAAGGCCCGCAAGGCCATCGCAGGCTTCAAGATCCGCGAGGGCTACCCGATCGGCTGCATGGTGACGCTGCGCCACGAGCGCATGTACGAGTTCCTCGACCGCCTCATCACGGTCGCGCTGCCGCGCGTCCGCGACTTCCGCGGCGTGTCCGGCCGCGGGTTCGACGGCCAGGGGAACTACAACATGGGCGTCAAGGAACAGATCATCTTCCCGGAGATCGAGTACGACAAGATCGACGCGCTCCGCGGGATGAACATCACGATCACGACGAGCGCGAGGACCGACGCCGAGGCGAAGGCGCTGCTCTCCGCGTTCCGTTTCCCGTTCAAGAACTGAGACCCCAGCCATGTCGAAACTGGCCCTGATCAACCGCAACGAGAAGCGCAAGCACCTCGTCGCGAAGTACGCGAAGCGGCGCAATGCGCTCGTCGCGATCGTCGAGAACGCGAAGGCGTCCGACGAGGAGCGCTACGCGGCCCGGCTGAAGCTGCAGCAGCTGCCCCGCAACGCCAATCCGACGCGCGTGCGAAGCCGCTGCGCGCTGACCGGCCGCCCGCGCGGCGTGTACGCCAAGTTCGGCCTGGGACGAAACAAGCTGCGCGAGTACGTGATGCGCGGCGAGGTTCCCGGCGTCGTCAAGGCCAGCTGGTGATGAATGCCCTCACCCCCGCCCCTCTCCCTCTCCCGGGCGAGGGGAGATTCGAGGTGCCTGCGGCACGAACGAAGATCGCCCTCACCCCCGCCCCTCTCCCGCGCGCGGGCGAGGGGAGATTCGAGGTGCCTGCGGCACCCAAGATGGTTCGAGGTGAAGCATGAGCATGACTGATCCCATCGCCGACATGCTGACGCGCATCCGCAACGCGCAGATGATCGAGCGGTCCACCGTCGAGATGCCCTCGTCGAAGGTCAAGGTCGCGATCGCGAAGGTCCTCAAGGACGAGGGCTACATCGACGGCTTCAAGCTCGGCGGCGAGTCCGCCAAGCCCGTGCTGGAGATCGCGCTTCGCTACCACGCGGGCCGGCCGGTGATCGAGCGCATCGAGCGCGTCTCGTCCCCGGGCCTGCGCATCTACCGCGGCAAGGACGACATCCCGCGCGTGATGAACGGGCTGGGCATCGCGATCGTCTCGACGTCGCGCGGCGTGATGACCGATCGCAAGGCGCGGGCCACCGGTGTCGGAGGCGAAGTCCTCTGCATCGTCGCCTGACGGAGGTTCCATGTCCCGCATCGGAAATCAACCGATCACGCTCCCGGCCAAGGTCGAAGTGGCCATCTCGGGCGGCGAGATCACCGTGAAGGGCCCGCTGGGCTCGCTGTCGCGGCGCATCGCGGAAGGCGTCGCCGTCGAGAAGAGCGGCGAGACGCTGGTCTGCAGGATCGATCGCCCGGAGGCGCGTGCGCTGCACGGAACGACCCGCGCGCTGCTCGCGAACATGGTCCGCGGCGTGTCGCAGGGATTCGAGAAGAAGCTCTCGCTGGTCGGCGTCGGCTACCGGGCGCAGGCGCAGGGCGACAAGCTCAACCTGTCGCTCGGGTTCTCGCACCCCGTCGTCCACGTGATGCCCAAGGGCGTCAAGGCGGAGACCCCGGTGCAGACCGACATCCTGATCAAGGGGATCGACAAGCAGCTCGTCGGCCAGGTGGCCGCCGAGATCCGCGCCTACCGTCCGCCGGAGCCCTACAAGGGCAAGGGCGTGCGCTACGCGGACGAGCGCGTCGTCATCAAGGAAACGAAGAAGAAGTAAGCGGCCCTGCGCCAGAGGACACGATGAACAAGAAGGATGCACGCACCCGCCGCGCCCGCCAGACGCGGCTGCGCATCGCCGAGCAGCGGGCGACGCGGCTGGTCGTGAACCGCTCGAACTGCCACATCTACGCGCAGATCGTGGCGCCGGAGGGCGACCGCGTGCTCGCGAGCGCGTCGACCCTCGAGGGCGACGTGCGCAAGGACGTGAAGAACGGCGGCAACGCCGCCGCGGCGGTGATCGTCGGCAAGCGCATCGCCGAACGCGCGATGGCGATCGGGATCGAGCGCGTGGCGTTCGACCGCTCGGGCTTCCGCTTCCACGGGCGCGTGAAGGCGCTCGCCGAGGCGGCGCGCGAAGCCGGCCTCAAGTTCTAGGAAACGGACCATGGCGAACCCACGCAGCAACGCTCCCAGGCAGCAGCAGTCGGATGACCGCGGCGACGGCCTCCGGGAGAAGATGATCAGCATCAACCGCGTCACCAAGGTGGTGAAGGGCGGACGCATCATGGGCTTCGCGGCGCTCACCGTCGTGGGCGACGGCGACGGCCGCGTCGGCATGGGCAAGGGGAAGGCGAAGGAAGTCCCCGTGGCCGTGCAGAAGGCGATGGACGAGGCGCGGCGCAATCTGCGCAAGGTCCGCCTGAACAAGGGCACGCTGCACCACGCGGTCGAGGGCCGTCACGGGTCGACGCGCGTCTACATGCAGCCGGCCTCCGAGGGCACCGGCGTGATCGCCGGCGGCGCGATGCGCGCGGTGTGCGACGTCGTCGGCGTCACGAACGTGCTCGCCAAGTGCCACGGCCCGACCAACCCGTACAACGTCGTTCGCGCGACGCTGAACGCGCTGGAGGCCGGCAGCGCCCCCGCGGATATCGCGTCGAAGCGCGGCAAGACGGTCGACGAGATCCTGGGAGCCTGACGATGTCCGCAGCGAAGAAGATCACGGTCAAGCTGGTGCGCGGCATCCCGCGCACGCGGCACGACCACCGCGCGACGGTGCGCGGCCTGGGCCTCAAGTGGACGAACCACACGGTCGAGCTCGAGGATACGCCGTCGGTCCGCGGCATGGTCACGAAGGTCAACTACCTGGTGAAGGTGGTCGGCGAGTAAGGGCGACGCGCGAACAGGCGCCGGCGAACCCCGCGAGCGGGGAGTCCGGCGGCGCCACGGACACGGAAAGCTGTTGCCCGCTCGCTGCGGGAACGACGAAGGAACCGGAAGGCACACCATGCGACTCAACACGATCAAGCCCGCCGCGGGCAGCAAGAAGCCCAAGCGCCGCGTCGCGCGGGGCATCGGCTCGGGCCTCGGCAAGACGGCGGGCCGCGGCCACAAGGGCCAGAAGTCGCGCTCGGGCGGCTTCCACAA
Organism: uncultured Pseudomonadota bacterium; assembly: GCA_937898875.1. Taxonomy (GTDB): domain Bacteria; phylum Pseudomonadota; class Gammaproteobacteria; order Burkholderiales; family Casimicrobiaceae; genus VBCG01. Next base: position 19,924 of record CALDKM010000133.1, on the reverse strand, counting down.
GGTCGGCTTCGAGGGCGGCCAGATGCCGCTGCAGCGCCGGCTGCCGAAGCGCGGCTTCGTCTCGATGTCGCGCGACGACACGGCGGAAGTCCGTCTCGCCGACCTCGCGCGGCTGCCCGTCGTGGAGATCGACCTCCTGGCGCTCAAGGCCGCGGGGATGGTGCCCGCGACGGCCAAGACCGCCAAGGTGATCAAGACCGGCAAGCTCGAGAAGGCGGTGAAGCTCTCGGGCGTGCTCGCGACCAAGGGTGCCAGGGCGGCCATCGAGGCCGCCGGCGGCAGCGTGGCCTGACGCGGTCGGGACACGGGAAGAGGCTATCGACGTGGCAGCAGTCAATCCGGCCCTGAAGACGGGTTCGCGGTACGCCGATCTCAAGCGGCGGCTGTGGTTCCTGCTGGGCGCGCTCGTCGTCTACCGGATCGGGACGCACATCCCGGTGCCGGGGATCAACTCGTCGGTGCTCGAGGACCTGTTCCGCTCGCAGCAGGACGGCATCCTCGGGCTCTTCAACGTGTTCTCGGGCGGCGCGCTGTCGCGCTTTTCGATCTTCGCGCTCGGGATCATGCCGTACATCTCGGCGTCGATCATCATGCAGCTCGCCACCGTCGTGGTGCCTACGCTCGAGGCGCTCAAGAAGGAAGGCGAAGCGGGCAGGCGCAAGATCACGCAGTACACGCGCTACGGCACGCTGGTGCTCGCACTTTTCCAGGCGCTCGGGATCTCGGTCGCGCTGGAGTCGCAGGCCGGACTCGTGCTCGATCCGGGCCTCGGGTTCCGGCTCGTCTCGGCGGTCACGCTGGTCACCGGCACGATGTTCCTGATGTGGCTGGGCGAGCAGATCACCGAGCGCGGGCTGGGCAACGGCATCTCGCTCATCATCTTCGCCGGCATCGCCGCGGGCCTGCCCAACGCGATCGGGCTGACGCTCGAGCAGGCGCGCACGGGCGCGTACTCGATCCCGCTCGTGCTCGGCATCGCCGCGCTGATCGTGCTGGTCACCGCGTTCGTCGTCTTCGTCGAGCGCGCGCAGCGCAAGATCCTGGTCAACTACGCGAAGCGCCAGGTCGGCAACCGCGTCTACCAGGGCCAGAGCTCGCACCTGCCGCTCAAGCTCAACATGGCCGGGGTGATCCCGCCGATCTTCGCGTCGTCGATCATCCTGTTCCCGGCGACGATGGCGCAGTGGTTCGGCACCGGCGAGGGAACGATCTGGCTGCGCGACATCGCGGCGGCGCTCGGCCCGGGCCAGCCGGTGCACGAGATCCTGTACGCGGCCGCGATCATCTTCTTCTGCTTCTTCTACACGGGGCTGCAGTACAACCCGAAGGAGACGGCGGACAACCTGAAGAAGAGCGGCGCGTTCATCCCGGGCTACCGGCCGGGAGAGCAGACCGCGAAGTACATCGAGAAGATCACGCTGCGCCTCACGCTGATCGGCTCGCTCTACCTGGTCGTCGTGTGCTTCATCCCGAACTTCCTGATCGCGTGGAAGAACGTGCCGTTCTACTTCGGCGGAACGTCGCTCCTGATCATCGTGGTCGTGACGATGGACTTCATGAACCAGGTGCAGGCGTACATGATGTCGCAGCAGTACGAGAGCCTGCTCAAGAAGGCGAACTTCAAGGGCGGAGTGCCGAGCCGATGACAGTCGCGGGAGCAGGCACCCTCCCCGCGAGCGCGCGAGCGCGCGAGGGGCGGCACGCGGGCAGGGGCGCGGCCGGGTGACGAATGTCCAAGGAAGACACGATCCAGATGCAGGGGGAGGTGGTGGAGATGCTGCCCAACGCCACCTTCCGCGTGAAGCTCGAGAACGGGCACATGGTGCTGGCGCACATCTCCGGGAAGATGCGGATGCACTACATCAAGATCCTCCCGGGCGACAAGGTGACGGTCGAACTGACGCCCTACGACCTTTCCCGGGCGCGGATCACGTTCCGGGCCAAGTAGGTTTCGGGAAGCAGCGAGCGGTTTTCGGGGAACACGGATGCGCCGGCGGATCCGGCGGCGCGCGAGAGGTGTGAGATGAAGGTACTGGCATCGGTGAAGAAGATGTGCCGCAACTGCAAGATCATCCGGCGCAACGGCGTCGTGCGCGTGATCTGCAGCGACCCCCGCCACAAGCAGCGGCAGGGCTGAGGCGGACGGACACGCTAGGACAGGACAGGAACGACCATGGCACGTATCGCAGGCGTCAACATCCCGAACCACCAGCACGCGGTCATCGCGCTGCAGGCGATCTACGGCATCGGCCCCGCGCGCGCGAAAGCGATCTGCGCGTCGACCGGCGTCGTGCCGTCGACCAAGATCAAGGACCTTTCCGACGCGCAGATGGACAAGCTGCGCGAGCAGGTGGGCCGGTTCACGGTCGAGGGCGATCTGCGCCGCGAGACCACGATGAACATCAAGCGCCTGATGGACCTGGGCTGCTACCGCGGCACGCGGCACCGCAAGGGACTGCCGGTGCGCGGCCAGCGCACGCGGACCAACGCCCGGACGCGCAAGGGCCCGAAGAAGGGCCGTACGGTCGCGCTGTCCAAGGGCGTGACGAAGTAAACGCAAGGAACCTCGACGATGGCACAGCAACCGTCACAGAAGCAGGCCGCCGCGGCCCGCGCGCGCAAGAAGGTCAAGAAGAACGTCTCGGAAGGGATCGCGCACATTCACGCGTCGTTCAACAACACGATCATCACGATCACCGACCGGCAGGGCAACGCGCTGTCGTGGGCGACGTCGGGCGGCGCGGGCTTCAAGGGCTCGCGCAAGTCGACGCCGTTCGCGGCGCAGGTCGCCGCCGAGGCGGCGGGACGCGCGGCGCAGGAATGCGGTGTCCGGAACCTCGAGGTCCGCATCAAGGGACCCGGCCCGGGCCGCGAGTCGGCGGTTCGCGCGCTGAACGCCCTGGGCTTCAAGATCGCGTCGATCTCGGACGTGACGCCGGTGCCGCACAACGGCTGCCGTCCGCCGAAGCGCCGCCGCGTCTGATCGAATACGAACTCATCACACTGGATAGCTAACGTGGCTCGATACATCGGACCCAAGTGCAAGCTGGCGCGACGGGAGGGGACCGACCTCTTCCTGAAAAGCGCGCGTCGATCTCTCGACTCCAAGTGCAAGCTGGAAGTCAAGCCGGGGCAGCACGGACAGAAGTCCGGGATGCGCATGTCCGACTACGGCAACCAGCTGCGCGAGAAGCAGAAGCTGCGCCGCATCTACGGCGTGCTCGAGCGTCAGTTCCGCAGGTACTTCGCCGAGGCGGCCCGCCGCAAGGGCTCGACCGGCGAGAACCTGCTGAAGCTGCTCGAGTCGAGGCTGGACAACGTCGTCTACCGGATGGGCTACGGCTCGACGCGCGCCGAGGCGCGCCAGCTCGTGACGCACGGCTCGATCCAGGTGAACGGCAAGCGTCTCAACGTCCCGTCGGCGCTCTGCCGCTCGGGCGACGTGGTCTCGGTCGCCGAGAAGTCGAAGCCGCAGCTCCGGATCGTCGACGCGCTCCAGCTCGCCGAGAAGGTCGGTTTTCCGTCGTGGGTCGACGTCGACCCGAAGAAGATGCAGGGCACGTTCAAGGGCGCACCGGACCGCTCGGAGTTCGGCCAGGACATCAACGAGAGCCTGGTCGTCGAACTGTATAGCAAGTAAACCGGACGGGCGTCGGCCGTGCCGCCCGGGCGGCAGGCGGCCGACGTTTCCATTGAACGTTTTCCGAGGTTCCGCATGCAAAGCAACGCCTTGTTGAAGCCGCGCATCATCGACGTGCAGAGCATGTCGCCGTTCCACGCCAAGGTGGTGATGGAGCCTTTCGAGCGCGGGTACGGGCACACGCTCGGCAACGCGCTCCGCCGGGTGCTGCTGTCGTCGATGCCCGGGTACGCGCCGACCGAGGTCCGCATCTCGGGCGTGCTGCACGAGTACTCGGCGCTCGACGGCGTTCAGGAGGACGTGGTCGACGTCCTCCTCAACCTGAAGGGCGTCGTGCTCAAGCTGCACAACCGCGACCACGTGGTGCTCAAGCTCGCGAAGTCGGGCGAAGGGCCGGTCACCGCCGCGGACATCGAGCCGAACCACGACGTCGAGATCATCAATCCCGAGCACCTGATCGCGCACCTCACGGCGGGCGGCAAGATCGAGATGGAGATCCGCGTCGACAAGGGCCGCGGCTACCAGCCGGCCACGGCGCGGATCAAGCCCGAGGGCGGCAGGACGATCGGCTCGATCCTCCTGGACGCGTCGTTCTCGCCGGTCCGCCGCGTGAGCTACGCGGTCGAGAGCGCCCGCGTGGAGCAGCGCACCGACCTCGACAAGCTCGTGCTGGACATCGAGACCAACGGCGTCGTCGAGCCCGAGCAGGCGGTCCGCTACGCGGCCAGCGTGCTCGTCGAGCAGTTGTCGGTGTTCGCGGACCTGAAGGGCACCGACGTGCCGGTCGCCGAGCGCGCCTCGCCGCAGGTCGACCCGATCCTGCTGCGTCCGGTCGACGACCTGGAGCTCACGGTCCGCTCGGCGAACTGCCTCAAGGCCGAGAACATCTACTACATCGGCGACCTGATCCAGCGCACCGAGACGGAGCTCCTCAAGACGCCGAACCTCGGCCGCAAGTCGCTGAACGAGATCAAGGAAGTGCTCGCTTCCCGCGGGCTGTCGCTCGGCATGAAGCTCGAGAACTGGCCGCCGGCCGGGCTGGACCGTCCGTAGCGGACGCGGACCGCGGCGACCGCGCCGCGCGAGAGACCAAGAAACGAGCGCTGTGCGAAGCGGCGCCACTGGATCGAAGGACGAACCGCCATGCGTCACCGTCACGGACAACGGAAGCTCAACCGCACCAGCAGCCATCGCGTCGCGATGCTGCGGAACATGACCAACTCGCTGTTCACGCACGAGGCGATCAAGACGACGCTTCCGAAGGCGAAGGAGCTGCGTCGCGTCGCCGAGCCGCTGATCACGCTCGCGAAGGAGGCGACGCTCGCGAACCGCCGGCTCGCGTTCGACCGCCTGCGCGACCGCGACGTCGTGACGAAGCTCTTCAACGAGCTGGGGCCGCGCTACAAGGCGCGCCCGGGCGGCTACCTGCGCATCCTCAAGTTCGGCTTCCGCCAGGGCGACAACGCGCCGATGGCGTTCGTCGAGCTGGTCGACCGTCCGGCCGTGGCCGCCGAGGGCGGCAAGGGCGAGTAGCCCCGCGCGCGTGACGTGCGTCGCCGAAGGCCGGGCCGTGCGCCCGGCCTTCGCGTTTCCGGCCTTCGGGAGAGTCTGGCGCCCGGGCCGCGTCGTGTAGGATTCGGCCCCATGGACGGCAAGATTCTCGTCACCGGCGGGGCGGGCTACATCGGTTCGCACGTGGTCCACGCGCTCGCGCAGGCGGGTTACGCGCCCTTCATCCTCGACAGCTTCGCCAACAGCTCGCGGGCGGTCGTGCCGCGGCTCGCCGAGCTCTGCGGCATGCCGATCGACGTGATCGAGGCGGACGTGCGGGACGCCGAGGCGCTCCGCCGGACGTTCCACGATCATCCGATCGTCGGCGTCGTGCATTGCGCGGGGCTCAAGGCGGTCGGCGAAGGCGAGGAGCGGCCGCTCGCGTACTGGGACGTCAACGTCGGCGGCACGATCGCTCTCGCGGAGGTGATGGGCGAGGCGGGGGTCGCGCGGCTCGTGTTCTCCAGCTCGGCGACCGTCTACGGGCAGCCGGACGCGCTGCCGGTCGCGGAAGACGCCCCCCTGAAGCCGCAGAGCGTCTACGGTCGCACGAAGCGCACCGCCGAGGATTTCCTGCGCGACCTCACGCGCGCCAACGCGAACTGGCGCATCGCGATCCTGCGCTACTTCAACCCGGCGGGAGCGCACCCCTCCGCCCGCATCGGCGAGTCGCCCGCCGACCGGCCGCAGAACCTCGTGCCGCTCCTGTGCAGGATCGCGGCGGGCGAGATCGGCGAGCTCGCGATCTTCGGCAGCGACTGGCCCACCGAGGACGGAACGGGCGTGCGCGACTATCTGCACGTGCAGGATCTCGCCGAAGGTCACGTCGCCGCGATCCGCCATCTCGCGTCGGCCCCCGGCGCGACGACGCTCAACCTGGGCATGGGGCGCGGATGGTCGGTGCTCGAGGTCGCGCGCGCCTTCGAGCGCGCGTGCGGACGCAGGATCGCGCGGACCTTCGTGCCGCGCCGCTCCGGCGACGTCGCCTGCTGCTACGCGGATCCGTCGCGGGCCGAGGCGCTGCTCGGCTGGCACGCTCACCGCGATCTCGACGCCATATGCGCGGACGCGTGGCGCTGGCAGCAGGCCGGCGGGACCTACTGAAGCCGCCTCTCGCGCCGGTAGCGCGCGAGCTCGTCGGCGAGCCACGCCTTCGCCGCCGCATCCCGTCCGCCGCAGCGCACGCGATAGGGCTCGCCCGTCAGGCTGCTCGCGCCGGCGACGCGGTCGACGAACGCGTCGGCGCTGCCGATCAGCGGTCGCGCGACGTCGAGCTTGAGCGCGAGATGGTCGCGCGCCTCGCGCGCGTCGTGCTCGACGCCGCCGCGCACGAAGCGGCACTCCGAGGCCGCGACGAACGCGAGCAGGTGATCGATCTCGCGTTGCGCATTCGCATCGGGCGCGGACTCCGCCGGGGCCGCGAGCATCGCCGCGAGCGCCGCGGCGGCGAGCAGGATCGCAGGCGTCATGGCGCGGCGAGGCGAAGCGTCGCGCGGATCGGCGCGTGGTCGGAAGACTCGACGCGCTCGACCCACACGTCGTCCACGGCGAGTCCGCGCACGAACAGGTAGTCGGCGGGCATGCCGAGGAAGGTCGATCGGGCGCCGCGACGCGGGATCGCCTCCGCGAAGCCGGCGCGCGAGGCGACCTCCGCGAGCGCGGCCGCGCGGTCCGCGCTCCAGGTGTTGAAGTCGCCCGCGAGGATCGCCGGGCCGCGATGATCCGTCATCAGGCCGGCGACGGCGTCGAGCTGCCTGCGGTAGACGGCCGTGTCGAGCGTGAAGGCCACCGAGTGCACGTTCGCGACCGCGAGCGTGTCCGTGCGCCCCTCGATCCGGTACCAGGCGACGAGCGCGGACTTCGGCAGCGCGAGGAGGGGCTCCGTCGCACGCAGCACGCACGCCGTTCGCGGCCGCTCGGCCGACGCGGTGAGCACCCCGCTGACCACGCCGTCGAACGACCAGGCGTCGGCCTGCGCCCAGTGCCGGCCGGCCAGGCCGAGCTGCCCGCGCAGTTCGCGCGTCAGCGTCGCCTCCTGGAGCAGCACGAGGTCGCTCGCCGAGGCGAACGCGGCGAGGTCCTGCGCCCAGCCGGGGTCGCCGTTGCGGTGGATGTTCCAGACCACGACCGACAGGGGGCGGTCCGCGCGGAGCGCGCCGGGCACCCCGGGAAGCGGCGCGCCCGGCGGGCAGGCGAGCGGGATCGGCGCAGGGCCGTCGCTGCGGGCGATCCATGCGCGGTCGTCGGTCGCGACGCTCGCGCATCCCGACAGCGCGACGGCGACGGACGCGGCGAGCGCGAGCGGCAACGTCGCGGTCGCGCGGCGTTCAGTCGCCGGGCAGCGCCGCACCTTCGACCTTGAGCGCCTCGGCCCGGATCTCCTCCGTGAGGCGCGCCTTCAGCGACGAGAACGCCGGCGTGGTCTTCACCGTGTAGTGGCGCGGGTGCGCGATCGGCACCGGCACGTCGGCCTTGATGCGGCCGGGCCGCGCGCTCATCACGACGACGCGGCTCGCCATGAAGATCGCCTCCTCGATGTCGTGCGTGACGAACAGCACCGTGGTCTTCTCGCTCTCCCAGATCGCGAGCAGCAGCTCCTGCATCAGACCGCGCGTCTGGTGGTCGAGCGCGCCGAACGGCTCGTCGAGCAGCAGGATCTTGGGCGCGTTGGCGAGCGCGCGGGCGATCGCCGTGCGCTGCTGCATGCCGCCCGAGAGCATCTTCGGGTGGTGGCGCTCGAAGCCCTCCAGGCCCACCTTGCGGATCCAGTGCCGCGCGATCGACGCCTGTTCCGCGGCGGGCAGCCCCTTCTCGCGCAGGCCGAAGCGCACGTTCTCCTCTACCGTGAGCCACGGAAACAGCGTGTAGCTCTGGAACACCATGCCGCGGTCGGCGCCGGGGGCTTTCACCTCGGCGCCGTCGAGCAGCACGCGGCCCGCGGTCGGCCGATCGAGTCCCGCGACGATGCGCAGCAGCGTCGACTTGCCGCAGCCCGAGGGACCGAGGATCGCGATGAAGTCGTTGTCGGCGACGGTGAGCGACACCGGCGTGAGCGCGAGCGTGGGCGCGCCGCCGTGCACGCCCGGGAACGTCCGCCCCACGCCGTCGACGACGAGCTTGCTCACCGGCGGGCCTCCGCGACGCGCCTCACGCGAGGCTCCACGGGAACATCCGCTGGTTCGCCCACTTGAACCCGAAGTCCGAGACGAGGCCGATCAGGCCGATCATGATGATGCCGAAGATGATCTGGCCGGTGTTGAGCAGCGCCTGGCTGTCGGTGATCATGTGGCCGATGCCGGACGACGCGCCGATCAGCTCGGCGACGATCACGTAGGTCCACGCCCAGCCGAGCACGAGCCGCAGGGTCTCCGCGATCTGCGGCGCCGCGCTGGGCAGCAGGACGCGGCGCACGATGCCCCGGGGTCCGGCGCCCAGCGTGTAGGCCGCCTCGACCAGGTCGCGTCGCGTCGATCCGACGGTGACCGCGACCATCAGCACGATCTGGAAGAACACGCCGATGAAGATCACGAGGAGCTTCTGCGCCTCGCCGATGCCGGCCCACAGGATCAGGAGCGGGATGAACGCGGAGGCCGGCAGGTAGCGCGCGAACGAGACGAACGGCTCGAAGAATGCCTCGACGGGCTTGAACGCGCCCATGGCGATGCCGAGGGGCACGCCGAGTAGCGCGGCGAGCACGAAGCCGCCGAGCACCCGCCACACCGTCATGCCGACGTCGAACGCGAAGCCGTGCTTCGCGAAGAGCGCCCACCCCTCGGCCAGCATCGTGAGCGGGTCGGCGAGGAACGTCTTCGACACGAAGCCGCCGAGCGTCGCGACGCTCCACGCGGCGACGAACAGGACGAAGAACGCGATGCCGAGCGCGACCTTGCGCGCCCGGCTCACGGGAACGAGCGGATTCATGCCTCGGTGCGTCGGGCGTCGGCCCGACGGTCACCGCCTCGGACGGTCCCCGGGCCGGCGCAGCCCGTCCGGGCTCCGGCGAAAGCCACGATCGTCGGCCTGAAGGCCGACCTACATGATGAAGCGCGTGTCGGCGAGCTTCGTGAGGTCGGGGATCTGCTTGATGATGCCGATCTCGAGCAGCAGGTCCGCCGCTTCCTTCGAGAACTGCAGATGCGGGCCCGCGAAGAACGCCCTGTTCGCCGCGCGATCCTGCCAGCGCAGGTATTTCTGCGACGCCTCGAACTGCTCGGCCGACTGCTTCACGTCGGCGCCCATGATCTCGAAGCTTCGCTTCGGCTCCTTCGCGATCATCTCGAGCGCCTCGAAGTAGCTGTCGGCGAGCGCCTGCGCCGCCCTCGGGTTCTCGGAGAGGAACTTCGGCGTGCAGCCGAACGTGTCCATCACCATCGGATAGTCGAGCGTGGTCGCGATGATCCTGCCCGACTGCGGCGCGGCGCGCACCGTCGACAGGTACGGCTCGTAGGTCATCGCGGCGTCGTTCTGCCCCGCGACGAACGCCTGCGCGGCCGGACCGGGCTCGAGATTGACGACCGTCACGTCCTTCACCGACAGGCCGTTCTTCTTGAGGAACCACGCGAGCGCGAAGTACGGCGAGGTCCCGGGCGCCGAAGCCGCGACGGTCTTGCCCTTCATGTCGGCGATCTTCTGGATGGTGCTGCGCGCGGCCATGCCGTCGGCGCCGTAGCTCTTGTCGAGCTGGAAGATCTGCGTCGTCGCGACGCCGTTCGCGTTCCAGACGATCCAGGTCTCGACGGTGGTCGCGGCGCACTGCACGTCGCCCGACGCGATCGCGAGGTGGCGGTCCTTCTGCGGGATCTTCTTGATCGACACGTCGAGGCCGTTCTTCCTGAAGATGCCGGCCTCCTTCGCGAGCGTGAGCGGCGCGAACCCGGTCCAGCCGGAGATGCCGACGGCGACCCTGGTTTCCTGCGCGGCGGCGGGAGTCGCGAAGGCGAGCGCGGCGGCGAGCGTGAGGGACAGCGGGAGGGCGGGACGACGCATGCGATGCTCCGGAAACGGTGGGGAAACGATCATCTTCGCCGCGCGCCCGTGGCCTGTCAACGCCGCGGGGCGCGCGACGGCCGATGGCATACAATGCCGGCGGTACGCCCCGACGCGGTGCTCGGCCGAGGCGATCGCCTCCCGACACGATGACCTCCCATCGCCTGCTCTCGCCCCGGGACTTCCGGCTGATGCCGTGGAAGAACGGCGGCGGACGCACGGCGGAGATCGCCGCATGGTCGCGCGAGCGCGGTGCGGAACCGTTCGCCGGGCGCGTTTCGATCGCCGAGATCGAGCGCGACGGCCCGTTCTCGGCGTTTCCGGGCGTCGACCGCACGTTCGTATTGCTCGACGGAGCGGGCGTCGTGCTGACGCAGGGGGGTGTCGACGTCGAGGTCGTGGCGCGGCACGAGCCGCTGCGTTTCGCCGGCGACGAGGCGTCGTCCTGCCGGCTCGTCGGAGGGCCCGTGCGCGCGTTCAACCTGATGGTCCGGCGCGGCCGCGCGCAGGGCGGCGTCGTCGTCGCGGACGGCGAGGCGACGATCGCGGGACCGTTTCGCTTCGGCCTCTGCTACGCGGCCGAGGGGGCGAGCGAGTGCCTGCTGCCGGGGCGCGCGCCGATCGCGGTCGCCGAGGGAAATGCGCTGCTGATCGACGGCGAGGAGCGGACAGTGTCGATGCACGTGAACCCGATCGACGCCGGCGCCGTGGCGATCGTGGCGGCGCTCGATGCGCCGGACTGAGCGGACCGCGGCGGGATGACGACACGCCTGCACGCGCCGTGGGCGCTGCTGCCTTCGGGATGGGCGCGCGACGTGGCCGTCGGCGTCGCGGACGACGGCACGATCGAGAGCGTCGCGCCGGGCTCGCCCCGCGGCGACTCGGACGACGCGGGCGGCCCGCTCGTGCCCGCGATGCCGAACCTGCATTCGCACGCGTTCCAGCGCGCCGCCGCCGGCCGCACCGGACACGCCGGCGCGACCGGCGAGGACAGCTTCTGGACCTGGCGGCAGGCCATGTACGCGTTCCTCGACCGCCTCGATCCCGACGCTTTCGAGGCGATCGCGGCGCAGGTGTACGTCGAGATGGCGAAGGCGGGCTACGGCACCGTCGCCGAGTTCCATTACGTGCACCACGACCCGGCGGGGCGGCCGTATGCGGACCGCGCCGAGATGGCGAAGCGCGTGCTCGCGGCGGCGCGCAGGACGGGCATGCCGCTGACGCTGCTGCCGGTCTACTACGCGCACGGCGGGTTCGACGCCGCGGCGCCGTCGAGCGCGCAGCGCCGGTTCGTGATGTCCACCGACGAGTTCGCGTCGCTGATCGAGGCGCTCGCGCCCGCGGCGCGCGCGCAGTCCGCGGTGCTCGGCGTGGCGCCGCACAGCCTCCGCGCGGTGACGGCCGACCAGCTCGAGCGCGTGGTGGCCGCGGCGCCGTCGCGGGCGCCGGTGCACATCCACATCGCAGAGCAGACGCGCGAGGTCGAGGAATGCGTCGCGTGGTCGGGCCGCCGCCCGGTCGAGTGGCTGCTCGCGCACGGGCCGGTCGACGCGCGGTGGTGCCTCGTGCACGCGACGCACATGGTGGAGCGGGAGATTCGCACGCTGGCGGCGAGCGGCGCGGTCGCGGGCCTCGCGCCGACGACCGAGGCCGACCTGGGCGACGGCACGTTCCCGGGCGTCGCCTACGCCGGCGCAGGCGGCCCGTGGGGCGTGGGCAGCGACTCCAACGCGATCGTCGATCCGTTCGCGGAGCTGCGCCAGCTCGAGTACTCGCAGCGCCTCTTCTGGCGCCGGCGCAACCTGATGGATCACGGGCACGACGCGTCGATCGGGGCCGCGATGTGGCTCGCGGCGGCCCGTGGCGGCGCGCAGGCCTGCGGGCGCGTGACCGGCGCGATCGAGGCGGGCGCGAATGCCGACCTGGTCGTGCTGAATCCCGACGATCCCGCGCTCGTGGGCCATCGCGGCGACACGTCGCTCGACGCGGCGATCTTCGGGCCGTGCCGGACGCCGGTGCGCCACACGATGCTCGCCGGACGCTGGGTCGTGCGCGACGGGAGGCATCGCGACGAGGAGGCGGTGCTCGAGAGCTTCCGGCGCGCGATCGCCGGGATCGGGAACGGCACGAAGTGAACCCGCGCGCCCGCTTCGACGTCCTGCTGACCGGGCTCGACCTCGCGACGCTCGACGGCGAAGGCTGGGGCGTCGTGCGCGACGGCGCGATCGGCGTCGCCGGCGACCGGATCGCGTGGGTCGGGCCGGCGCGCGACCTGCCTTCCGGCGCGGCGGCGGCGCAGCGGCTCGACTTCGGGGGCGCATGGGCTACACCCGGCCTGGTCGACTGCCACACGCACCTCGTCTACGCCGGCAATCGCGCGAACGAGTTCGAACGGCGCCTGCGCGGCGCGACCTACGCACAGATCGCGCACGAGGGGGGTGGCATCCTGTCGACGGTGCGCGCGACGCGCGCGGCCGACGCGGGCGCGCTCGCCGACGCGAGCCGTCCGCGCCTCGCTTCGATCGCCGACGAGGGCGCGACGACCGTCGAGGTCAAGTCGGGCTACGGGCTCGAGCGCGAGGCGGAGCTGAAGCAGCTCGCGGTCGCGCGCGCGCTCGGGCGCGAGCAGGGCGTCGACGTCCGCACGACGCTGCTCGCGGCGCACGCGGTGCCTCCGGAGTTCGCGGGGCGCGCCGACGCGTGGATCGACGCGATTTGCGCGGACATCGTTCCGGCGGCGGCAAGCGCGGGACTCGCCGACGCGGTGGACGCCTTCTGCGACACGATCGGCTTCACGCGGGAGCAGACGCGGCGGGTATTCGAGTCCGCGCGCGCGCACGGACTGCCGGTGAAGCTGCACGCCGAGCAGCTGTCCGACCAGGACGGCGCGGCGCTCGCGGCGGAGTTCGGCGCGCTCTCGGCGGATCACCTCGAATGGCTCTCGCCACGCGGCATCGACGCGATGGCGGCCGCCGGAACCGTCGCGGTGCTGCTGCCGGGCGCGTATTACGCGCTGCGCGAGACGCGGGCGCCGCCGGTCGAGGCGCTGCGCGCGCGCGGCGTCCCGATGGCGGTCGCGACCGACTGCAATCCGGGCACGTCGCCCACCGCGTCGCCGCTCCTGATGCTCAACATGGCGTGCACGCTGTTCCGCCTGACGCCGCAGGAGGCGCTCGCCGGAATGACGCACGTCGCCGCGCGCGCGCTCGGGCTCGCCGACCGCGGCCGTCTGCGCGCGGGGATGCGCGCCGACGTGGCCGTCTACGCGATCGACGAGCCCGCCGAGCTCGCGTGGCGGTTCGGCGGCAATCCCTGCCTTGGCACGCTGCGCGCGGGTGTGCCCCATTTCCGGAGCGCACGATGAATCTGTGGGAGATATCGCGCGGCGACTCGCCGCTGGTGATCGACGTGCCCCACGCGGGCACGCACGTGCCGGACGCCGTCGCGGAGCGATTGACCGGCGCCGCGCGTGCGGTGCCCGACACCGACTGGCACGTCGAGAAGCTCTACGCGTTCGCGCGCGATGCGGGCGCGACGCTGATGGCGGCGACGCATTCGCGCTTCGTCGTCGACCTCAACCGCGACCCGGCAGGCGTCGCGCTCTACGCGGGGGCGGACAACACCGAGCTCGTGCCGACGCGCACGTTCGACAACGAGGCGATCTGGCTGCCCGGCGCCGCGCCCGACGCGCGCGAGGTCGCGGAGCGCGTGCGCACGTACTTCGAGCCGTATCACGGCGCGCTCGCCGCCGAGGTCGAGCGCGTCCGTGCGCGGCACGGCTACGCGGTGCTGCTCGACGGGCACTCGATCCGTGCGCACGTCCCGCGATTCTTCGCCGGCCGGCTGCCGGACTTCAACCTCGGCACGGCGGATGGCGCGAGCGCCGACCCCGCGCTCGAGCGGCTCGCGTCGGGCATCCTCGCCGCGAGCGCGCCATTCACGTCGATCGTCAATGGCCGATTCAAGGGCGGATGGATCACGCGGCACTACGGCCGCCCGGGGTCGGGCGTGCACGCGCTGCAGCTCGAGATGGCGCAGGCCGCCTACATGGACGAGGCGCCGCCCTATGCGTGGGACGCGACGCGGGCGGCGCCGCTCGCGGGCGTGCTCCGGAGGCTCGTCGGCGCGCTGGCCGCCTGGCGGCCGGGACGCGGCGCCTCGTGAAGCGGCTCTTCAACGCCCACACGCGGGTGGATGCGTGGCTGCTGCGCGACCGGCTCGCCCACGCGAACATCGACGCGCACGTGTTCAACGAGCACATGCAGTCGATCGTGGGCGACGTGCCGCCGGACCTCGCCGGCCCGCAGGTGTGGGTCGACGACGAGAATTACGCCCGCGCCCGCGAGGTGCTGGAGGCGTTTCGCGCCGAGCGCGAGCGGGAGGGCAGCGTCGCGTGCCCGCGCTGCGGCGAGGAGAATCCCGCGACGTTCGACCTGTGCTGGAAGTGCGGCGGCGCGCTCTGAAGGCGTCCGGTGTCAGCCGGACGACGTCTCGTCCAGCATCTTGCGCGCGCGCTCGGACGCATCCGGCGCGACGGCGGGCTCGTCGGCGCCCGCGGAGACTCCGGCGCCGCGCCGTCGCCGCACGATGGCCAGCCACACGGCCACGCCGCCGCCGAGCAGCAGGAACGGCCCGAACCACAGGAGCCAGGTCGATTCCTTGACGGGCGGGTCGTAGAGGACGAAGTCGCCGTATCGCGCGACGAGGAACGTGCGGATCTCGGCGTCGGACTTGCCCGACAGCGCGAGCGCACGGACCTCGCGGCGCAGGTCCTCCGCGAGCGGCGCGTTCGAGTCGGCGAGCGTCTGGTTCTGGCAGACGAGGCAGCGCAGGTCGGCCTCGAGGCGCTTGAGGCGCCCTTCGAACTCGAGGTCCGGAGCGGGCTGCTGCGCGAGCGAGGCGCCGGCGGCGAACGCGAACGCGAGCGCAAGGGCGAGGCGGGCGAGGGTGCGCATCGTCACGACTGCTGCAGCTTGCGCACGAGCGGCAGGATCGTCTGCTGCAGCGCCTCGGCGGTGACCGGTCCGATGTGCTTGTAGCGGATCACGCCGGCCTTGTCGACGACGAACGTCTCGGGCACGCCGTAGACCCCCCAGTCGATGCCCACGCGCCCGTCCGCGTCGACGACGGACAGCGTGTACGGGTCGCCGTGCTGCGCGAGCCACGCGAGGCCGTCCGCGTCCTTGTCCTTGTAGTTGAGGCCGACGATGGGCACGGCCTTCGCCTTCGCGAGCTCGACGAGCAGCGGGTGCTCGACGCGGCACGAGACGCACCACGATGCCCAGACGTTCAGCAGCCACACCTGGCCCTTGAAGTCCGACGTCGCGACCTTGCGCCCGGGCTCCCGCAGGTCGGCGAGCGAGAACGCGGGCGCGGGCTTGCCGACCAGCGGCGACGGCACCTCGCGCGGGTCGCGGTAGAGCCCGACGAACAGGAATCCGACGAGGACCGCGAAGATCGCGAGCGGGATGCCCCAGCGAAGCGCTTTCAAAGTGGAACCTCCCCCAGGTCAGCCGCCGACGCGGCATCGCGCCTCCCCTCCTGATGGAGGGGGCAAGCGCCTTCGGGCGGCCCGGCAGCGTTCAAGTCCCGTCGCCTCATGCGCGCGCCGCGGCGAACGCCGCGCCGACGCGCTCCCTGACCCTGATCCGGTAGCGGCGGTCGGCGATCGCGAGGAAGCCGCCGAGCGCCATCAGCAGGCAGCCGCCCCAGATCCAGTCGATGAACGGCTTCACGTAGATGCGCACGCCCCACGCGCCTGAGAGTCCGTCCGAGGTCACCGGCTCGCCCAGCGATACGTAGAGGTCCCCGGTGAGGCGCGTGTCGATCGCCGCCTCGGTCATCGACTGCCCGCTCGCCGTGTAGACGCGCTTCTCGGGTTTCAGCACCTCGACGAGCGCGCCGCCGCGGCGCACCTCGACCGTGCCGACGAACGCCTGGTAGTTGGGGCCGGGCTCGGGCGCGACGCCCTTGAACGTGAACGTCCAGCCGCCCACCTCGGTGCTCTGGCCCGGGTCGAGCCGCACGTCGCGCTCGATCTGGTAGCCGTTGACCAGCGTCACGCCGACGATGAACACCGCGATGCCGAGGTGCGCGACGAGCATCCCGTACCACGACGACGAGTTCGCGCGGAGCCTGCCCAGGAGCGTCGGCTGCGGCGCGCCGCGCAGGCGCTGCACGACGGCCGCCACCGTCGCCGCGACCACCCAGATCGCGAGGAACAGTCCGCCGGCGACGAGCGGCGACCAGCGGCCGAGGACGAACGGCAGCAGCACCGCGACGACGATCGCGACGGCGAGCGCCCATCTCAGGCGCGTCCACAGGTCCGGAAGCTCGGCCTTCCGCCAGCTCGCGACCGGTCCCACGCCCATCAGGAACACGAGGGGCGCCATCAGCGGCCCGAACACGGCCTCGAAATAGGGCGGGCCGACCGAGATCTTGCCGGCGTTGAGCGCGTCGAGGAACAGCGGGTAGAGCGTGCCGAGGAGCACGCTCGCCATCGCGACGACGAGCAGGATGTTGTTCGCGAGCAGCATCGACTCGCGCGAGACGGGCGCGAACGACGCGCCGCCGCCGACCGCGCCGGCGCGCGCCGCGTAGAGCGCGAGCGACCCGCCGATCACGATCACGAGGAACGCCAGCACGAACACGCCGCGCGCCGGGTCGGTCGCGAACGCGTGGACCGACGTGAGCACGCCCGACCGGACGAGGAACGTGCCGAGCAGCGACAGCGAGAACGCGAGGATCGCGAGCAGCACGGTCCAGCTCTTGAACGTTCCGCGCTTCTCGGTGACCGCGAGCGAATGGATGAGCGCGGTGCCGACGAGCCACGGCATGAACGAGGCGTTCTCGACCGGGTCCCAGAACCACCATCCGCCCCAGCCCAGCTCGTAGTACGCCCACCAGCTGCCCAGCATGATGCCGAGCGTCATGAAGCACCACGCGACCGTCGTCCACGGCCGCGACCAGCGCGCCCACGTCGCGTCGAGCCGGCCGCCCAGCAGCGCGGCGATCGAGAACGCGAACGCGACCGAGAACCCGACGTAGCCCATGTAGAGGAGCGGCGGGTGCATCACCATGCCGGGATCCTGCAGCAGCGGGTTCAGGTCGCGTCCCTCGGGGGCGGGCGGCACGAGGCGCTCGAACGGGTTCGACGTGAGGAGCAGGAACAGCAGGAAGCCGACCGCGACGAGGCCCATCACCGCGAGCACGCGCGCGAGCATCGGCGCGGGCAGGTTCCTCGATCGCAGCGCGACCGCGCACGACCATCCGCCCAGCATCAGCGCCCACAGGAGCAGCGAGCCCTCGTGCGAACCCCACGTCGCGGCGAGCTTGTAGTGGCCGGGGAGCGCCGAGAAGGAGTTCTGCGCGACGTTCACGACCGAGAAGTCGCTCGCGAGGAAGCTCGCGGCGAGGCAGCCGAACGCGATCGCGACGAGCACGAACTGCGTGATCGCGGCGGGCCGCGCGAACGCCATCAGCGTGGCGTCGCGCCGCGCCGCGCCGACGAGCGGAACGACGCCCTGCACGCCCGCGACGATGAGCGCCAGGATGAGTGCGAGCTGTCCGAGTTCGGGAATCATGGCCTGCGCCCTCCGCGTGTCACTTCGACGACTTCATCTGGCCGCCCTTGTGCGCCTGCTCGATCGCGGCGGCGGCCTCGGGGGGCATGTAGTTCTCGTCGTGCTTCGCGAGCACTTCGGTCGCGGTGAACACGCCGTCGGCACCGAGCGAGCCCTGCGCGACCACGCCCTTGCCCTCCTTGAACAGGTCGGGCAGGAGCCCCGTGTAGCGCACCGTCACGTTCTGCGCCGTGTCGGTCACGACGAACCGCACGGTGAGCGAGTCCTTCTCGCGCACGAGGCTGCCCGACTCGACCATCCCGCCGATGCGGAACGGACGGCCGACGGGCGCCTCCTTCGAGAGCACCTGCGAGGGCGAGTAGAAGAAGACGAGGTTCGACTGGAACGCGTTGAGCACGAGGCCGACCGCGGCCCCGATGGCGACGAGCCCGGCGGCGATCCAGGCGAAGCGGCGGTGGCGGGCTTTCATCGTGCTGTCTCCATGCGTTCGGGCGCGGGTTCGACGCCGGCGGCCTTCGCTTCCGCGCGCGCACGGCGGTGGCGCGCGCGCAGCGCGACGACCTCCGCGACGACAGCGACCGCGCACGCCCCGTACGACATCCAGACGTACCAGCCGTAGCCGCCCATCGCGAGGAACTCCGCCATCAGGCGCCCCTCATCTCGGGCAGCGTCGCGACCCACGCGGAACCGCGCTCGCGCTCGAGGATGATCGCACGCACGCGCCACAGCGCGGCGGCGATGCACCACGCCCACGCGGCGAAGCTCGTCACGAGCATGCCGGCCAGCATCAGGCTCGCCATCTTGGGCGCGGCCGTCAGGCTCACCGACGCGCCCTGGTGCAGCGTGTTCCACCAGCGCACCGAGAAGTAGATGATCGGCACGTTCACGGCCCCGACCAGCGCGAGCACCGCGCAGGCGCGGTCGGCGCGGCGCGGGTCGTCGATCGCGCTGCGCAGCGCGATCACGCCGAGGTAGAGGAACAGCAGGATCAGCGTCGAGGTCATGCGCGCGTCCCACGCCCAGTACGTGCCCCAGGTCGGCCGGCCCCAGAACGCGCCGGTCCACAGCGCGAGCGCCGCCATCAGCGCGCCGGTGGGCGCGAGCGCCTGCGCCATCATCGCCGACAGGCGCGCGTTGAACGCGAGCGCGAGCGCGCTCCAGAACGCCATCACGAGGTAGACGAACATCGCCATCCACGCGGTGGGGACGTGGATGAAGATGATCCGGTAGGCCTCGCCCTGGGTGGCGTCCGTCGGCGCGAGCGCGAAGCCGATCCAGAGGCCCGCGGCGGCTAGGAGGGCGGCGGTCGCGGCGAACCACGGCGCCATGCCTCCGGCCAGCGGATAGAACGTCGCCGGCGAGGCGTAGCGGTACCAGTGGGTCGCCATGGGGTCGGGGTCGTCAGTCGAGCGCGATACGCACTGCCGCAGCCGCGGCGAACGGGCTTCCGATCGCCGCGACGATCAACCCCGCACCGAGCAGGGACAAGTTGGCATCGACCGCGATGCCTGCCCGCACCGCGTCGACCGCGCCCGCGCCGAAGATCAGCACCGGCACGTAGAGCGGCAGCACGAGCAGCGCCACGAGTCCGCCGGCGCCGCGCACGCCCAGCGTGAGCGCCGCGCCGATCGCCCCGAGGAACGAGAGGATCGGCGTCCCCAGCGCGAGCCCGGCGACGAGCACGCCGATCGCGATGCCGTCGAGCCCGTACTGCAGCGCGGCCAGCGGCGCCAGCACCACGACCGGAAGGCCCGTCGTCAGCCAATGCGCGAGTATTTTACCGGACACGATCGCCGGAAGCGGCCAGGGCGACAGCGCCATCTGCTCCAGCGTGCCGTCCGCTTGATCGAGCGCAAAGATCCGCGGCAGCGACAGCAGCGACGCGAGCAGCGCGGCGACCCACAGCACGCCCGGCCCCATCGTCGAGAGCAGCGTGCGCTCGGGCGTCGTCGCCAGCGGGAAGAGCGTCACCACGATCGCATAGAACAGCAGCTGGACCGCAAGTTCCGAGCGCGTCCGGAACGCGAGCTTCAGGTCGCGCCGGAGCGCCCAGGCGAGGCCCGCGAGCGCGCCGGCGTCGTCGTTCGGGGGGGCGGGGGGCGCCATCAGTCGAGCGACAGCGAGCGGACCCGGTCCGCGGGCAGGCCGAGCGGCGCGTGGGTGG
>CALDKM010000132.1:0-3018 GCA_937898875.1 uncultured Pseudomonadota bacterium | reverse complement strand
CGGCCGCGCTGTCGGCAGGCGCGCCGCTAGGCGCGGTCGCGCGCGGCCTCGCGGCGTTCCGCCCGGTTGCCGGACGGCTCGTCGCGATGCGCACCGACGCGGGGGCGCTGGTCATCGACGACAGCTACAACGCGAACCCCGACTCGGTGCGCGCCGCGATCGAGGTGCTCGCGCGCGCGCCCGGTCGGCGCCGCCTCGTGCTGGGCGACATGGGCGAGGTCGGCGCCGAGGGCCCGACGTTCCACCGCGAGGTCGGCGCGTATGCGCGCGAGCGCGGGATCGACCGGCTCGACGCGGTCGGCACGCTCGCGCGGCACGCGGCGGAGGCGTTCGGAGAGGGCGCGCGCTGGTACGCCGACGTCGACGCGCTCGTTGCGGCCGTCGTCCCGGAAGCCCGGGAGGGCGTCGCGATCCTCGTCAAGGGATCGCGCTTCATGCGCATGGAGCGCGTCGTCGCGGCGCTCGCCGCAGCCCCGGCGGGAGGCCTCTGATGCTGCTCTGGCTCGCCGAGCTGCTCGCGAGGGACGTCCGTGCGTTCAACGTCTTCGGCTACCTGACGCTGCGCGCGGTGCTCGCGTGCATGACGGCCCTGGTGATCTCTTTCGTCGTCGGCCCGCGGATGATCGCGTGGCTCACGCGCATGAAGATCGGCCAGTCGGTGCGCGACGACGGCCCGCAGACGCACCTGACGAAGGCGGGAACGCCGACGATGGGCGGCGCGCTGATCATCGTGGCGATCGCGGTCACCACGCTGCTGTGGGGCGACCTCGAGAACCGGTTCGTCTGGGTGGTGCTGCTGGTGATGGTGGGCTTCGGCGCGATCGGATGGGTCGACGACTACCGCAAGGTCGTCTACCGCAACCCGAAGGGGCTGTCCGCGCGCACCAAGTTCCTGGCGCAGTCGGTCATCGGTCTCGTCGCGGCGGTCTACCTCGCGTTCGCGGTGTCGGCGCCCGGAACGGTGCAGTCGTTCGGCCACTTTGCCGACTGGGTCGGCAGCGGGTTCTCGGGCGCGCTGTCGCCCAAGGCGGACCTGATCGTGCCGTTCTTCAAGACGGTGAGCTATCCGCTCGGCGTCTGGGGATTCATCGTGCTCTCGTGGTTCGTGATCGTCGGGACGAGCAACGCGGTCAACCTGACCGACGGTCTCGACGGTCTCGCGATCATGCCCACCGTGATGGTCGGCGCGGCGCTCGGCGTGTTCGCGTACGTGAGCGGTAACGTGATCTTCGCGCGCTACCTGCAATTCCCGGTCATTCCGGGCGCAGGCGAGCTGGCGGTGATCTGCGGCGCGATCGCGGGCGCGGGGCTGGGCTTCCTGTGGTTCAACGCGTACCCGGCGGAGGTGTTCATGGGCGACGTCGGCGCGCTGTCGCTCGGCGCCGGCCTGGGCGCGATCGCCGTCGTCGTCCGGCAGGAGATCGTGCTGTTCATCATGGGCGGCGTGTTCGTCGTCGAGACGCTTTCGGTCATCGTGCAGGTCGCGTCGTTCAAGCTCACCGGCAGGCGGGTCTTCCGGATGGCGCCGATCCACCATCACTACGAACTCAAGGGCTGGAAGGAGAACCAGGTCGTCGTGCGGTTCTGGATCATCACGATGCTGCTGGTGCTCTTCGGCCTATCCACGCTGAAGCTGCGATGAACGAAGCCGGACCGCTCCAGGGCGTTCTTCCCCCTCCCGGTGGAGGCGATGCCGCGTCAGCGGCGAGCCTGGGGGAGGTCGCATGAACACCGCCGGGCCGCCCCAAGGTGTTCGCCCCCTCCTTCCGGAGGGGGGAGGCGATGCCGCGTCAGCGGCGAGCCTGGGGGAGGTCGCATGAACACCGCCGGGCCGCCCCAAGGTGTTCGCCCCCTCCTTCCGGAGGGGGAAGGAGATGCCGCGTCAGCGGCGAGCCTGGGGGAGGTCGTCCAATGACCGACTACGCCGGCCGCAACGCGGTGGTGCTGGGCCTGGGGCTCACCGGGCTCACGCTCGCGCGCTGGCTCTCGCGCCACGGTGCGACCGTGCGCGTCGCCGACACGCGCCCGCATCCGCCGAACGCGGCGCGTCTCGCGGAGGAGTTGCCGGCCGTGCGTCTCGAGACGGGTCCGGTCACGCCGGCGACGCTGGCCGGCGCCGACCTGATCGCGATCAGCCCCGGCGTCCGGAAGGACCAGGTCGCGATCGCCGAGGCGGTCGCGGCCGGCGTCGAGCTCGCCGGCGACGTCGAACTCTTCGCGCGCGAGCTGCCGCCCGGCCAGAAGGTGCTGGCGATCACCGGCACGAACGGCAAGACGACGACGACCGCGCTCGCGGGCGAACTCGCGCGCGCCGCCGGCCTCGCGGCGACGGTCGCAGGCAACATCGGCTCGGCCGTGCTCGACGTCCTCGCGGCGATCGAGGCCGGCGCGCCGTGGCCCGACGTCTTCGTGCTGGAGCTGTCGAGCTTCCAGCTCGAGACCGTGTCGAGCCTGAAGCCGACCGCGGCGGCCGTGCTCAACGTCACTCCCAACCACATGGACCGCTACGCGGGGCTCGCGGACTACGCCGCGGCGAAGGCGCGGATCTTCAACGGCGCCCGGGTGCAGGTGTTGAACCGCGACGACCCGATCGTGCGACTGATGCGCCGCCAGGGCGAGACCGTGCAGTCGTTCGGCTCGTCGGTGCCGTTCTCCGAGGAGGAGTGGGGGCTGGTCGAGCGACCCGACGGCGCGTGGCTCGCGCGCGGGGGCGAGCTGATCGTTCCCTCGGCGTCGCTGTCGCTCGTCGGCCGGCACAACGCGATCAACGCGCTCGCCGCGCTCGCGCTCGTCTCGTCGGTCGCGCGCATCCGGCAGCCGGTGCTCGACGCGCTCCGCGCGTTCCACGGCCTGCCGCACCGGATGGAGCGTCTCGGCGAGGCGAAGGGCGTGCTGTTCGTGAACGACTCGAAGGCGACGTCGGTGGCGGCGACCGAGGTCGCGCTCCGCGGCATCGGCCGCCCCGTCGTTTTGATCGCCGGCGGCGACGGCAAGGGGCAGAGCTTCGCGCCGCTCAAG
>CALDKM010000131.1:0-4981 GCA_937898875.1 uncultured Pseudomonadota bacterium | reverse complement strand
TCGGCATCCGGGTACTCGGCGACGAATGCGTCGAGCGATGTCGTGTCGGCGAGAATCCGGTCGCGCCACCCCTCGAGCGCCGCGAACCGCGCCTTCTCCTCGCGCGGGACGGTCTCCCAGCGCTCGATCGCCGCGCGGATCTGCGCCGGGTCGACGTCGCGCATCAGCCGGCCGAGGTACTGCATCTGGCGCCGCCGGGCCTCGTGCTTCGTGATGCTCCGCGCCAGCACCACCGCGTCGACGAGCCGCTCGGGCAGGTCCAGCGACTTCAGGCGCGCCGTGTCCAGCGCCACCAGCGTCTCGCCCAGTTCCTGGAGCGCCTCCATCTCGCGTTTCAAGCGGGTCTTCGACGGACGCGCGTCGGCGCCCCCCCCGTCGGTCGGGAGGTCGTTTCGGGCGGGCGGGCGGCGGAAGGAGGGCGTCATGGGCTGGAGCGGCTTTGCTATGATAGACGACAGCTTTCGTTCGCCTGCCGCGAACGCGTACCGCGGCGGCAGGCAGGCTGCGGAATTGTCCTTGAGCCCCGTCGAACGACGATGACCGCGCCCACCGCCCTCGAGAAGAAGCACCGCGACGCCCCCCCGAGCCACGCCGACCGGTTCCCCGTCGGCACCGAGGAACTCGAGCGGGTCGCCGCCGTCGTGCTCGACGCGGCGCGCAACGGCGGCGCGACCGCCGCCGAGACCGACGTGTCGCAGGGCGTGGGCCAGAGCGTCACGGTCCGCAAAGGCGAGGTCGAGACGATCGCCTACAACCGCGACAAGGGCGTGTCGGTCACCGTCTACCTGGGCCGGCGGCGCGGGCACGCGAGCAGCGCGGACTTCTCCGACGCGTCGATCCGGGACACCGTCGGCAAGGCGCTCGCGATCGCGCGCTTCACGGCCGAGGATCCGTGCGCGGGGCTCGCGGACGTCGACCGGCTCGCCCGCAACTGGCCGGACCTCGATCTCTACCATCCCTGGAGCCTCGGCGTCGACGAGGCGATCGAGCTCGGGCGCGAGGCCGAAGCCGCGGCGCTTGCCGTGGACCGGCGCCTCACCAACTCGGAAGGCGCATCCGTGTCTCGCAGCGAGAGCGAGTTCGTCTACGCGAACTCGCTGGGCTTCCGCGGCGGCTACCGGAGCTCTCGCCACCACATCGACGTCAGCGTCATCGGCGAAGACGAGGACGGCATGCAGCGCGACTTCTGGTACACGGCCGCGCGCTCGCCGCAGGATCTCCAGCGCGCGGACGAGGTGGGCCGCGCGGCCGGCGAGCGGACCGCCCGCCGGCTCGGTGCCCGGCCGCTTTCCACGATCGACTGCCCGGTGCTCTTCGAGGCGCCCGAGGCCGCGGATCTGATCGGCGCGTTCGTGCAGGCGATCTCGGGGGGCAGCCTCTACCGCAAGAGCTCGTTCCTGCTCGACTCGCTCGGGCAGGAGGTCTTCGCGCCGCACGTGTCGATCCGGGAGGAGCCGCACCTCCCGCGCGGGCGCGGCAGCGCGCCGTTCGACGCGGAGGGCGTGGCGACGTCGCCGCGGGTCGTGGTCGAGCGCGGCGTGGTGAGAGGCTACTTCCTCGGCAGCTACTCGGCGCGCAAGCTCGGCATGAGCACGACCGGCAATGCGGGCGGCAGCCACAACCTCGTCGTTTCGCACGGCGACGACGACCTGCCCGCGCTGATGCGCAGGATGGGGCGCGGGCTCCTCGTCACCGAGCAGCTGGGGCAGGGCGTCAATGCGGTGACCGGCGACTTTTCCCGCGGCGCAGCGGGCTTCTGGGTCGAAGGCGGCGAGATCGCCCATCCGGTCGAGGAGGTCACGATCGCCGGCAACCTGCGCGAGATGTTCCGCGACATCGTCGCGATCGGACGCGACGTCGACCGGCGCGGCGCCAGGCACACCGGGTCGATCCTGGTGGGACGGATGACGGTCGGGGGCCGCTGATGGCCACGCCCCAGCGCGCATCGATGGCACCGTCGCGCACGTTCGGCAATCCGCTGGTGGCCTGGGTTCGGCGCCTGTCCGATCCGCTCGCGAGCGCGAACCACGCGGCGCGCTGGATCGGCGAGCTGCCCGGCGGCGACATCCTCGCGCTCCAGAAGGAGGCGCTCGACGTCGTTGCGGGCTTTCCCGGATCGCGGCGGGACGTCGGGCCGGCGCAGGTGGAAGCGCTCCTGCGGATCGATTCCCGCCTCGAGCCCGTGCTCGCGCAGATCACGCGCCAGTACACGGCGAACTACCAGAAGAGCTCGGCGGTCGAGTCGCGGCTGTGGCACGCCGCGTTCGACCTCGTCAAGGCGTTCATCGGCGCCTACCAGCTCGCGCTGAAAGCCGGCTATCCGCGCGCGGACAACCGGCGCTGGCGCGCGATCCTGCCGTGGGTGCTCGTCCGCCTCGCCCACCACCGCGGGCTCGACGGACGCTACCGGCTGTTCCGCTACAGCCACTGGATCCCGGCGCAGTGGCGGGATTTCCACGAGCTCTACGAGTTCGCGCGGATGCGCGGCTGGCAGCGCGAGCAGCTCGTTCTGGGCGGGGGCGCGTTCTCGCAGCCGGGGATCACGCTCGAGCAGGAGTACGTGCAGACGCTGTTGCTGATGCGGCTCGACTCCGGCAACTTCACGCCCGACCAGGTCGAGTGGGTCTCGCGGCAGCTCGCCGACTGGGCACCGACGCTGACGCTGGTGCCTCCGCCCGGGGAGGGCGCGGGCTTCTTCATCGATCTCACCGGGGCGCAGGGCCTGAGGCGCCGCGACAAGCCGGGCGTCGGCGGCCGCCTCCTGTACCTCGACCTCGCCCCGGTGTACGCGCGCGTCGTCGAGCGCATGCGCTGGCTTCCCGAGCAGGACGACGCCGTCCAGGAGCCCGGCGACCTGCCGCCGCGCGAGCAGCGCCTGCTGCTGATGCGGCTCGCGTCGCTCTACGGGCCCGAGGCGATCGCGCAGGCGCCTCGCGCCGAGCGCTTCCGCACGGAAGCCCAGGTGCGGGTGGTGACCGGGCTGCAGGCGCTCACGCGCGCGATCGCCGAGATCGACCGCCTGCCCGACCAGGCGCGCATGCCCGGTGTCGCGGCCGCGTACGACGAGGTCACGCAGCTCGTGCATCCGACCGCGAACCCGGAGAGCGTCGCCAGGCGCATCCGCGGCGCGATGTGGACGATGACCGACCGCAGCGACACCGGCTGCCGGCTCTCCGCGCCGGCGAAGGAAGCGCCCGCGCGGCTGGGCGAGCTCGTCGCGATCCAGGACGCCGACCGATGGACGCTCGCCGTCGTGCGCCGGATGCAGCGCCAGCAGGTCGACGAGATCACGGTCGGCGCCGAGGTGATCGCGCGCCGCGTCGTCCGCGTGCTGCTGCGCACCTGGTCCGCGCCCGCGGACGGTTCCCGGCAGGCTGCCGACCGGCCGTTCTTCGGTCTCTACCTGCCGGCCCACGCCGACAACCGCCAGTCCGCGCAACGCAGCCTGATCGGACCCGACGACAAGTTCGTGCCGGGCGGGATGGTCGAGCTCGACACCGGCAATGCCCGCTACCTGATCCGGTTCACGCAGACGCTCGAACGGCAGGCGGGCTGGGCCTGGGCGATGTTCAGTGCCGTACGCAAGCTCGGACCCTGAGCGCGCGCACCGGGACATCCGGCGTCCCGGGATCCCGCTCATGTTGCAGCGCAAGCGAACATCCGCTGGCTGACGGTCCCTCGCGGCCACACGGGGTGTCCGGGCGGTCCGCCTCTCCGGTCGACGTGCGGCGATGGCGCGCCGGGCTTCCGGGTCCGGCATCGCGCAGCCTCCCGACGAAAACCGTGGCTTTTCGCGGGGACCCCCCCTAGAATCCGCGGTTCAGAGCCGCCTCCCCGGCGGTGTCGATCCACGTACGTCGAAGGAGGAGTGTTCATGCAGCGCCGTTCGTTCCTGAAAAACTCCGGCATGGCGGGCATCCTCGCCGCCGGCTCGGCTCCCGCGTTCGCGCAAGGTTCGCCCACGATCAAGTGGCGCTGCGCCTCCAGCTTCCCGAAGTCGCTCGACACGATCTACGGCGCGGCCGAGACCGCCGCGAAGACCGTCAGCGAAGTCACGGGCGGCAAGTTCCAGATCCAGGTCTTCGCCGCGGGCGAGATCGTCCCGGGCCTGCAGGTCGCCGATGCCGTGCAGAACGGCACCGTCGAGTGCGGCCACACGGCGCCGTACTACTACATCGGCAAGGATCCGACGTTCGCGTTCGGCACGGCGATTCCGTTCGGCCTGAACCAGCGCCAGTTCGACGCGTGGTGGTTCTTCGGCGGCGGCAAGGAGCTCTACAACGAGTTCCTGAAGGAGTACGGCATCACGTCGATCCTGTGCGGCAACACCGGCGCGCAGATGGGCGGCTGGTACCGCAAGGAGATCAAGACGGTCGCCGACCTCAAGGGCCTCAAGATGCGCATCGGCGGCTTTGCCGGCCAGGTGCTCGCGAAGCTCGGCGTCGTGCCGCAGCAGATCGCGGGCGGCGACATCTACCCGGCGCTGGAGAAAGGCACGATCGACGCGGCCGAGTGGGTGGGGCCGTACGACGACGAGAAGCTCGGCTTCAACAAGGTGGCCAAGTTCTACTACTACCCGGGCTGGTGGGAAGGCGGCCCGGCGCTGCACTACTTCGTCAACACCAAGAAGTACGACGAGCTGCCGGCCGACTACAAGGCGGCGCTCCACGCGGGCTGTGCCGACGGCAACACGTGGATGATGGCGAAGTACGACGCGCAGAACCCGGCGGCGCTGCGCAAGCTCGTCGCGGGCGGCACGCAGCTGCGCCCCTTCTCGAAGGCGGTGATGGACGCGTGCTACAACGCGGCGATGGAGCGGTACGCCGAGGAGAGCGCGAAGAACCCGAAGTGGAAGAAGATCTACGACAACTACACCGCGTTCCAGCGCGAGCAGTTGCTGTGGTTCCGCGTCTGCGAGAACACCTACGACAACTTCATGGCGACGGCGCGGCCCGCGGGGACCTCGCAGGCGAAGAAGTAG
>CALDKM010000130.1:0-7391 GCA_937898875.1 uncultured Pseudomonadota bacterium | reverse complement strand
CCTTCTCGAGCAGGAACTCGGCGCGCTGGAAGCCTTCGGGCAGCTTCTCGCGCACCGTCTGCTCGATGACGCGCGGGCCGGCGAAGCCGATCAGCGCGCCCGGCTCGGCGATCACGAGGTCGGCGACGAACGCGAACGACGCGGAAACGCCGCCCATCGTCGGATCGGTCAGCAGCGAGACGAACGGCAGCCGCGCCTTGGACAGCTCCTGCAGCGCGGCGGTCGTCTTCGCCATCTGGAACAGCGAGTTGACGCCTTCCTGCATGCGCGCGCCGCCGGAGGCGGAGATGCAGACGAACGGCACGCGGTTCTCGTAGGCGACGCGGACGCCGCGCACGAAGCGCTCGCCGACGACCGACCCCATCGAGCCGCCCATGAACTCGAACTCGAAGGCCGCGACGACCAGCGGCACGCTCGCGATGCTTCCCTGAATCACGACCAGCGCGTCGGTCTCGCCGGTCTCCTCGAGCGCAATGGCGAGGCGCTCCGGATACTTCTTCTGGTCCTTGAACTTGAGCGAGTCGATCGGCACGACCTCGGAGCCGATCTCGAACCGGCCCTCGGGGTCGAGCAGCTGGTCGATGCGCGCGCGCGCGGCCACGCGCGAGTGATGTCCGCACTTCGGGCAAACCGAGAGGTTCTTCTCGAGATCGGTGCGGTAGAGCACCGCCTCGCAGGCCGGGCACTTGACCCACAGGCCCTCGGGCATCGCCTGCTTGCGCGCCCCGGGAGTGCTCTTGATGCGCGGAGGCAGGAGCTTCTGCAGCCAACTCATCGTCGTGTCTCCCCGGTTGGCCCTGGCGCCTACGCCGCCTGCTTTGCCGGCATCGCGTCGAGCGCGTGGCGGATCGTGGCGATCCACGCGCCCGCGCGCTCGGCCGCCCCCGACGCCGGGCCGCCTTCGATTTCCTGGATGATGCGGCTGCCGATGACGACCGCGTCCGCATGCGCCGCGATCGCCTGCGCGCTCGCGGCGTCGCGGATGCCGAAGCCGACGCCGACCGGCAGCTTCACGTGGCGGCGGATCTCGGCGACTTTGCGCGCGACCTCGGCGGCGTCGAGGTGTCCGGCGCCGGTCACGCCCTTGAGGGAAACGTAGTAGACGTAGCCGCGCGCGAGTGCGGCGACCGCGTCGATGCGCGGCTCCGGCGTCGTGGGCGCGACGAGGAAGATCGGCGCGATCCCGCGCTCGTCGAGCTGCTTCGCGAAATCCCCGGCTTCCTCGGGCGGGTAATCGACGACCAGCACCCCGTCGACGCCCGCGTCGCGGGCGCGGTCGGCGAACACCGCCAGCCCCATCGCCTCGATCGGGTTCGCGTAGCCCATCAGCACGATCGGCGTCGTCGCGTTCCGGTCGCGGAACGCGCGCACGACCGCGAGCACGTCCTTCAGGCCCGTCCCGTTCGCGAGCGCGCGCTCGGACGCGCGCTGGATCACCGGGCCGTCCGCCATCGGGTCGGAGAACGGCACGCCGAGCTCGATCACGTCGGCGCCGCCCATGACGAGCGCGCGCATGACGTCGAGCGTCGCCTCGAGCGACGGATCGCCGGTCGTGACGTAGGGAATGAGCGCGGTGCGCCCCGCCGCGCGCAGGCGGGTGAACGCGGCGTCGATGCGGTTGGTCGCCATGGGCTCTAGCGCTGCGCCGGATCGCACTCGGGGCGGCAGTAGAACTTCAGCCCGGAGCGCTCGGCGACCGTGTTCATGTCCTTGTCGCCCCGGCCCGAGAGGTTGACCAGCAGGATCCTGTCCTTCGGGAGCGTCGGCGCGAGCTTCGACGCGTAGGCGAGCGCGTGCGCCGATTCGAGCGCCGGAATGATGCCTTCGACGCGGCAGCAGGTGTGGAACGCGGCGAGCGCCTCGTCGTCGGTGATCCCGACGTACTGCGCGCGGCCCGAATCCTTGAGCCACGCGTGCTCGGGGCCGACGCCGGGGTAGTCGAGCCCCGCCGAGACCGAGTGCGTCTCGACGATCTGGCCGTCGGCGTCCTGCAGCAGGTAGGTACGGTTGCCGTGCAGCACGCCGGGGCGTCCCGCGATCAGCGACGCCGCGTGCCTGCCGGAGTCGATGCCTTCGCCCGCCGCCTCGACGCCGACGAGCTTCACGTGCTCGTGCGGGATGTACGGATGGAAGATGCCCATCGCGTTCGAGCCGCCGCCGACGCAGGCGATCACGACGTCCGGCTGCCGCCCCGCGGCCTCCGGCATCTGCGTGACGCACTCGCGGCCGATCACGCTCTGGAAATCGCGCACCATCATCGGATACGGGTGCGGGCCCGCGACGGTGCCGATGATGTAGAACGTCGTCTCGACGTTGGTCACCCAGTCGCGCATCGCCTCGTTCAGTGCGTCCTTGAGCGTCTTCGATCCCGACTCGACCGGCACCACCGTGGCCCCCAGGAGCTTCATGCGGAAGACGTTCTGCGCCTGGCGCTTCACGTCCTCGCTGCCCATGTAGACGACGCACTCGAGCCCGTAGCGCGCGGCGACCGTCGCGGTCGCGACGCCGTGCTGGCCCGCTCCGGTCTCGGCGATCACGCGCGGCTTGCCGAGCCGCCGCGCCAGCAGCGCCTGGCCGATGCAGTTGTTGATCTTGTGCGCGCCGGTGTGGTTCAGGTCCTCGCGCTTCAGCCAGATCTGCGCGCCGCCGAGCTCCCGCGACCAGCGCTCGGCGTGGTAGACCGGCGACGGACGGCCAACGTAGTGCTTGAGCTCGCGCTCGAACTCGGCCTTGAAGGCGGGGTCGAGCCGCGCGCCTTCGTACTGCGCCTTCAGCTCGTCGAGCGCGCGGATCAGCGTCTCGGCGACGAAGACGCCGCCGTAGGGGCCGAAGTGGCCGCGAGCGTCAGGCAGGTCGTACATCTGCATTGCGTACCTCGGCGACGAACGCGGCGATGCGTGCCGCGTCCTTGATGCCCTTCACGGGCTTGCCCTGCGCGTCGAGCCTCTCGACGCCGGACGACACGTCCACCGCCCACGGCGCGAAGCGACGGATCGCCTCGCCGACGTTCGCGGCGTCGAGTCCTCCCGACAGCACGAGCGGCAGCGGCAGAGGCGCGCGCAATCGATCCCAGTCGAACGTCCGCCCCGTCCCGCCGGGCAACCCGTCGGCCGGCGGCGCGTCGAGCAGGATGCCCGCCGCGTCGCCGTAGAGCGACACCGATTCTAGCAAATCGGGGCCGGGGCCCACGGGAATCGCCTTGAGATAGGGCCGTCCGAAGGAGCGGCAGAGCGCTGCGGGTTCGTGGCCGTGGAACTGCAGGATCGACAGCGGGACCGCGGCGAGCGCGGCGCGCACCTCGTCGGGGGAAGGGTCGACGAACAGGCCGACGATCGACGCGAACGGCGGCAACGCGCGGGCGATCGTCCGCGCCCGCTCGTGATCGACGAAGCGCGGCGTGCCGCGCCAGAAGACGAAGCCGATCGCGTCGGCGCCCGTGCGAGCCGCGGCCATCGCGTCCTCGACGCGCGTGATCCCGCAGATCTTGACGCGCGTGCGCATCGCGTCACGCCCCCGGGAGCACGAGGTCGCGCCGCGTCGCCGGCAGCCCGAAGCGCGCGTCGTAGTCGACGCCGACCAGGTAGAGGCCGTCGGGCGCGAACGTGGGCGGCCCCTTCGTGCGATCCCGCACCGCGAGGAGTTCGCCTATCCATCCGGGACGCGCCTTGCCCGCACCGACCGCGACCAGGGCTCCGACGACGTTGCGCACCATGTGATGCAGGAACGCATCCGCCGACGCGTCGAAGCGCACGAGGTCGCCCGACGTGGTGACGTCGAAGCGGTGCACCGTCTTCATCGGCGACTTCGCCTGGCACTCGGCCGCGCGGAACGACGAGAAGTCATGGTGGCCCGTGAGGAGCGCCGCCCCCGCGCGCATCGCGGCGACGTCGAGCGGACGATGATACCAACCGACCCGACCGTTCAGGAGCCCGGGTCGTTCGGGGCGCGCGAGCAGCGCGTAGGCGTAGTGCCGCGCGGTCGCGGCGTAGCGCGCGTGGAAGTCGTCGGGGACCGGGTGCGCCCACAGCACGGCCACCGCGGGCGGCAGGTGGGCGTTGACGCCGCGCACCCAGGCGGTCAGCGGGCGGTCGTCCGGGACGTCGGCGTGCACGACCTGCGAGGTCGCGTGCACGCCCGCGTCGGTTCGCCCCGCGGGAACGGCCCTCACCTCGCGTTGCGCGATCTCGGCGAGCGCGCGCTCGAGCGCGTCCTGCACGCCGCAGCCGTCCGGCTGCGACTGGAAGCCGCAATGGCCGCGACCGTCGTATTCGAGGGCAAGCGCGATCCTCATGCGTGCGAGGATCGCACATCGGGCTTCGGCGCGGCAGGCGCTCCCCCGGGGCGCCACGGCAACGGAACGCTTCCGCAGGCCGGGTCGCGCGATGCGATCGGTCGTGCCAAGATGAGGCGTCGCCGTCGCGTGAGGTCGGCCATGCGCCCAGCCTTCGTACTCGTGCCGGTCCTCGTCTTCGCCTTCGTGCGGGCGGGGAGCGATGCGGGCGCCCAGATTCCGGGCGGCATGCCGACGCTGTCCCCGGCGGAGATCGCGGAGGCGAACGCCGCCTGCGATCGCCTCACCGGTATCCCCAACGCCCCGATGTCGGTGCAGTCGTGCAAGGCGATGCTCGGCATGGCCGGGACCGCGGAGCGAATGCGGTCGTCGGGGGCCGATCCGTCGGCACGTCGCCCCGGCGACGAGCAGCTGTCGTGCGAGGCGATCTTCGCGGAGATGACCGCGCTGGGAGGCGACGTGCTGTCCGGCGCCGGTGCCTCGCGCGCGGACGCCGCCGTCGCGGAAGGGACCGCGCTCGCCGCGCGGCAGGCGGGCGAGATGACCACCTTCGTGGCCGGAACGTTGGCGCTTGGCGCAGCGATGGGCGCCGCGAGCGTGGTGATGCCGGGATTCGCCACTGCGGCCATCGCCGCCGCCTGGGCCGCGTCCACCGTGGCCATGGGTACGAGGCAAGCCGCGGAACACGCCGCGCTGCGACCGCGCCGGGACGAGGCGATCATCGCGAGCGCCGAGGACTTCGAACGCGCGATGGGCGCGAATCCGCGCTTCGCGCGACTGACCGGGCTCGCGTTGGACCGGGAGTGCAAGGCACCGGACGACGCCGCCAGGTAGCTTTCTCCATCGCGGTCCCGCAACGAAAACGGCGGGCCCGCAAGGCCCGCCGTCGCGCGGAGGCGTCGCGATCAGCCGAGCTTCGCGATGATCGCCTGCGCTTCCTTCCTCTGCTCGTCGTCGCCCTCGTGCAGCACTTCCTGCAGGATTTCGCGCGCGCCCTCGACGTCGCCCATCTCCTGGTAGGCCTTCGCGAGGTCGAGCTTGGTCGCGGCGTCGTGCCACTGGCCGTCGAGCACCGACGGCGTCGGATCCTCGAAAGTCGCCTTGTCCGGGTCGAACGACAGGTCGAGCTTGTCGA
This sequence comes from uncultured Pseudomonadota bacterium, assembly GCA_937898875.1. GTDB lineage: Bacteria > Pseudomonadota > Gammaproteobacteria > Burkholderiales > Casimicrobiaceae > VBCG01. The sequence continues at coordinate 1,965 of CALDKM010000130.1, read as the reverse complement.
GCTCGAGCGCCGCCGCCGGCCGTGCGAGCATCTCCGCGGGCGCGACTGCCGCCGCCGTCGCCGGCTCGGCTTTCGTCTTCATCGGCGCCGGCTTCTCGGATTCGTCGAGATGGAAGTCGAGTCCGAACGTGTCGGCCGCGGCCTTCACCTTGTCGGCGACCGACTCCTTCGCCGCCTCGGACTTCGCCCCGAAGCCGTGCATCGCCGCGGCGCCGGCCGCCGCAATCGCGGCCCCCGCGCCGACGGCCGCCGCCGTCGTGCCGCCGGAGGTCGTCGCCGCCTTCGGATGATGAATGACGGTGTCCTCGCCGAACGAGTCCATCATCGGCCTGGGCGCGGCGCCCGACGACGGCGCGAGCGAGATCTCCTCGTCGAGGCCCATGTCCAGGCCCTTCTCCGCCTTCGACGCAGCGGGCTTGTAGTCGCCGCTGACCGTGAACGTGTCGCTCTCGACGCTCGCCGCGCGCGGTGCGGGCGCCCCGCCTTCCGCGAACATCGGGTTCGACGGATCCAGCTGCCGGCCGAGCGCGACCGCCTTGTGCCACACCTCGCCCTGGCCCTGCGAGACCGCGTAGAGCTCGGAGGCCACGGTCTCGAACGCCGACGGCTTGTTGTGCTGCGCGTGGATCTCGAGAAGCTTGAGGTAGATCTCCTGGCGCTGCGGGTCCTTCTTGAGCGCGTCCTTCAGGATCTCCTCGGCCTGCGCGTCGCGCCCGTAGGCGAGGTAGACCTCCGCCTCGGCGATCGGATCGACCTCGTCGGTGTCGATGTTGCCCAGTCCCTCGCGGCTGAAGTCGCTCGCGAGCGAGTTGTCGCCCGTGTTGACGACGCCGCCGCCGGTCGAGCCGAACACCGTGTTGGTCTTGATGTCGGTGCCCGAGATGATGCTGTCCTCGAACTTCGTCGTCTTGCGCCGGCGCATCGCGACGAGCGCGGCGATGCCGGCGAGGATCGCGAGCGCTCCTCCGCCGATCGCCCACGTCGGCGTGTTCGAGAACAGGTCCTCGAAGAATCCAGGCTCGGGCTTCGGCTCGGCGGCCTTCGCAACGGCCTTGGGTGCGGCCTTCGGCACAGGCGGAGGCGCTTCGGCCTTCGGCGGCGCGGCCTTGGGGGCTTCGGCCTTGGGGGCTTCGGCCTTGGGAGCTTCGGCCCTGGGCGGCTCGACCTTCGCAGGCTCCGCCTTGGGCGGCTCGGCCTTGGCCGGCTGCGTCGAGGGCGCCGCGGCTTCCGGTGCCTTGGTTTCGGGCGCCTTCGCCGGCACGACCGGCGCCGCGACAGGCGGTGTCGCGGCCGGCGGTGTCGCGGTCGGCGCAGGGGCAGCGGCTCCTTTCCCGGTCGCCGACTCGGCCTGCGCCTGGACCTGGGCCATCGGCGTGCTCTTGAGCTGCACGGCCTTCTGCAGGTCCTGGATCGTCTTCTCGAGCGCGGCTATGCGCACCTGCGCCTCGCGAAGCTGCTGGTCGCGCGCCACGGCATCCTCGGCCGCCGCGCCCGCACCCTTGCCCGCACCGGCTTCGCGCGAGACCCGCAGCTGGTCGCCACCCGGCCGCGCGGCAGGCGTCTTCTCCTCGACCGCTGTGCCGATGCGTCCCGCCGCCGTGCGGCCCGCCGCGCCTTCTGCCGTGGGCGCCGAGGCGGCGATGCGGTCGCGGTAGCTGCGCCAGTCCGACGACTGCACGCGCACGACGCGCGTGGCTTCCTGCGCCGGCGTGGCGGCGGCTTCCTCGGCCGACGGCACCGTGATGATCGCGCCCGTGCGCAGGCGGTTCATGTTGCCGCCGTCGAACGCACCGGCGTTGCTCTTGAACAGCGCGACCAGCATCTGGTCGAGCGTCACCGACGCGGGCTTCACGTCGTTCGCGATCTTCGAGAGCGTGTCGCCGCGCTTGACGGCGATGCCCTCTCCCGCGGCCGCCGTCGGCTGCGGCGTGGCGGCGGGCGCGGCGGCTGCGGCAGCCGGCGCCG
>CALDKM010000129.1:0-2826 GCA_937898875.1 uncultured Pseudomonadota bacterium | reverse complement strand
GGCTGCGCCGTCCGGATGGGCGGGATCCGCACCCGGTCGCCTTCGGCCAGCCGCACGTCCGGACCCGCCCGGCGGCCGTTCACCCGGACCTCGCCGGACCGCACGATCCGGTACAGGTGGCTTTTCGGGACGCCTTTCAGCGTCCGCGCGAGAAAATTGTCGAGCCGCTGCCCGGCCGAGACTTCGTCGATCGCGACCTCGCTTACGGCATTGTTGCGTAACTCGTTCATTCGCCTATAATTGTGCGTCAGCCGCGCCAGGGCCCCTGCCGGCGCCCCCGCCGTGGATCCGTCGCCCCAGAAGGGCCGGTCCGGGCTCGGGGCCTCCAGGGGGTTACTCGTGGCGCCGCCACTGCTCGCAGGGCGGCCAAGCCGGGAAGTTGCTCGCCGGCCGGGCCCGTGGTCCGAAAAAAGAGCGATATTAAGGCATTAGCGCAGTCCCGCGCCGCCCGGCTCCGTGCCGGGGCACGAGCCCGGGCTGTGCGGCGATCGACCAAGATCACGCAAGAGCGGTCCGTCGGCCGGTGCGGCGCATGCCCCGGCCCGGCGGACCTCCCCGAGATCCTTCGTCTAACCGGACTTCTGGCGAAACGCACCAACCGAACGGACCGCCGCGCGCGCACGAAGGTGCGTACTGCCGGCGCAAGCGATGCGATGACCCCTGCCGCCGCCCCCGTTCAACGCTGCCCCGGCATTCCGCCCGGGCGGCGCGCCATCCTGTCCGCCGTCGCACGGTCCTGACCGGGAACGCGGGCCTTCTCCGGCCCGTGTCCCGTCCGCTCGTCCCCGCCGCCTTCCGGGCCGGTCGTCGTCGACCGCGCACGAAGGAATCCGCATGAAGCGCATGCTGTTCAACGCCACCCAGGCCGAAGAGCTCCGGGTGGCCATCGTCGACGGCCAGAAGCTGATCGACCTCGACATCGAATCCGCCGCGAAGGAACAGCGGAAGTCCAACATCTACAAGGCCGTCGTGACGCGCGTCGAGCCGTCGCTCGAGGCCTGCTTCGTCGACTACGGCACCGACCGCCACGGCTTCCTGCCGTTCAAGGAGATCGCCCGGCAGTTCCTGAAGGGTGGCCGCAAGGGCGGGGACGACGACGACGGCGAAAGCGGGCGCGGCCGCATCCAGGACCAGATCCGCGAGGGCATGGAGCTGATCGTCCAGGTCGACAAGGACGAGCGCGGCAACAAGGGCGCGGCGCTCACGACCTACATCTCGCTCGCCGGCCGCTACCTCGTGCTGATGCCGAACAACCCGCGCGGGGGCGGCGTCTCGCGCCGCGTCGAGGGCGAGGACCGCAACGAGCTGCGCGACGCCGTTTCGCAGCTCGACGTGCCGAACGGCATGAGCGTGATCGCGCGCACCGCCGGGATCGGCCGCACCGCCGAAGAGCTGCAGTGGGACCTGAACTACCTGATGCAGCTGTGGCGGGCGGTCGAGGAGGCCGCGAAGCTCCAGCCCGGCGCGTACCTGATCTACCAGGAATCGAGCCTCGTCATCCGCGCGATCCGCGATTACTACCACCCGGACATCGGCGAGATCCTGATCGACACCGAGGCGATCTACGAGCAGGCGCAGCAGTTCATGGCCCACGTGATGCCCGACAACGTGCACCGCGTGAAGCTCTACAAGGACGACGTTCCGCTGTTCTCGCGCTTCCAGATCGAGCACCAGATCGAGACCGCCTACGGGCGCCAGGTGCCGCTGCCTTCGGGCGGAGCGATCGTGATCGACCACACCGAGGCGCTCGTCTCGATCGACGTCAATTCGGCCCGCGCGACCAAGGGCGGCGACATCGAGACGACCGCGTTCAACACGAACCTCGAGGCCGCCGACGAGCTCGCGCGCCAGCTGCGGCTGCGCGACCTGGGAGGCCTCATCGTCGTCGATTTCATCGACATGGAGTCCACGAAGAACCAGCGCGAGGTCGAGAACCGGCTGCGCGACGCGCTCCGCTACGACCGCGCCCGCATCCAGCTGGGCAAGATCTCGCGCTTCGGCCTGATGGAGCTGTCGCGCCAGCGGCTGCGCCCCGCCCTCGCCGAGTCCGCGTACATCGCCTGCCCGCGCTGCCACGGCGTCGGTCACATCCGCGGCACGGAGTCGACCGCGCTGCACATCCTGCGGATCCTGCAGGAGGAGGCGATGAAGGACAACACCGCGCAGATCGTCGCGCAGGTGCCGGTCGACGTCGCGACGTTCCTGCTGAACGAGAAGCGCACCGACGTGATGTCGATCGAGACGCGCTTCAAGGTGAACATCCTGCTCGTCCCGAACCGCCACCTCGAGACGCCGAACTACAAGGTCGAGCGCCTGCGACACGACGACCTGAACCAGGCCGAGCCGCTCCCGCCGTCGTTCGACCTCGTCGAAGGCCCCGAGGAGACGGACGTCGCGAAGGCGAAGAAGGAAGAGGCGAAGGACGTCCGGCAGGAGGCGGTGGTCAAGGGCATCACGCCGGCGCAACCGGCTCCCGTGCCGCAGGAGCCCGTCCCGGAGCCGCAGGCGAAGGCCGCGCCCGCGGCTGCGCATCGCACCGCGCCGCCGTCGGCCGGCTCGTGGTTCGACCGGATGATGGGATGGTTCCGCAGCAAGCCCGCGCCCGCGGAAACGTCCGCTCCCGCGGCCGCGCCCGCGCGCGAATCGGGACAGGAACGTCAGCGCCGCGAACGTGACGGGCGCGGACGCGGGCAGGGTCAGGGGCAGGGTCTTGCGCACCACCTCGGCGACCGGCGCCGGAACCGGCCGTGTGGCGAGCTTGGTGTTGGCCGCGGCGGGTTGCGGGGACTGGTAAACATAGGCCCCAAGCCCGAGGGCCAGGACCAG
>CALDKM010000128.1:0-4360 GCA_937898875.1 uncultured Pseudomonadota bacterium | reverse complement strand
AGGGGCCATACCGCTCCGCGAGCCCCGCCTCGACGAGCTTGCGCAGGTGCGAGCCTGCCGTCTCGCCCGGCGGTACGACTTCCTCCGGATACTCGTAGCGCAACTCGTCGAGCGAGAAGCGGCAGCGGCCGGCGAGCGCCAGCGTCTCGGCGAGGAGGGCGCTCGGGTAGATCGTCGCGAGGCGCGCGCGCGAGCGCAGGTGCCGCTCGGCGTTCGGGGAGAGCGCGTAGCCGCATTGCGCGACCGGCGTGCGCAGCCGGATCGCGGTCAGCGTGTCCTGCAGCGCGCGGCGCGCCCGCACGTGCATGTGCACGTCGCCCGCGGCGACGAGTGGCAATCCGCACTCGCGGCCGATCGCCTCGAGGGCGGCGAGCCGCGCGGCGTCGCCCGCGCGCGCGAACAGTTCGACCGCCAGCCAGCCGCGGCCGGGGAACGTTTCGGCGATCCAGCGCGCCTCGGAAAGCAGGGTCAGGCCCGACTTTCCCCTCGCCGCGCGCAGAGAGAGGCTGTCTTGATGGAAGGTCGGGTCTGACCCTGATTTCGGCAGCCACAGCGCGAGGCAGTGCGACGCGAGCGTCTCGACGTCGGCGCGCGTCAGCCGGTAGCTGCCTTTCGCGGCCTGCCGCCGTCCGCGCGTGACGAGCTGCGCGAGATCGCCGTAGGTCTCGCGGTCGGTCGCGTAGAGGACGATCCGGGGTCCGTCGGCGAGCGCTAGCTCGCTGCCGACCACGAGGTCGATCCCCGCGTCCTTCGCGGCCAGGTGCGCGCGCACGACGCCCGCGAGCGAGCACTCGTCGGTGAGCGCGAGCGCCGAGTAGCCGAGCGAAGCGGCGCGTTCGCAGAGCTCCTCCGGGTGCGACGCGCCGCGCAGGAAGCTGAAGTTCGAGACGCAGTGGAGCTCGGCGTACGGGGGCAGCAGGTCGGAAGACATACCGTATAAATATACGGTATCCAGGCTCGCTCCGGAAATAGGGTCTGACCCTACTTTTCCGGAAATAGGGTCTGACCCTACTTTTCTCCCCGGCAATGGGGTCCGACCCTGCTTGGGCGCCCCTGACGGGAGCCGGGCGATCCATTTCCGTCGCGGGAAAGCCGAGGCGGTCCGTTTCCGCGGCCACGAGCACGTCCGGGGGACGCTTGACGCCGTCGCACGGCGACGCCGACACTGCGCGCTTCCCGCTTTCGCGTCCCCTCCATGCCCGCTCCCGCGTTCGACCGCTTCCTCCGCTACCCCGAACTGACCGACGTCCTGCACGGCTTCGCGCGCGACCACCCGGATCTCTGCAGCGTCGCCTCGATCGGCCGGAGCCACGAAGGGCGCGACCTCTGGCTCGTGACGGTCACGAACGCGAAGACCGGTCCCGCGGACGAGAAGCCTGCGTTCTGGATCGACGGCAACATCCACGCGACCGAGGTCGCGGCGTCGGCCGCGGCGCTGTATTTCCTGCACACGGCCCTCACGCAGTACGGCAAGGACGCGGACGTCACGCGTGCGCTCGACACGCGCGCGTTCTACGTGCTGCCGCGCATGAATCCGGACGGCGCCGAATGGGCGCTGGCCGACAAGCCGAGATGGATCCGGTCGAGCACGCGTCCGTACCCGCTCGACGAGGAGGCGCCCGAAGGGCTCGTCGTCGAGGACGTCGACGGCGACGGCCTGATCCTGCAGATGCGCATTCCCGACGCGAACGGGCTGTGGAAGGCGCATCCCGAGGAGCCGCGGCTCATGGTCCGCCGCGATCCGACGGAGACCGGCGGCACCTACTACCGGATCCTCCCCGAGGGCCGCTACGACGGCTACGACGGGCACACGTTGCGCGTGAAGCGGCCGAAGCAGGGCCTCGACCTCAACCGCAACTTTCCGGCGAGCTGGCGACAGGAGTTCGAGCAGCTCGGCGCGGGTCCGTATCCGGTCTCCGAGCCGGAGGTGCGCGCGGTCGTCGACTTCGTCGTCAAGCACCGCAACATCACCGGCGGCACGACGTTCCACACGTGGAGCGGCGTGCTGCTGCGCCCGTTCGAGCACCTCTCCGACGACGAGATGCACGCCGAGGACCTGTGGGTCTACCAGGCGCAGGGGCGCGAGGGCGAGAAGCGCACCGGCTACCCGGCGATCTCGGTCTTCCACGAGTTCCGCTACCACCCGAAGGACGTGATCGGCGGCACGTTCGACTGGCTCTACGAGCACCTCGGCGCGTTCGTGTGGGTGGTCGAGATCTGGTCGCCGATGCGCGAGGCGGGGATCGCGAACTACAAGTACATCGACTGGTTCCGCGACCATCCGCCGGAGGACGACCTGAAGCTCATCCGCTGGAGCGACGAGAAGCTTGCCGGCATCGGGCACAAGGGCTGGCGGCCCTTCGACCACCCGCAGCTCGGCAAGGTCGACATCGGCGGCTGGAACCGCTTCCACGCGTTCTCGAACCCGCCGCCCGCGTTCCTCGAGCGCGAGCTCGCGCGCTTTCCCTCGTGGCTCGTCTGGCAGGCACTGACCTCGCCCAAGCTCGAGCTCGTGCACGCGGGCGCCGAACGCGCGGGCGAGGGCACGTGGAAGGTGACGCTCGTCGTTCAGAACACCGGATGGCTGCCGGCGTACGTGTCGAAGCGCGCGCTGGCGCGCAAGACGGTACGCGGGCTCGTCACCGAGGTCGCGCTGCCGGAGGGGGCGACGCTCGTCGCGGGCAAGGTCCGCGACGAGCACGGCCAGCTCGAGGGCCGATCGAACAAGCACACCGGCGTGTCGTTCTGGCCGGACTACCATGTCACCGACGACCGGATGAAGCTCGAATGGGTCGTGCGCGCGAAGGCGGGCTCGGCGGTCGAGATCACCGCGCGTCACGAGCGCGCCGGCGTCGTGCGCGCGAAGGTCGAGCTGTCCTGATCCATCGGAGCCCGAAGGGGAAGCCATGAATCGACGAGTCGTTGTCGTTGCCGCCATCGCGGCGGCCGCCGCCGCCGCACTGGTCGTCGGCTGTGCCGGGACCGGCCGCGCGCCGTCGGGTGCCGGGATCGACCGCATCGACACGATCGTCGTGATCTACGCGGAGAACCACAGCTTCGACAACCTGTACGGGATGTTCCCGGGCGCGGACGGTGTCGCGCAGGCGACGCCGTTGCAGACGACGCAGCTCGACCACGACGGCAAGCCGCTGCCGCACCTCCCGCCGGTGTGGGGGTCGGGTGGGAAGGCGGACGCGCGTTTCCCCGAGCGCATGCCCAACGGGCCGTTCCGCATCGACGCGCCGCCGGTCGGGATGTCGACCGACAAGCTCGTGCCCAGCCCGATCCACGCCTTCTGGCAGAACCAGGAGCAGATCGCCGGCGGCGCGAACAACCGCTTCGTCGCGTCGGGCAACGTCGGCGCCTGGGCGATGGGCCACTACGACGGCTCGTCGATGAAGATGTGGCAGTGGGCGCGCGAGTACACGCTCGCCGACCACTTCTTCCAGGCGGCGTTCGGCGGATCGTTCCTCAACCACTTCTGGCTCGTCTGCGCGTGCACGCCGGAGTTCCGCGACGCGCCGGCATCGATTCGCGCGCAGCTCGATGCGGACGGCCGCCTCGTGCGCCGCCCGGACTCGCCGGCGTCGGTTCTCGCGGGACCGATGCGCGTGTTCGACGGTCAGGTGACGCCCGACGGCTATGCGGTCAACACCTCGCAGCCCTCCTACCAGCCCTCGGGCGCGCCGCCCGCCGCCGGCGGTTCGCCGGACCTCGCCGATCCCGGCCGTCATCCGGTGCCCGCGCAGACCGCGAAGACGGTCGGCGATACGCTCTCGGCAAAGGGCGTTTCCTGGGCGTGGTACGCGGGCGGGTGGAACGAGGCCCTTGCGGACGGCCGCCAGGATCCGAAGGCGAAGCGCGCGATCATCTACAACCGCGAGCCGTCGAGCCCGAACTTCCAGCCTCACCACCAGCCGTTCAACTATTTCGCGCGCTTCGCGCCGGGGACCGCGGACCGCGCGCGACACCTGAAGGACGGCGACGAGTTCCTCGGCGCGATCGACGCCGGCACGCTTCCGCAGGTGGCGTTCTACAAGCCCGCCGGACGCAACACGCAGCACCCGAGCTACACCGACGTCGCGAGCGGCGACGCGCACATGGCGATGGTGCTCGAGCGCCTGCGCAGGAGCCCGCAGTGGGGCCGGATGGCGGTGATCGTCACCTACGACGAGAACGGCGGCTACTGGGACCACCTCGCGCCGCCGTCGGGCCCCGGCTGGGGCGACCGCTGGGGCCCGGGCACCCGCGTCCCTGCGATCATCGTGTCGCCGTTCGCGAAGCGCGGCCACGTCGACAGGACGCCGTACGACACGACGTCGGTCATCAAGCTCATCACGAAGCGCTTCGGCCTCGAGCC
>CALDKM010000127.1:0-14824 GCA_937898875.1 uncultured Pseudomonadota bacterium | reverse complement strand
GGCCGGTCGCGGGTCTCGCCGCGGGTCTCGGCCTCGCCGCGCTCGCGTCGCACCTGGGCTTCTCGGAAGAACTCGCCAGCTTCCTGCTGATCGCCCTGCTGGCCGTCGGCGTGATCGTCGTCGTGCGCCTCGCCATGTCGCGGCGCGCGCCTGCCCGCGCGCCGATGCCCTATGCGGGCGCCGGCGCCGGCCTCGGCGCGACGCCGGGCGGCTACGAGACGCAGGTGCCGCCGCCCTCGAGCTTCGAGCCGGTGTTCGGCGGTGCGAAGGGCGCCAGTTGCAAGGTGCGCAGCGTTCCCGCCGGCTTCGACGCCGCCGGTTTCGCCCGTGAAGCGCGCAAGCAGTTCCTCGCCGTGCAGGCCGCGCACGACCGCAACGACACGAAGGCGCTCGCCGACGTGATGACGCCGGAGCTCCACCGCGAGATCGTCCGCGAGATGGATGCGAGCGGCGCCGCGCGCCCGACCGAGATCGTCGACGTCGCCGCCGAGGTCGTGGATGTCGCGACCGAGGCCGGCAACCACTGGGCGAGCGTCCGCTTCACCGGGACCGCCCGCGAAGGCGGCGTGAACGAGCCCTTCGACGAGGTGTGGAACCTCGTGAAGCCGGTCGACGGCAGCACCGGCTGGCTCGTCGCCGGGATCCAGCAGCAGGTGATGCCCTCGTGACCCGGGGGAAGTCCCCCGCGGCGCTCGCCGCGGGGGTCGTCAACCGGACGCTGGCCGGCGAGCACTGGGCGCGCGAGAAGCTCGCGGCGCACGCCGGCAAGATCTTCGCGCTCGAATCGGGACCGCTTTCCGCCAGCTACGCGATAGGCGACGACGGCTCGCTCGCCGTCGCGGCGGCGGGGGCCGCGCCGTCGGTGACGCTCGCCGTCTCCCCGCTCGCGCTGCCCGTGCTCGCGGCGGACCCGCTGCGCTGGCCGTCGCTCGTCAGCGGCGAGGGAGACCCGAAGCTCGCCGCGGCGATCGAGGAGCTCGCGTCGACGTTCCCGTGGTTCGTCGAGCGCGCCTTCGCCGCCGCGCTCGGGCCTGTCGTGGGCCAGAAGGTCGCCGATGCGGGCAGGACGCTCCTGTCGATCCCGGGCGAGATCTCGCGCCGCGCTGCGGGGAGCCTCGGCGACTTCGCGGGGGAATCCGACCTCGTCGCGTCGCGGGGCGAGCTCGAGACGCTCGCCAGGGGGACCGCCGACGTCGAGGCGCGCCGGGAGGCGCTCGCCGCCCGCGTCGAGAGGCTCGAATCCGGCATTGAACACGGGCGCCGTCCGAAGGTAACGTAGCGGGCTTCGCGGGTCGTCGGCCCGCATCCGGCCCGCCATGAAGAACGTTCCCACGCTCGCCAAGTTCAGCCGGCCGCGGCTCTACGCGGTCGTCAAGCGCGAGCGCCTGTTCCGCGCCCTCGACGAGGCGCGCTCGCACCCGATCCTGTACATCGCCGGCCCGCCCGGCGCCGGCAAGTCGACGCTAGTCGCGAGCTGGCTCGAGGCGAGGCGCGCGCCGGGCCTGTGGTTCCAGGCGGACATCGGCGACAGCGATCCCGCGACGTTCTTCCACTACCTCGCCACGGCCGGCGCCACGCTCGGCGCCCGCGGCGCGCGCAAGGCGGGCTCGCTGCCGCGCTGGAACCCCGGCTACGCGAACGACCTCGCGGCGTTCACGCGCCGGTTCCTGCGCGAATTCTTCGCGCTGTTCCCCGCCGGCTCGGTCTTCGTCGTCGACAACTTCCACGAGGCCGCGGGCGCGCCCGAGTGGCGGCAGGCGTTCGCCGACGGGCTTCTCGAGCTGCCGGCGGGGCTCAACATCGTGTTCCTCTCGCGCGTCGATCCGCCTCCCGAGATGAGCCGGCTGCTCGCGTCGCAGGCGATGGTGCAGCTCGGCTGGGAGGCACTGCGCTTCACCGCCGACGAGGCGGCGGCGGTCGTCGGCCGCGTCGGCGAGACGCCCGCGATCGTCGACGCGATCCACCGCGCGAGCGGCGGCTGGGTCGCCGGGCTCGTGCTGATGCGCGAGCACCTCGCGCGCCTGTCGGCGGCCGACGCCGGCGCGCTCCGCGACTCGGCGTCGCTCGACGACAGCCGCGAGGCGGTGTTCACCTACTTCACCGGCGAGATCTTCGCCCGCGCGCGGCCCGAGAACCGGCGAACGCTCATGCTCGCCGCGCTGCTGCCGTCGGTCACGGCGGCGGACGCCGAGGCGCTCTCGGGCAATGCCGACGCGCACCGCCTCTTCGAGCACCTCTACCGACGCCACCTGTTCGTCGATCGGCGCCGCGCCGGCGAGCGAAGCGTCTATCACTTTCACGCGCTCTTCCGCGAGTTCCTGCTCGCCGAGGGCCGCACGCGCCTTCCCGCCGACGAGCGGCACGCCGCGCTCGCGCGTGCGGCCGAGCTCGTGCTCGAGCGCGGCGACATCGACGCCGCGGCGGCGCTCTACCGGACCGCCGGCGCGTGGCGCGAGCTCGCGGCGCTCGCGCGGGACGCGTCGATGCAGCTGATCGGCGAGGGTCGCCACGACACGCTGCGCGAATGGATCGACTCGCTCCCGTCCGACGTGCGGGAGGGCGAACCCGCGCTCGTCTACGCGCTCGGGCTGACGCACGTCTACGGCAAGCCTTCGCGCGCGAAGGCGCTGCTCGCGCGCGCGCACCATGCGTTCGCCGCCGCGGGCGACACGCGGCACGCGATGCTCGCCGCGGCGGCGTCGATCGACTGCCATTACCACGAGTGGGCCGACTTCGCGCCGCTCGACCGCTGGATCGGCGTGCTCGAGCGCGGCCTCTCGGAGCCGAACGTCCTCCAGTCGCCGGCCGAGGAGCTGCGCGTGCGGGCGAGCCTCCTGCTCGCGCTGCTGTTCCGCCAGCCGTCGCACCCGGATCTGATGGCGCACGCTCGGGCGGTGGCGGCGCTGCTGGCGAGCCGGGAGATCGCCGGCGCGCCGGTGAACGTGCGCATGAGCGCCGCGTCGGTGCTGTTCAACTTCTACAACTGGGCGACGAAGGGCGAGTCGGCGGACGCGCTGATCGCGCTCGCGCTGCCGTGGCTCGACGACCCGCAGGCGACGCCGCTGAGCCGCGTCTGGTTCCTCGTCCACCTCGCGTTCCACGAGCAGATCACGCGTCAGTACACGCGGGCGCGGAAGCGCATGGCGGAGGCCGAGGCGATCGCGCGCGAGCACGGACTCTCCTCGGTGCTGTTCGAGATCTACCACGCCGACGTGAGCGCCGCGTCGGCAGCGCGCGACGTCGCGGGCGCGAAGGTCGCGCTCGAGCGGCTGCAGTCGGTGCTCAACCCCGCGCGGAGGATGGACGTCGCCTATTTCAGGCACCAGGAGGCCGCACTCCTGCTGATCTCGGGACGGCCGCAGGAAGCCGCCGCGGCGTCGCGCGAGGCGGTCGAGATCGGCCGCGAGGCGGGACTGCCGGCGATGCAGCTGCCGCACCTGATGGTGCTGGGCGCGCACGCGCTCCTGGCGGCCGGTCGCCACGAGGAGGCGATCAACCGCTACGAGGAGGCGATCGCGCTCGCGGCGCCCGTCGACAAGCGGAGCTTCACCTACCACCGCGACCTCGCGCGCGCGCAGTTCGCGATCGCGAGGGGCAACGAGCCGGGGGCGGTCGCGATCCTCGCGAACCTGTTCGCCGCGTGCCGCGAGGCGAAGTTCTACGGCTTCATGCGGCAGGCGCCCGGGGACGTCGCCCGGCTCGTGGCACTTGCCCTCGCCCACGGCGTCGAGACCGGGTACGCGCTCACGCTCGCGCGGATGCGGGTGCTGCCGGCACCCTCCCCCGACCTGGCCGAGTGGCCGTGGCCGCTCGCGATCAGGACCTTCGGCGCTTTCGAGCTCAGGCGCCACGGCGAGCCGGTCGTCTCGCGCGGCAAGGCGCAGAAGAAGCCGCTCGAGCTCCTTAAGGCGCTGATCGCCCACGGCGCGAAGCGCGTCGACGCGGCGATGCTGACCGCGCTCCTGTGGCCCGAGGCGGAAGGCGACGACGCGAAGGCGTCGTTCGACAGCACGCTCTACCGGCTGCGCAGGCTCGTCGACGTCGAGGGAGCGATCGCGCTCTCCGAAGGCAAGCTGTCGCTCGACGCCGCGAGCGTCTGGGTCGACGCCCTCGCGCTCGAGGCGCTGCTCGACGCCGAACCGGTTCCGGTCGAGCGCGTCCTCGCGCTGGCGCGGGGCGACTTTCTCGCCGACGAGGCGGCCCTGCCCTGGGCGGCGCGCGCGCGCGACCGCCTCAAGTCGCGGATGCTTCGCGCCGTGCTCGCCGAAGCGGAGAGGCGCGAAGCGCGCGGCGACCACGCCGCCGCGCGACCGCTCTACGAGGCCGCGCTCGAGCGCGACAACCTCGCCGAAGCCGTCTACCGGCGGCTGATGGTGTGCCAGCGCGAGCTCGGCGATGCCGCGGGCGCGATGCTGACCTACCGGCGCTGCCGCGACTTGCTGTCGATCGTCCTCGGTCGGTCCCCCGCGGCCGAGACCGAGGCGATCCGCCAGACGCTCGAGAGCGCCTGACGGTCGTACGAAGGCCCCCTCGCGGCCGGGGCCTTCGGCCGCGCCCGCGAGCCCGCTCCGAACGCCTCGGTCAGCGATCCGTCAGTCCCGTGCAAGCGCGGCGGCCGGATGCCGGCCGCAGTGCGACATCGCACCGCCGCAGGAGAGCTCACGGGACAATTAATATCGATTAATCAATTGCTTGGATACTTGTCTGGCGGATCGCGGCCGGGGGTCGCGCGCCATTCGCCCATCGGTGAGCGATCCGCAAGATGTTGCGCTGCACGATCCGGTCCATCGAGACGATGCCCTTGCCAGCGAGGACCCCATGAACAGCTACGTCGAAGCCCATCCGCAGATCCACCTCCCGCCCGTGCCGTCCGGCGAGAATGCGCACCGCCGGACGGCGCTCTCGTGGGCGTCTTTCACCGTCCGGCATGCGCCGGACGCCGACGAGGCCGCGAAGGCCGTCGCGCTGGCCGTCCATCGCGCCCGCGAGGTTCTCGCGCGCCGGGTCGGCATCACCATGCCGGTGCGCGTGCTGGTCGTCGACGGCATGGACGACGGCCTGCGGACGCTGCGTCCCGAATCGACGCTCTGGATGCCGGCCGAGACCGGTCCGGGCTGGTCGGAGCTCGCCCGCATGCTCGACGACCGGCTGCCCCATCGCTCGCGCCTGCTGCTGCGCAGGACGATGGGCCGGGCGGCGGGACCGCTCGATCTCTCGCGAATCGCGCACACGTTCGCGATCGACGCGTACGCGGTCGCCCTGGCCGAGTCGGCGGGCACGTCGTTCCCGCGCCGCTGGATCGCGAACGCGTTCGGCGCCTATGCGCGCGTCGTGACGCTCGCCGAAGCCGATCCCGACGGGCTCGCCGCGCAGGCGTACCTCGCCGAGACCGTCGGCGCCGCGTTGCCGCCCTCGTACGCGCTCGCGGACCCGGACGTGCGCGAAGTCGTCGAGCGCATCGAGGCGACGCGCGACGCGGTGCATGCGCACGCGCGCCGGGGCGCCGCGGCGCTCGCACGGTTCCTGCGGGTGTTCCCCGCCGGCATGGCGCCGCGCACCGACGGCGAGCTCGCGCGGCTCGTGCTGCGCGAACTGGGCGACGCCGCGTTCCTGCCCACGATCGAGGCGCTCGCCGCCTGAGCGCCGGAAACTGCGAGATCCTGCGATGAGAGACGACTCCGGGCGGTTCGCCGCCGACCTGTTCTACGCGATGCTGATCATCGCGATCACCGCGTCCGGCATCGCCACCGCGATGTTGACGCTCGACCTGGCGCTGGCCGACGTCATTGCGCTGGCGATGACGTCCACGGCCTGACGACTTCCCGACCCGACGCAACGTTTCAGGAGAAGACCATGAAGCAACGCATCCCTCTCGTCGCCGCAGCCGTCGCCGCGGCAGTGCTCGGCGCCGCCGCCGCCGTCACGCCGCCGGTCCACGCGGTCGGAACCACGGCGAGCGTCGGCAAGCACGCCGATTCAACCGCGCGCGGCCGCTACCTGATCCGCACGAGCGGCTGCAACGACTGCCACACCGCCGGCTTCGCGATGACCGACGGCAAGGTGCCCGAGAAGGACTGGCTCACCGGCGACGCGCTGGGCTGGCAGGGGCCGTGGGGAACGACCTACGCGCCGAACCTGCGCGCCTATTTCCAGACCCTCGACGAGGCGAGCTGGCTCGAGGTCGCGAAGTCGCGCGAGTTCCGTCCGCCGATGCCGGGACCGTCGCTTCGCGCAATGACCGACGACGACTTGCGCGCCGTCTACCGCTACGTCCGCGCGCTCGGTCCGGCGGGCGGTCCCGCTCCGGCGTACGTTCCGCCGGGCCAGAAGGTCGCGGGGCCCGTCGTCGTGTTCCCGGCGCCGCCGAAGTGAGCGACCGATCGTCGATCGCATGGGGCTCGCGATGACTGCGCGCCGGCGCTGCGCCCCCTGCGACGAAGCTGCGACCAGGCCCGACGACGGCGCGGATTCCCCTCTAACGCGGACTGCGGAGCCAACGGCGCAGGAGGCAGCGGCGGCGTCCGCTGAGCGGCCGGCCCGGGTCGCCGCCTCCCTGCCCTGCGACGCGCGTCGCAGGCGGCGGCCGAAGTTCGTGCTGTAACCCGGGGGGCCGGGCTCCGGGCCGAAGCCGGACTGCGGCCGCGCAGCGCGTCACTCCCGGCCGGGCTCGGGCCCGACGGGCCGCGGCCCTCCGGAGGCCGTCCCGTAGAATCGCGGAATGCGCATCCTGCGCCTCGCCCGCATCTTCCACGTTGCGCTGAAGCACGGCCTCGACGAGTTCCTGCTCGGCCATGAGCGCGTGCGGGGCCTGCGGCCGTTCGTCAACCGCATCCTGTTCTGGCGCGACCTGTCGCGCCCGCGCGCCGAGCGCCTGCGTCTCGCGCTCGTCGACCTGGGTCCTATCTTCGTCAAGTTCGGCCAGATGCTGTCGACGCGGCGCGACCTCCTGCCCCCCGACATCGCCGACGAGCTCGCGAAGCTCCAGGACCGCGTCCCGCCCTTCCCCTCCGACCAGGTCGTCGCGACGCTCGAGCGCGTCTATCGGAAGCCGGTCGGCGAGGTCTTCGCATCGTTCGAGCGCGAGCCGATCGCGAGCGCGTCGGTCGCGCAGGTGCATTTCGCCGAGCTGCCGGCGAAGGACGGCGGCGAGCCGACGCCCGTCGCGGTCAAGGTGCTGCGCCCGTCGATCGCCGGCGTGATCGAGAAGGACCTCGCGCTGATGGACACCGCGGCGATGCTGGTCGAGCGGCTGTGGTCGGACGGAAAGCGACTGAAGCCGCGCGCGGTGGTCGCCGAATTCGAGAAGAACCTCCGCGACGAGCTCGACCTCACGCGCGAGGCCGCGAACTGCTCGCTGCTGCGCCGCAACTTCCGCCACTCGCCGCTCCTGATGGTCCCCGGCATCCACTGGGACACCACCGAGCCCGAGGTGCTCGTGATGGAGCGCATGTCCGGCATTCCGATCGGGCGCATCGACGAGCTCAAGGCCGCGGGCATCGACTTGAAGCGCCTGTCGCGCGCCGGCGTCGAGATCTTCTTCACGCAGGTGTTCCGCGACGGCTTCTTCCACGCCGACATGCACCCGGGCAACATCTTCGTCGCGACGGACCCGGCGAACCACGGCAAGTACGTCGCGGTCGACTTCGGCATCGTCGGGACGCTCTCGGAGACCGACAAGCGGTATCTCGCCGTCAACTTTCTCGCGTTCTTCCGGCGAGACTACCGGCGCGTCGCGACTGCGCACGTCGAGTCGGGCTGGGTGCCGCCGGGCACGCGCGTCGACGAGCTGGAAGCCGAGATCCGAGTCGTCTGCGAGCCGATCTTCGACCGGCCGCTGTCCGAGATCTCGCTGGGCAAGGTGCTGCTGCAGCTGTTCCGCGCGTCGCGCCGCTTCAACGTCGAGATCCAGCCTCAGCTCACGCTGCTGCAGAAGACGCTCCTGAACGTCGAGGGGCTGGGCCGCCAGCTCGATCCCGATCTGGACTTGTGGACGACGGCCATGCCGTTCCTCGAGCGCTGGATGGACGACCAGATCGGCCCGCGCGCGCTCGCGCGCCGCCTCGAGACCGAGGCGCCCTACCTGATCGCCGCGCTGCCGGAGCTGCCGCGCCTGATCCACCAGAGGCTCCTCGCGCCGCCGACGGCAACCGACGCCGCGCTGAAGGAGCTCGCGGCCGCGCAACGCGCCCGCAATCGCTGGCTCGCGATCGTCGCGGCACTGCTGGTGCTGGCGGCGGTCGAGCTCGCGATGCGGCAGGGGGTCTGACCCCGGTGTCGCCGTTGCGGCTCGCGGATCCCGATGCCGCGCGCGATGTTCGTCGGGGAGCAGGAACGGAAACGCGGCCAGACCCCGCAAGCCGGAGTCGGCGCCTCCGACCCCTTACCGCGGCCGGGCCGTCTTCTCGATCCGATAGACCTCGGCGGCGGCGATCTCGGGCGCCCGACGGGCCGCCCCGATGCCGGCCAGGGGCGCGCGCCGCAGGAACGTGTTGGCCTCGCCCATGATCAGCCGCACCAGGTCCTCCAGCGCGGGCTCCTCGATCGCGGAGGCCGGGAACTCGAGCGCGACCGACTCGAACCGGTCGACGTTGCGCATCGTGACCTCGACCGTCTGGCGCCGGTAGTCGGGCACGAAGCGGATCATCGCGACGACCGCGGACTCGATCGTGAACACGCCGATGCGCTGTCCGCTGTCGGTCTCGGTCCGGTACTGGAAGCGCAGCTGGCAGCCGTTGAGCCGGCTTTCGACGCCGTTGACCGCGGCGGCCGGGACCTTCACCGTCACGGGCTTGTCGCCGGTCAGCTTGTAGAAGAACTCGATCTGCTCGATCACGTCGTGGCCCGCCATCGGCTTGCGGCGGAACGACAGGAACCCGTTCTCGAACTTCGGCGAGGCGATCGTCATGACCTCGCCGGCCCGGAATTCGTGCGCGACGACCGGCTTGATCACCTCGAGGTGCGCGACGGCCTCGTCGAGCCACTTGAAGGCCCGCCACAACCGGCGGTCGATCTCCAGCAGCGACTCCTCGACCGGACGCCGGGCGGCATCGCCCTGCCCCCGGACGGCATCGGACTGGGCGCGCAGGGTCTCGAGGAGCGATCCCGAGGAGGGCTTGTTCGTCGACATCGTGGCGAAAATAGCACAGGCAGGGAGCGCCCGCCTTCGGCCGTTCGGCCTGCTTGCCCGCGCGCTCCCCTTGGCCCGGCTTCCACTCCATGCAAGGGTCGTGCCGCCCTGGCGTCGGGCTCGGATGCCGCACTGCGGGAATGCCTTACAATCCGCGCACCCGGCGCCCGACCGTCGCCGAAGGAGGACCGCGCCCGTGGCGCTGCTCGAAATCCAGGGTGTCACGCGCCGGTTCGGCGACTTCACCGCCGTCGACGACGTCAGCGTCGCCGTCGAGGCGGGCGAGTTCTTCACGCTGCTCGGGCCGTCCGGCTGCGGGAAGACGACGCTCCTGCGGATGATCGCGGGATTCGACCTGCCCGACGCCGGCCGCATCGTCCTCGACGGGAAGGACCTCGCGGGCAGCCCGCCCGAGCGCCGTCCGGTGCGCACGGTGTTCCAGAGCTACGCGCTGTTCCCCCACATGACCGTCGAGGGGAACGTCGCGTTCCCGCTCCGGATGGCGAAGGTGCCCTCCGCGGAGATGCCCGCGAAGATCGCCGAGGCGCTCGAGGACGTGCGGCTCACCGGCTTCGGCAAGCGCATGCCGCACGAGCTGTCGGGCGGACAGCGCCAGCGCGTCGCGATCGCGCGCGCGCTCGTGACCCACCCGACGCTGCTCCTGCTCGACGAGCCGCTCGCCGCGCTCGACGCGAAGCTCCGCGAGGAGATGCAGATCGAGCTCATCAACCTGCAGAAGGAGGTCGGCATCACGTTCGTCTACGTGACGCACGACCAGACCGAGGCGCTCGCGCTGTCGCACCGGATCGCGGTGATGAACCGCGGCCGCGTCGAGCAGCTCGACGAGCCCTCGCGGATCTACGGGCTGCCGGCGACGCGGTTCGTCGCCGACTTCATCGGTCACTGCAACCTGCTGTCGGGCCCGGTGACCTCGCGCGCGGAAGGCCTCGTCACGCTCGACGTCCGGGGCGTAGGCGCCGTGAGCGCCGCCACGCGGACGAGCCCCGCGACCGGCGCCCCCGGAACCGTCGCGCTGCGCCCCGAGAAGATCCGCATCTCGACGGTCGCGCCGTCGGACGGCGCCGACAACCGCGTTCGCGGCACGGTGGCCGACCTGCTCTACATGGGCGACGTCACGGTCTACAAGGTGGAGACCGAGGGCGGGGCGCGCGTCGAGGCGCTGCTCGCGAACTCGCAGAGCGGCCGCACCAAGTTCTTCGAGGTCGGGGACGCCGTCGAGATGAGCTGGGCGGTCGACGCCGGCCACTTCATCGCCGAATGACGGTGGCGACGTTGGGCACGCTGCGCGAATCGCGTTGGGGCAAGTGGGCGGTTGCCGGACCGCCGCTCCTCTACCTCGTCGTCTTCTTCGCGATCCCGACGCTCATCATGGTCGCGGCGTCGTTCCGCTCGCCCGGCGAGTTCGGGGGCCTCGCCCCTCTCGTCGGCGACGACGGCCGGATCGACCTGACGCTCGAGAGCTACGTGCGGCTGGCGGAGGACACCGTCTACCTCGAGGTCTTCCTGAAGTCCGTCTTCTACGCGCTCGCGACGACGCTCGCCTGCCTGGTGCTCGCCTATCCGCTCGCCGCGCTGATCGCGCAGAGCCCGAGGAAGTACCGGGACTTCATGCTGCTCCTCGTCATCCTGCCGTTCTGGAGCAACTTCCTGATCCGCGTCTACGCGTGGATGATCATCCTCGGGCCCAACGCGGCGCTCGCGAAGTCGGTCAACGGCGTGCTCGCGATGTTCGGTGCCGAGCCGGTGCCGCTCCTCTTCAGCTCGTTCGCCGTGCTCGTCTGCCTGGTCTACGTGCACCTGCCGTTCATGGTGCTCCCGCTCTACGCGAACCTCGAGAAGCACGACCGGGCGCTGCTCGACGCCGCGCAGGACCTCGGTGCGAGCGCGTGGCAGCGCTTCTGGCGCATCACCTTCCCGCTCTCGCTGCCCGGCGTCTACGCCGGTGCCGCGCTCGTGTTCATCCCGGCGCTCGGCATCTTCGCGATTCCCGACATCCTGGGCGGCCCGAACGACAGCCTGATCGGCAACCTGATCAAGCAGCAGTTCCTGGAGACCCGCGACTGGCCGTTCGGCAGCGTGCTGTCGATCGTGCTGACCGTCGCCGCACTGGCGCTGGCCGGGCTCGCGGCGTGGGTCGGCCGGCGCGGAAGCGAGGAGATCGCCCGTGCGTAGCCGCAGGATCGCGCTGTGGACGGCGGCGCTCGTCGCCTACGCGTTCCTCTACGTGCCGCTCGTCATCGTCGTCGTCTACTCGTTCAACGACTCGCGGCTCAACGCCGAGTGGGTCGGGTTCACGCTCGACTGGTACCGCAAGCTCGCGTCGAACGACGAGATGATCGCCGCCGCGGCCAATTCGCTCGCCATCGCGCTGGTCGCGAGCCTCGTGTCGACGGTGCTCGGCACGATGGCGGGCGTCGCGATGCACCGCTACCGGATGCGCGTGCTGCCGGTCCTCGTGCTCACGCCGATCGCGATCCCCGAGATCCTGATGGGCGTCGCGCTCCTGATCTTCTTCGTGATGCTGAACTTCACGCTGGGTCTCGTGTCGGTGGCGATCGCGCACATCGCGTTCTGCATCGGCTTCGTCGCGATCGTCGTGCGCGCGCGGCTCGCCGGCATGGACGAGAGCCTGATCGAGGCCGCGCGCGACTGCGGGGCGACGCCGTGGCAGGCGTTCCTGCGCGTCACGCTCCCGCTGATCATGCCCGGCGTCGTCGCGGGCGCGCTGATGGCGTTCACGCTGTCGATCGACGACTTCGTGATCACCTTCTTCACCGCCGGCGCGGGGACCGTGACGCTGCCGCTCCAGATCTACTCGATGATCAAGATCGCGGTGACGCCGGAGGTCAATGCCGTGTCAACCCTCCTGATGCTGCTGACGTTGTTGCTGATCGTCGCGGCGACTCGAATCTCGCCGAGCCTGCTTCGGACCCGATAGGAGCCCCCCCGATGGACAAGCGCACGTTCGCCGCCTCGCTCGTCGCCCTCGCGGCCTTCGCCCTCCCGGCGGCCGCGGCCGACAAGCTGCACCTGTACAACTGGAACAACTACATCGCGCCCGAGACGGTCAAGCGCTTCGAGGCCGAGTGCAGGTGCGAGGTCGTCCAGACCTACTACTCGGACAACGAGGAACTGCTCGCCAAGCTCGCCGCCGGGGCGAAGGGCTACGACATACTGGTGCCGACCGGCAACACGGTCGAGGCGCTCATCAAGGGGGGGCAGCTGCAGCCGCTCGACAAGGCGAAGCTGCCCAACTTCGGGAACGTCGACCCCGCGTATCTGAACACGTCGTTCGATCCGGGCAACAGGTTCTCGGTGCCCTACGCGATGTCGACGACGATCCTCGGCTACAACGACGTCAAGATGAAGGAGCTCGGCGTCCCGACGAACACCTGGGCCGCGATCTTCGACCCGACGTTCCTCGGGAAGGTGAAGGGGCGCGTGACCGTCCTCGACAGCGCGTCCGAGCTCTTCGCCGCCGCGCTGATCCATCTCGGCTACTCGGCCAACGACACCGACGAGAAGCACTGGCGCGAGGCCGCCGACCTCGTCAAGAAGGCGAAGCCCTACTGGGCGGCGTTCAACGCCTCTTCCTACATCAAGGAGCTGACCGTGGGCAACATCTGGCTCGTCCACGGCTACTCGAACGACATCTTCCAGGCAAACCAGGACGCGCAGGCCGCCGGCCGGCCGTTCAGGATCGTGCAGGGGATGCCCAGGGAAGGCGCGGTGCTCGCCGTCGACAGCATGGTGATCCACAGGAGCGCGCCGCGCCCGGACCTCGCGCACAAGTTCATCAACTTCATGCTCGACGGCAGGAACTCGGCCGAGCTCACCAACCTGATCGGCTCGGGCAACCCGAACCTCGCGGCGGCGCAGTACATCAAGCCGGAGCTGAAGGCGCTGCCGGCGGTGTTCCCGCCGAAGGACGTCGCGGCGAGACTCGTGCAGCTGAAGGAGCTGACGCCCGCGCAGCGCCGCCTTCGCAACCGGCTCTGGACCGAGATCAAGGCTTCGCGCTAGGGCATCAGGAATCGGAAGCCAGGGATCCGAGGCGGCGACGTCTCGCGGGGCGGCGCGTCATGCGCCGGGAGCGATCCGGAACCGGTCCCATGCGGGGCTCGCCTCCGGTGTCAGGCACGTGCCGGGTACGTGCCTGACACCGGAGGTTCCGGCGTGCGATGATTTCCGCATGCCGGCCACCCCGCCGATCAGGGTCGAGCGCCTGTCGCCCTCGTCGCGCGACGACTACCTCGCGTTCTTCGACCACGAGCGCGGGCCCGCCTTTTCCGACAACCCGGAGTGGGCGCGCTGCTACTGCCAGTTCTACCGCGTCCCGCGCGCGCTCGACTGGCAGGCCTTCACGGCGGGCGAGAACCGCGTCGCGGCCGCCGCGGCGATCGACTGCGGCGAGGCGGAGGGTTACCTCGCGAGAACGGAGCCGATCCCCCCCGACGCTCGCGACGCGAGCCTCCCCCCCGAGGGGGGCCGCGCCCTCGGGGCGGCCCATCGGGCGCATGGTTCGGTCGTCGGCTGGATGCACGCGGCGCCGCGCCACAAGCTCCCGCACTGCTTCGAGCGCATGAAGTTCGCGCCGCCGTCGGTCGAGGTGGCGGCGCACGAGGCCGCGGTGATCGTCTGCTTCGTGATCGCGCCCGCCTGGCGCCGGCGAGGCGTCGCTTCCGCGCTCCTCGACTTCGCGCTCGCCGACTTCGCGGCGCGCGGCATCGCCGTCGTCGACGCGTTCCCGTTCAAGGCCGGCGACGGCACCTCGCCGGCCGACCACTATCACGGCCCGGCCGCGCTCTTCGCGTCGCGCGGGTTCGTGCCGATCGCCGACCATCCGGACCTCACGGCGGTGCGCAGGCGGCTCGTCCCGCGCACGGGCGCAACGAGCCCGCCGTGAACACCCCCACCGGAGGGGCGACGAGGGCGGCAGGCGGCCCGGGGAACCCTTCCTCCCGCCTCCCGCACGCGCTGGCGCTGCTCTACGCGCTCGCGATCGCGTACGCGAGCCTGCAGCCGTTCGGCGACTGGATCGCGCCGCCCGGGGACTCGCCGTTCTGGCTCTTCTCGCCGGGTCGAGCGCGCTGGCTGCGCTACGACGTCGCCGCGAACGTGATCGCATACCTGCCGCTCGGCGCGTTCGTCGCGCTGATCCCGCGCCGCGCCGCGCCGGCGATCCGCGTCGCGCTGGGCGTCGCCGCCGGGTTCGCCCTGTCGTTCGCGATGGAATCGCTGCAGGCGTGGATGCCCCCGCGCGACGCGAACGTCGTCGACCTCGTCTCGAACACCGCGGGAGCATTCGCCGGCGCCGCGCTCGCGACCGCGATCGCACGGCGCCCAGATGCCCGCGCGACGCTCTCGGCATGGCGGCGGAACCTGTTCCTTCACGGCGCGCTGGGAGACGTGGGCCTCGCGCTCCTCGCGCTCTGGCTGGCCGCGCAGCTCAATCCGGCGATTCCGCTGTTCGCGATCACGTTCGACCAGGCGCCCGATCGCATCTTCGCGGGCGCGTCGCAGGCCACGGACTCGGCGGTCACCGTCATCGAGGCCGCCGGGAGCGCCTTCCAGCTCGTCGGGGTGGGACTGTTCCTCGCGCTCATCGTGCGCCATCGCCGCCATGTCGGCGCCGCGGTGCTCCTGCTGATCGGCACCGCGCTGCTGCTGAAGGGC
>CALDKM010000126.1:0-34324 GCA_937898875.1 uncultured Pseudomonadota bacterium | reverse complement strand
CCCCGCCCTCGCGCACTCGGCGATCGCCCACGGGACCCTCGCTCGCGGGAGCATGCATCGCCGTGATCGACGACGACCCGTCGGCCGTCGGCGGCATGCGGGCGCTGCTCTCGACCTGGGGTGCGGAGATCGCCGGGGGGCCGCACGCGGAAGCGGTGCTGGCGGCGCTGGGCGAGGCGGAGCGCTATCCGGACCTCATCGTCGCGGATCTTCGTCTGGGCGACGACGCCAGCGGGCTCGCGGCGATCGCGCGCATGCGCGACGAACTGGGCGAGCCCGTGCCGGCACTGGTCGTCAGCGGCGACCTGCGCGCCGGGACGGCGCGCGAGGTGCGCGAGGCGGGCTTCCTGCTGCTCGCGAAGCCGGTCGTGCCGGCGTCGCTGGAGGCGGCGGCGTCCACGCTGGTCGCGTCCCGGGACCACGCCGAGAACCTGCCGGCTCCGATGCCATGGTGACGGCGATCGGACTCGAGCCGCGACACCGGCTCGCCCGTGAGCCGCCGCACGGATTCCGCGAAGCGGCCGGTCCCGGGACTGCCTCGGGTCGGCGACCTGCCCGGCGTGTAGAATCGCGCCGGTGTCAGGGGGACCCACCATGCCTACGATTGCGCGAGGCGAACGATCGGCGCCCGGACCCGGAGGGCGGACCTTCGCCGAGCTTCGCACCGCAGGCGCCTATCTCAAGGGGCTGGGGCCGTTCCTGACGCGTCGGCAAGGCGTCGGGGAGAGCATCGTCCGCCTCGAAGGGCAGATGGCACGGCGGCGGCAGACCTTCGCCGCGGTGCTTCAGCGTGCCGTCTTCGCGAATCCGAAGAGTCCCTACCGGCGCCTGTTCGAATGGGCGCGGATCACGCAGGCCGACGTCGACCGCCTGCTGGCCGACACCGGCCTGGAAGGCACGCTGGAGCGGCTCCACGACGCGGGCGTCCACGTCCACCTGGACGAGTTCAAGGGCGTGCGGCCGATCCGCCGGCCCGGGCTCGAGCTGGACGTGCGCGCCGAGGACTTCGACAATCCGCTGACCACCCGGCAATACGAGGCTCGCACCGGCGGATCCTCCGGTGCCGCACGCCGCATCCACATCGACCTCGATCTGCTGGAGCACGAGAGCGCCTATCACGCACTGTTCCTGGCCGCCGCCGGTGCGAGCGACCGCGCGCTGGCGATCTGGCATCCGGCGCCGCCCGGCGCGGTCGGCATCAAGACGGCGCTGATCCGATCGAAGCTGGGACGACCGGCCGAGCGGTGGTTCTCGCAGACCCCGCTCGACGCCGGCTCGCTCAAGCACGCGGCGTTCACCCGCGCGACGGCCCTCGCCGCGAGGCTGTGCGGCACGCCGATACCGATGCCCGAATACACGCCGGCGCAGGACGTCGGTCGCGTCGCCGCCTGGCTCGCGCAGAAGTGCGCGCAGGGCACGCCGGCGGTCCTGCTCACGACCGCGAGCGGCGGCGTGCGCACCTGCACCGCGGCGATCGAGGCGGGCCTGGACATCCGCGATACGCTGTTCGTCCTGGGCGGCGAGCCGTTCACGCCGGCCAAGGCCGAGGTGATCGCCCGCACCGGCAGTCGCGCCGCGAGCCAGTACGCGATGGTCGAGGCGGGCGCCATCGGCGTCGCCTGCCAGGCGGCCACGATGCCCGACGACGTGCACCTGCTGAGCGACAAGATCGCGACGATCCGGCGCGACCTCCGCGTCGGCACCTCGGGCCGCGCACTCGCGGCGCTGTTCCACACGACGCTGCTGCACGCGTCGCCGAAGATCATGCTCAACGTGGAGAGCGGCGACTACGGCGTGATGGAGGAGCGGGACTGCGGCTGCAGCGTGCTTCCGCCGCCGTTCCGCCGTCACCTGCACACGATACGCAGCTACGAGAAGCTCACCAGCGAAGGCATGAGCTTCCTCGGCGGCGACCTGCTGACGCTCGTCGAGCACGTGTTGCCGGCCCGGTTCGGCGGCTATCCGACCTACTACCAGTTCGTCGAGCGGGAGCACGCGGGCCTGCCGAAGGTCTGTCTGATCGTCGACCGCGCCGTCGGCAAGCTCGATCCCGCGCACGTCGTCGACACCGTTCTCGACTTCCTCCGCCAGCGGGGGCTCGCCACGGCGATGATCGCCGACATGTGGACGCAAGGTCGAACGCTCGACGTCCTGCGCGGCGATTCGCACGTGACGTCCGGCGGCAAGATCCAGCCGCTGCAGGTCGTCGGGTAGCGACGATGCTCGCGCTGCTCCAGTTCGATTCGGCGGCGCTGCCGCTGATCGCGCAGATGCTCTCCGACGGCCGGCTGCCCGCGCTGGCGGACCTGCGACGTCGCGGCACGTGGATGCGCCTCGATGCGCACACCCTACTGCAGTCGGCGGCGCATCCGACGCTCTACACCGGCATGGACGTGCGCGACCACGGCCTGTACTCGGCGTTTCCGTGGTCGTCCGCGGACCAGCGCGCGTACCCGGTGCAGCGGTTCGCGAAGCCGCCGACGATCTGGGAGCGACTGACGCAGCGCGGTCGTCGCTCGCTCGTCGTCGACCCCTACCTGTCGTGGGCGCCGCGCGAGATGGCGGGCGCGTACCTGAGCGGCTGCCACTTCGTCGACCGGATCGTGTTGCCGCGACGCTCGGTGCCCTCGCACGTTCGCCGCGATCTCGTCCGGCGTCACGGACGGCCGCCGAGGCTCGACGACGTCTACGGCCGGCCGCAGATCGCGTCGCTGGCGAGCCTGCGGGACCACCTCGTGCGCTCCCCGGATCGGGTCGCCGGCGCCGTGGTCGACCTGCTTCGCAGGGACGCGTTCGATCTGCTCTGGCTCACGTTCGGCGCCGCGCACAAGGCCGGGCACCACCTGTGGGATGCCGCGTCGATCGCCGACGGCGCGATCGCCCCGGGCGACTCGCGCGCGTTGCGCGACGGACTCGAGTCGGTGTACGTCGCGATCGACCGGGCGATGGCGCGCGTCATCGACGCGCTGCCGCAGCATGCCGACGTGATCGCATTCTCGCCGACGGGCATGGGGCCGAATCGCAGCCGCGCCGACCTGCTCCCGGGCATGCTCGACGCGGTGCTGACGGGCGCCTCGGGCGGGTCTGCGGCCGCGCGCCGAGGATCGCGCTCGCCGATCTGGTCGTTGCGCGCACGCGTGCCGGTCAAGTGGCGTTCATGGATCGCGAGCGCCCTTCCCGACGACGTGGCCGCGAACCTGACGACGCGCCTCTACCTGCAGGCGGACTGGCCGCGAACGCGCGCGATGGCCGTCCCCGGCGAGAATCAGGGCTACGTTCGTCTCAATCTCCGCGGGCGCGAGCGCGAGGGCTGCGTCGATCCGGCGGAGGCCGACGCGCTGCTGGCCTCGATCGCCGACGGGCTGACGACGTTTCTCGATCCCGACGGTCGGCCCTCGATCAGCAGGGTCGAGCGGATGGCCGACCTCGCCGGCCGCCCGTCGGCACCGGGGCTGCCCGACCTGGTGGTCACGTGGTCCGACCGGGAGGGCGCGAGCCTGTCCGAGGTCGAATCGCCGCGCTACGGCGCGGTGGCGCGACAGGGATCCGGCAGCGGCCGATCCGGGAATCACACCGACGATGCCTGGGCGATCGTCGTGCCGGGCCGCTCGCGGCAGCGCGACCCGGGTCGTCCCGCGGGGATCGCGGACATCGGCGCCACCGCCTGCGACCTGCTCGACGTCGATCGGACAGGGCTCGCCGGGCGCTCGCTCCTCGAGGCCGCGTAGGACCGTCGCGATGCCGACGTCGGACATGACGACGCCAGTGCCGGGCGGATCGTGGCGGGAGACGGCCGCGCGCATGCTGTGGCACGCGCATCCGGCCCGTCCCGGGCCCGAGTACGCGTTCCTGCGCGAGAGCCAGTGGTGGCCGCGCGAGCGCATCGCCGACTTCCAGTTGACCGCGCTGCGTCATTTGATGGCGGCGGCGGAGCGCGTGCCGTTCTACCGCGAGCGGTTCGCCACCGTCCGCGTCGCCGCCGGCGACCTGCGCACGATCGACGATCTCGTCCGCCTGCCGATCCTGGAGAGGGACGATCTGGTGCGGCTCGGCGTCGCAGGCATCAGGACGCCGGGCAGCTGGGGCGTCCGGGCCCGGAGCTCGGGTTCGCTCGGCAAGCCGGTCGAGTTCCTGTGGCCGCTGTCGCAGATGCGCTGGCTCGATGCCGGCGAAGCGCGCGCGCGTTCCTGGTTCGGCTCGGACATCGGCAAGCGGCGCGTCGAGGTGCGCTGCCGCCCCGTCGGCCCCGCCCAGGCGTTCGCCGCGGCGATCCTCAACACCAGCGCATTGCACGCGCCGTCGGTGGCCGACACCGCGGTCCTTCGGCGCCTCGCGCGATCGATCGAACGGAGTCCGCCCACGATGGTCTGGGGCGTTTCCAACGCGCTCTACGCCGTGGCGCTGGCACTGATCGACCACGGGACCCGGGTGAGGGTCGGCTCGTGCGTCAGCGGCGGCAATCACCTCCACCCGCACTACCGGCGCGCGATGGAGGAAGCGTTCGGCTGCCGCGTGTTCGAACGGTACGCGACGATGGAAACCGGCGTCGTCGCGCACGAGTGTCCGGAAGCAGGCTCGCTGCACGTGCCGGCCGAGGGCATGATCGTCGAGATCGTCGGTCGCGACGGAACGCCGGTGGCGCCGGGCGAGACGGGCGACGTGCTCGTGACCGCGCTGCGCAACCACGCCACGCCGCTGATCCGGTATCGCGTCGGCGACCGCGCCGTCGCGCCGCGCCAGCTCCAGTGCGCGTGCGGTCGCGGGCTCCCGGTGTTCGGCACCGTCGCCGGACGCAGCACGGATCTCCTGCGCACGTCGACCGGCGGGACGGTGGGCCCGCGGCAGGTCGTGGAGGCCGTGCACCCGGGACTGGACGGCAGCGTGGTGGACATCCAGGTGGAGCAGGACGCCCAGGCACGGCTCGTCGCCCGCGTGGTGCAGCGGGCCTCGCCGCTGCAGGAGTCGGATCGCCTGCGCATCGCCGCCGTCCTGGACGAGCTCGTCCGCCCGCCCGCCCCTACGCGCGTCGAGCGGGTCGATCGGATCGCGCTCACGCCCGGCGGCAAGCTGCGGACGATCGTCTCGCGGATGTCGGATCGCGTTTAGGGAGGCTCGCGGCGCGTCGACGCGCGACCGATGCCGACCGTTCGAGGTCCCGTCGCGTTCGCGCCGGCACGTATCCGGCGCGCGCCGTCGCGGGCTCGAACCGTCGACGGGTGAAATGCACGACGCCGGCCCGGAAAACCGGCCGGCGTCGAGGGGAAGTTGCGGTCCTGCGTCGGCGTCGCAGGGGGGGTGCTCGGCCGGGAAGGCTACAGCCGCAGGACCGCGGGGGACGTCGGCGCGCTTCGCGCCTGGGGTCGGATCAGATGAAGCCGACGTTGCGCACGCCGGCGGACCAGTTCGCGAGATTCGGGAACGCGTAGGCGATGTCGCCCGCCGACATGCCGAACCAGGTCGCGAGCGTGTTGCCGATCTGGTCGACCGAGGTCGTCGGCAGCCACGCCCCGTTGCTGCCCGTGTCGTCGGCGCCTTTCAGGAAGAGCTGCGGGTACGTGCCGTACATGTCGCCGCCCTTCACCGCCCCGCCCATCACGAGGTAGTTGCCGCCGTACGCGTGGTCGGTGCCGATCGTCTGGTTGCCGATGAACGTGCGGTTGAAGTCCGACATCGTGAACGTGGTGACGTTGTTCGCGATCCCCGCGGCGACCGTGTAGTCGTAGAAGGCGCGCATCGCTGGCGCCATCTGGCCGAACAGGTTGTTCTGGTTGGTCAGGATGTTCGCGTGCGTGTCCCAGCCGCCGATGTTCACCATGAAGACCTGGCGCTTGACGCCGAGCGCGCCGCGGGCCTCGATCAGCCGGGCGACCTGCCTCAGCTGGCTGGCGAGGCCGCTGTTGAGCGCGGTCCCGTTGACGGTGAACGCGGTCTGGATGATCGTCGGGAGCGTCGGGGTCAGGTACGCGTTAGCGGTATCGGCGGCGGCCAGCGAGGTGTCGAGGATCGACGCGGCGCCTTCGAAGATCTTGTTGCCGCCGGACGTCCCGAGCAGCGTCCGCAGCGCGTTGTACCGGGCCGTGCTCACGGTGTCGGCGCCCTGCCCCGACAGCAGCACGCCGCCGTTGCCCGGGATCACGAACGGCGTCGTATCGTGCCCCGAGTTGAAGATCTGCGTTCCCGACACCGACACCATCGTCGGGATCTTCTGTCCGGCGTTCATCGCGACGAGCTTGTCGGCGAGCCGCCCGCCCCAGCCGCTGCGCACGACCTCGCCCGGCAGCAGGCCCTGCCACAGCATCTGCTGGTCGGAGTGCGAGAACAGATTCGGTGGCCGGTTGATCCCGGCCTTGTACTGGGTCATCGTGATCGGCGCGATCAGCGTGCCAGCGTTTGCGACCACGGCCAGCTTCTTCTGGTCGTACAGGTCCTTGAGCGGCTGGAGGCTCGGGTGGAAGCCGAACGACTTCCCGCCCTGCCGCGACGCGGTGAACGTCAGGAGGTTCGCCTGCGGGATGCCGACCTGGGAGCCCGCCGTCCTGACCAGCGCGTACTGCGAATAGTCGCTGTCGGGGACCACCATGTTGTTGCTGTCGGCGCCCCCGAACTGGAACAGGCAGACGAGCGCCTTGTAGTCGGCGGCCTGCGCGCTGGCGGACTCGATGCCGAAGCGCCCGAAGGCGCCGGCCATCGCCGCGCCGGTCAGCGCGCTGGTACGTGCGAGGAATTGACGGCGGTTCGTGCTCATGTCAGCGCTGGACCTGGTAGTGGTACGACGAAGCGATCAGGTAGACCGCCATGCGCGAGCGGTCGGTCAACTGCTGCGCCGTGGGCGTCGCGGACAGCGTGACCGCGTTCACGGCGTTGATCACGGCGGTGCGCGCCGCCGCCGGCAGCGCGCCGCCGAGCAGCATCTCGGAGACCTTGTCGGTCAGCACGGCGGCGTCGGTCGCATACGGGTCGAACTGGGTGGTGTTGAGGCGCGTCCCGGTCGCGCTCGCGAGCGTCCCGTCCGGCGCAATGCCGCTGTAGACGAGCGAGTAGACCAGGTTCGTGCGGGACACCGCCGAGTTGCTGTCGTGGATGCCGAACTCCGGCGCGAGGATCGAGGTCCCCGGAATCGTCGTGTCGGGCTGGAAGTAGTTGAACACCGTCGGTGCGAAGTACGGCCGCTGGCCGAGCGTGGAGGTCCGGTCGCCCAGCGCCGCCCCGTCGGTCACCCCGTTCAGCGCCCGCACGAGGCCGGTGATCATCAGCACCGGCTCGCGCAGCGATCCGAACGCCGGATCGCTCTTGGCCGGACCACGCGCCTCCGGATCGAGCAGGATCGCCCGCACGACCGCCTTCAGGTCGCCGCGGATGCCCGAACCGTTGTTGGCGAACTTGGCCGCGACGCGTCCGACGTACGCGTCCGACGGGTTCCCCGTGACCAGGCGCTGGATCAGGAGCTTCGACACGAACGGCCCGGTGTTCGGATGCACGAACACGTTGTGGACCGCGTCGGCCAGATCCTTCTCCGCCGTCTGGCCGGCCGGCAGCGCCGCGCCGTTCAGCAGGGTCTTCGCGTCGGTATCGTGCCCGGTCGTCGCGGTGCCCGGGAACACGCCCATGTCCGCGCCGTAGTAGACGCCGTTCTTCTTCGTGATCGGGCTGCCGTCCGGGTTCGCGTAGGTCCAGCCGGTGAAGATGCGCGCGAACTGCTTGATGTCGTCCTGGTCGTAGGTCGGGATCGGCTCGCTGTTCGCGTCGAGCAGCGGCGTGCCGTCGGCCTTCAGCTCGACCAGCCCGACGCTGAACAGCTGCATGATCTCGCGGGCGTAGTTCTCGTTCGGCACGCGGCCCTTCGTCGCGTCGGGCCGGTCGTTGTTGACCGAGTCGAGCCAGTTGCCCATCGCCGGGGACACCGAGATCTTCGCGAGAATCGTCTCGAAGTTACCGAACGCGTTGTCGAACATGATCTGCTGGTAGCGCGCCATCACGTGCGCGTAGGACAGGTCGCGCTCGACGCCCGAGATCACCAGGAACTGCGACAGCGCCCAGGCGACGCGCTGACGCAGCTGGTCGCCCCCGTAGACCGCGTTGGTGAACAGGTCGCGCTGCACCATCGTGAGCGACAGGTGGTCGCGCACGCACATCGCCTGCGGCGAGTTCGACGGGTAGTTGTTGCCCAGCGGATCGCGCGTCGTGCAGTCGGCGGTCTCGGCCAGCTGGATCTTGTTGTAGCGGCTCGCCGGGTAGCCGGTCGCCGGCTTCGTGAACTGGCCGTCGATCCAGCCCGCGATGCCCAGCGACACGACGCTGGCGGCCTCGGCCTGCGATGCGCCGAACGTGGCCTGGTTCAGGAGCCGCCAGACGTCCGGGTCGGTCGTCGCGACCGCCGGCGGGACCTGCGCGGACACGACCTGCTGCAGCGTCGCGTTCACGTTGCCGACGTCGTCCGTCGCGTCGACGTGGTAGCTGACCTTGCCGGACGACGTGATCGTGTCGGTGAACGTGAACGGCGTCGCGGTCTTCTCGCCGATCTTCGCGCCGTTGCGGTAGAACTGGACCTTCTGGATCGCCCCGTCGCTGTCGCTCGCGGTCGCGGTCAGCGTGACCGACGCCGGCGCCATCACGAGCGTGCTGGACAGCGACAGCGACACCGTCGGCTTCCTGTTGAGCTGGGTCGGCGTCCCGGACGTCACGGCGACCTCGGCCGTCGACGTCGACGCGCCCTTGTCGTCGATGGCGGTCGCCTTGAACTTGTAGATGCCCGGCACCGTCGTCGTGTAGCTGAACGTGTACGGCGGCGTCGTGACGTCTCCGCGGAGAGTGCCGTTCTGGTAGAACCTCACGCGCGCGATCGTGCCGTCGACGTCGCTCGCCGTGGCGGTCATCGTCGCGGTGCCCGGGAACGCGATCTGGGTGCTGCCGACCGCGAGCGTCACCTTCGGCGCGTTGTTGGTGCCGGTGCCGACCGAGACGTTCACGTCCTGGCTCGTCGACGTCGCGCCGCGGTCGTCGGTCACGATCGCCGAGAACCTGTAGATCTTCCCGGTCGTGGTCGTCGTGTACGACGTCGAGAACGGCGGCGTAAGGACGTCGGCGAACTTCGTGCCGTCGACGTAGAAGCTGACCTTCGCGACCGTGCCGTCGCTGTCCGACGCCGATGCCGAGAGCGACACCGGCCCAGGCGCCGTCTGAGACGCGGGCGTGCCCGTGAGCGAGACCTTCGGCAGCGCGTTGATGACCGATCCGACGGTGACGCCGATCTCGGTCGACGTGGTCGAGAGCCCCTTGTCGTCGGTCGCGATCGCCGTGAACTTGTAGACGGTGTTGGTCGTCGTCGTCGTGAACGTGGCCGTGTACGGCGCCGTCAGGTCCTCGGAGATCTTGGTGCCGCCGTTGTAGAACGCGACCTTCGCGATCGTGCCGTCGGTGTCGGACGCGGTCGCCGTCAGCGTCAGCGCTCCGGGAACGCCCTGGGACCCCGTCGAACTCGCCAGCGTGACCTTCGGCGCGGCATTGACCGATCCGACCGAGACGGAGGCCTCGGTCGACGCGCCGGTCGCGCCCTTGTCGTCGGTCGCGACGGCCGTGAACTTGTAGATCGTCCCGCTCGTCGTCGTCGTGAACGATGCCGTGTACGGGGCGGACGTCGCCTCGCCGATCATCGTGACGCCCTGGTAGAACGTGACCTTCGCGATCGTGCCGTCGGTGTCGGACGGCGACGCCGTGAGCGTCACGGGTCCCGGGGCCGCCTGCGTCGTCGGCGAGACCGTCAGCGAGACCTTGGGCGCGGCATTCACCGCGGTCCCGACCGTCACGCCGACGGTGGGCGAGGTTCCGGTCGCGCCCTTGTCGTCGGTCGCGATGGCCTTGAAGCTGTAGGTCTTCGCCACCGCCGCGTTGTAGGCCAGCTCGAACGGCGCCGACGCGACCTCGCCGATCTTGCTGCCGCCGTCGTAGAACGCCACCTTCGCGATCGTGCCGTCGTCGTCGGTCGCGGTCGCCGTCAGCGTGACCACTCCCGGCGTCGGCAGCGACGTCGTGGACGTCGCGAGCGTGACTTTGGGCGCGATGTTGGCGACCACCGCGGCATTGACGGCGATCGTCGACGTCGACGTCGACGCGTTGCCGTTGTCGTACGCGACCGCGCTGAACGAATAGTTGCCGGCGATCGTGATCGGGAAGTTCATCGAGTGCGGCGCGACGACCGTCTCGCCGATCTTCGTGGCGCCCGAGTAGTACTCGACGCGCGCGACCGTTCCGTCGGGGTCCGACGCGTCGACGTTGAGCGTCACGATCGCGGGCACCGTCGGCACCGACGAGGGCGACACGGTCAGCTTCGCGACGGGCGGGACGTTCACGCCCGGCGTCGCCGCGCCGGTCGGGTAGACCTGGTACGCGGTGCCTTCGTACGCGAAGAAGGGCCAGCGCTGCAGCACCATGTCGCGCTCGGCGACGTTGGTCGTGAAGAAGTGCGCGCCGGTGTTCATGTTGTAGAAGCGGAACAGCGGAACGTTGCCCGAGTTCGCCACCGCGGGCGCGTAGTACGCCGGGCCCTCGAACGCGAACACCGGGTAGGTCGCCAGGACGAAGTTCTTCTCCGCCTCGGACTGCGTGTAGAAATGCGTGCCCGTCCGCGTGTTGTAGAAGCGGTAGACGGGCAGCTGCCCGGCCTGCGACGTCGGGTACGCGTAGTACGCGGGCCCCTCGTAGGCGAACTGCGGGTAGCGGACGAGGACGAAATCGCGCTCCGCGACGTTGATCGTGTAGAAGTGCGTCCCGGTCTGCGTGTTGTAGAACCGGAACACCGGCGACGGCAGCTGCGCCTGCGCGGCGCCGGCAAGCGCCGCGAGCGCGAGCGCGGCGAGCCCGATGCAATGGCGCGCGAATGCGCGAAGACCGCCCCTGGGTGTATTCGTCTGACGCATCGCTTCGGACCTCCCCCGCCGTTTTCGCCCCCGGGCGGAAGCGATGCGCGCCCCGACCCTGGACCGATTATTCCATCGGCATAACTTTATTATCAAGCCCCATTTGACGTCCGGCCGACCAACGGTGGTCGGCGTTGAACGCTTTATGTCGGTGTCACATGAACCGAGTGCCATATATTCTTGAATATATGTGACTTTTATAATGACGATCGCATGAACGGGCTAATGCCCCTCTTGCCTTCATGCCTCTCGGACGCCGGCCCGCGCCCGGCGTCCGGGCGACTTCCGCGAACATTGCTGAACCTGCCCGGGCGCTCCTGGCCGCGGCGAGCCGGATCGAGGGAATACCGAAGAAATATGACGAACGAATCGAACCCGGCGTCGCCGCGCTCAAGCCAGGAAGCCCAGGTCCTGCGCCGCGAACGCCCCCAGGTTGGGGAAGATCTGCGTGAGCTCCGGGCCGGGGACGCCGAACCAGCGCGCGAGCGTCCCCCCGACCTGGTCGAGCGCCGTCGTCGGGATCCACTGGCCTTCGTCGCCGGCATCGTCGGGGCCGCCGAGCACGAGCCTCGGAAACGTCCCGTAGAACGTCCCGCCCTTCACCGCGCCGCCCATCACGATCTGGTGCCCGCCCCAGGCGTGGTCGGTTCCGTCGTTCGCGTTGACGCGGAAGGTGCGATTGAAGTCGGAGAGCGTGAACGTCGTAACCTGCGCCGCGACCCCCAGCGCGTCGAGCGCGCGCTGGAACGCGGCGAGTGCCGGGCCGAGCTCGTCGTAGCGCATCGCAAGCTCGCTTCGCTGGCTAGCATGCGTGTCGTAGCCGCCCATCGCGGTGAAGAACAGGTGGCGACGCACGCCCAGTTCGCCGCGACCCGCGATCAGCGTCGCGACCCGGCGCAGCTGGTCGGCGAGCCCCGAGTAGACACCGGCGAACGCGACGTCGACGGCGGGCAGGTCGGCGTTGATCGCGCGATTGACGGTCTCGGCGCTGCGCAGCGCGAGATCCATCGTGTCCGCGGCCTTCGCGACGACGACGTTGCCGCGCTCGACCGCGAGCAGCTGGCGCATCGCATCCAGCCGTATCCTGCCCCACGGCGTGTCCGGGTCGCCGGCCAGCCCGTTGCCGCCGTCGCCGGGCAGCGCGAGCGGCACCGAGGTCTCGCCCACCGTGAACAGCGCGTCGCCGTCGAGCGAGATCACGCCGGGGATCGCGAGCACCGGATTGCCGGCGTCGGTGCGGTCGGCGATCCGGCCGCCCCAGCCCGTGTTCACGAGCGCGCCGGGCACGAGTCCCTGCCACTGCAGCTGCTGGTCGGAGTGGGAGAACAGGTTGCGCGGCGACCTGCCGCCCGCGAGATACTGCGCGCGCGTCAGCGGCGCGACCAGCGTGCCGACGTTGCAGACGATGGCTGCCTTCTTCGCCGTGAAGATGGGCGCGAGGTCGGAGAGCGCCGGGTGGAAACCGTAGCGCCGGGCCGGCGACGCTGGCAGGATCGGCACGAGCTCGCCCGGGTCGAGCCCCACGCGGCCCCGCACCGCGGCGTACGCCGAGTAGTCGTCGAGCGGCACGACCATGTCGTTGCTGTCGGCGCCGCCGTACAGGAAGACACAGACCATCGCCTTGTAGTCCTGCGCGGCCTGCGCGCGCGCGGCGGGCAGCGCGAGCCCGGACAGGCGCGGGACGAGGCCCGAGGCCGTCAGGCCGCCCGCAGCGAGCAGCAGGCGGCGGCGGATCGTGTCGACGCGGCTCATGGAAGGCCCCTCACCGGCTGACCTGGAACTGGAACGCGGTGGTCGCGAGGAACAGTCCGGTGCGCGCACGCTCCTCCGCGTCGTCGATCTGCACCAGCGCGTCGTAGAGCGCGGCCTTGACGCCGCCGGGCATCGCGCCCCCGTAGAAGCGGTCGTCGATCGCGGCGAGGAGCTTGCGCGTGTCGGCCGCGAGTGCGACCCACGGCGCGAGCCTCACCGTCGTGCCGATCGCCCCCGGAGTGTCGTCGTCGGGCCAGATCCCGTCGTCCCACAGCATCGCGTAGACGAAGTTGCTGCGAGCGAGCACCGTGTTCGTGTTGTGGATGCCCATCGCCGGCGCGACGACGTCGGTGCCGGGGATCCGGTACTCGGCCGGGTAGTAGTTGAAGACCGACGGCGCGTAGAACACGTTCTGGCCCATCGCCTTCGTCGCCTCGTCGAGCTGGTAGCCGTCGCTCGCTGCGCCGACGCCGCGCAGGAAGGCGGTCACGTAGAGCGCGGGCTCGCGGAAGCGGCCGTAGCGCGGGTTCGCGTCCGGGGCGCTTCGCGCCTCGGGATCGAGCAGGATCGCGCGCACGACCGCCTTCAGGTTGCCGCGCATGCCGACGCCGTCGTCGTCGAACACCGCGGCGACGCGTTCGACGTACGCGGGCGACGGCGAGCCGGTCACGAGGTGGCGTATCAACTGACGCCCGATGAACGGGCCGACGTTCGGGTGCAGGAACACGTTGCGCAGCACGGCGCGCAGATCCGCGTCGGCCGTCTGGCCCGCGGGCAGCTCGATGCCGCGCAGCAGGCGCTTGGATGTCGTGTCGTGCCGCGGTGCCACGGCCACCATCGGCGCCCCGTAGTAGCGCTGGTCCTCCTCGTGCTTGGCCAGCGCTCCGGGGTACGGCGCGTAGGTCCAGCCGGTGAGCGCGCGCGCGAACGCGCGCACCTCGGGCTGGCCGTAGGTCAGGACCGGCTGCGACTGCGCGTCGAGGAGCGGCGTGCCGTCGCGCTTGAGCTCGACGACGCCAATGGAGAAGAGCTGCAGGAGCTCGCGCGCGAAGTTCTCGTTGGGCTCGGTGCCCTCGGTCGGGTCCGCCTTCGCGTTGTCGGCCATGTCGAGGTAGTGGCCCATCGCCGGCGACATCGTGATCGAGTAGAGGAGGCCCTCGAAGTTGCCGAACGCCTGCTCGGCGAGCGCCTGGTGCCATCGCGCCTGCACGTACGCCGTCTCCATGTCCGGGTCCTTCATCCCGGACACGACGAAGATCTGCGAGAGCGCCCATGCGACGCGCTGGCGGAGCTGATCGGGCGCGTAGAGCGCGTTGGTGAAGAACCGCGAGCGCAGCTTGTAAAGCGTGAGCTGGTCGACCGCGCATCGATAGGCCGCCGACTCGATCGCCGAGCCGAACGTGCAGTTGTCGGCCTCGTAGAGCGACTCGTACCAGAACGCGCTCGCCGGATACCCGGAGGCGGACCTGACGAGCTGCTCGTCGACCCACGCGGCGGCGCCGATCGCGAGCGCGCGATCGACGTCGGCGGCCGTCGCGCCGAACGTCGCCTGGTCGACGAGCCGGAACGCGTCGCGCTTCGCGGCGGCGCCGGCCTCCGCCGCGAGACCGATCGCATGGTAGGCGATGCCTTCGTAGGCGAACTGGGGATACGTGCGCTGCACGAAGTCGCGCTCGGCGTCCTGCGCCGTGTAGAAGTGCGTGCGCGTCTGCGTGTTGTAGAAGCGGTGGACCGGCACGCGATCGAAGGCGTCGGACAGGTAGGCGTGGAACACGACGCCCTCGTCGGCGAACTGCGGCCAGGTCACGAGGATGCGCTGCCGCTCGGCCGCGTCGGTCGTGTAGAAGTGCGCGCCGGTGTCGCGATTGAAGAACCGCCAGACCGGCACGGTGCCCGCGTCGGCAGTCCTCAGGGCGCGCCAGACCGGCCCCTCGTCGGCGAACTGCGGCCAGGTCGCGAGAATGTGCGCGCGCTCCACGGCGTCGGCCGTGTAGAAGTGGACGCCGGTCGCGCGATTGAAGAAGCGGTAGACGTCCGCGAGGTCGAGCGCCTTCGCCGCCGCCGAATGAGTGGACTTGAGCGGCGTCATCGCGGCCCGCGACGGCGTCGGCGTAGCGGGCTTCAGGCGGCGCAGGATCGGCGACGGCGCGTCCGCGGCACGATTCGACCGATCCGCGCCGGCCATCTCCACCGGACCGGCGCCGGCGGCAAAGGCCAGCAGCAGCCAGGCGGCGATCCCGGCGACCCAGCATCCGACCCACAGCGCCGTCACGCGCGCGGGCGTCCCGGCCGCCTGGCGGCGGAACGGAAGGGCCATCGTTCGACGCATGGGTGCCCGCACGTTCGTCATCGGGAGGAGGCGGCCGGTCTCTCCCGGTCGCGCGGCTATGCCAACGTCATAACCCTATCTCCAAATGCTGTGCAGTGCAAGCGCGGGGTCTGTCGGACAGGCTCCCGTTCGTCCGTCGGACGCGCTCCGGCGCGCGACGTCCGCCTCGCAGCCCCCTCCTCGCCGGTCGCCGAAACTCCGGTCGATCGCCTGTGCATCACAACTCGCGCCCAGGGGAGGCGGAAAGCGAAAGCGGCCGGCACCCCGGAGGGCGCCGGCCGCATCGCACGTGCCGGTCGGAACGACGACGCGTCAGGTGGGACCTTGGCCCCTCCGCTCGCGCATGCGATCCTGCATCCCGTCCATCCGCGCCATCCGCGCCTTGAGTTCGTCGCGGACCATGAGCTTCTGGTCGGCGCGCAGGCTCGCGTAGACCTTGAGCCACTGGTCGCGAGTCTGGTGGCGCAGCGCGCGCCCCTGCTCCTCGGCACTCTCGAGCAGCGACGACACGGCGGCGAGGTCGGGTTCGGCCTTCGCCAGCTCCGCCTGCACCTTGGTGCGAACGTCGGTGCGGCTGGTCACCATCTTGTCGCGTGCGGCAACCGTCTGGGCGCGGGCGCTGTCGAACATCGCCAGCTGCGCGGCGTCGAGCGAGAGCTTGTCCTTGAGCCCGTCGATCACGTGCTCGACGAGTCCGCCGGACATCGCCGGTCCGCCCATCCCGGGACCGCCGGGGCCACGCATGTGGCCGCCCCCCCCCATGGGACCGGCGCCGCCGCCTCCCATCGGACCGCCAGGGCCTCCGGGGGCAGCGACGGCGAGCGTCGACGCGAGAAGTGTCGCGGCCGCGAGCGCGAACGTCCTGCGGCTGGGGTTGTGGGACATGTCGGTTCCTTTCGGTGTGTGGAGGGATCGTCCGGCGGGGGAGGTGCCGCCTCGCCGGACTCAGGAGCTTCGATAGCAGAATGCGCCCAAGGTTTCCCGGCGGGCTGCCGCGGGTGCAACCGGGCGTTGCGGCAGCGCGCCGTCGTTACAATCGGTTACAGCGCGCGTTCGCGCGACCGCGGCCCGGTGCGTTCCAATCCCGGAATGGGCACGAGCGATCCCTCTCCCTCCCCTCGGCCGCCGATGAGTCCGAAGGCGCAAAGCGACACTCCCCGCATCCTGGTCGTCGACGACGACGTCCGGCTGCGCGACCTCCTCGACCGCTACCTCGCGAGCCAGGGCTTCGAGGTGCGCGCGATTCCCGACGCGCGCGAGCTCGACAAGTGGCTGCAGCGCGACCCGCCGAGCCTCGTCGTGCTCGACCTGATGCTGCCCGGCGAGGACGGGCTCGCGGTCTGCCGGCGGCTGCGCGGCGCCGGCGAAGACGTCCCGATCATCATGCTGACGGCGAAGGGCGAGGACATCGACCGGATCGTCGGCCTCGAGATGGGCGCCGACGACTACCTCGGCAAGCCGTTCAATCCGCGCGAGCTGGTCGCGCGCATCCATGCGGTGCTGCGCCGGCACGCGCTGCGGCCCGCTCCGGGCACGCCCGACGAGTCCGGCGTCGTCGCGTTCGGCCGGCATCGCCTCGACTTCGCGGCGCGCACGCTCTCCGTCGCGGGCCGGGTCACGCACCTCACGACGGGCGAGTACGCGCTGATCCGCGTGTTCGCGCAGCACCCGCGCCAGCCGCTCGCCCGCGAGAAGCTGATGCAACTCGCACGCGGGCGCGACCACGAGGTGTTCGACCGCGCGATCGACGTGCAGGTGTCGCGCGTGCGCAAGCTCGTCGAGCCGGACCCGGCGAATCCCCGCTACATCCAGACGGTGTGGGGCGTGGGTTACGTCTACGTGCCCGACGACGCGGAACCCGACGCGGGCGGCTCGCCGTGACGCTCGTCCCGCGCTCGCTCTTCGGCCGCCTCACGCTGCTGCTCGTCGCCGTCGTCGCGATCGCGACGGCGTCGATGATCCTGCTGTTCCGGCAGGATCGCGCCGCGCTCGTCTCGCGGCAGTTCGGCGACACCAAGATCGCACAGCTCCGGGCGCTGCGTGCGGCGCTCGACGCGGCCGAGGGAAGCGAACGCCGCGAGACGCTCGCCCGCATCGGCCACGAGTTCGGCGTGCGCATCATTCCCGAGTCGGAGCGCCCGGCGCTCGCGTTCGCCGGCCCGCCGCGCGGCCCCATGGTCGCGGAACTCGAGAACCGCCTGCGCGCGGAGATCGGCCCGGGCACCGAGCTCCGGGCGATGCCGGGCCGGCAGCAGTTCCTCGTGCGGCTCGAAGCGGGCGGCGTCGGGTACTGGGCGGCGTTCCCGATGCCCGCTCCGCGCGACCAGGACAGCGCGCCGTCGCGCGCGCTCGCCTGGTCGCTCGCCGTCGTCGTGCTGCTGCTCGCGGCCGCGTACGCGTTCGCGCACCTCCTCGCCCGTCCGCTGCGCGAGCTGAACGCCGCCGTCGACGAGCTCGGGCGCGGCGGCACGCCGTCGCCGCTGCCGGAGACCGGCCCGACCGAGATCGCGGCGGTCAACCGCCGCTTCAACGAGATGCTCGCGAACCTGCGCCAGATCGAGCGCGACCGCGCGCTGCTGCTCGCCGGCGTCTCGCACGACCTGAGGACGCCGCTCGCCCGGCTGAGGCTCGGCGTCGAGATGGGCGGCGGCGACGATCCGGACGAACGCGCGGCCATGGTCGCCGACATCGAGGAGATGGACCGCATCGTCGGCCAGTTCCTCGACTTCGCGCGCGCCGACGACCCCTCGGGCCGCGAGGTCGCCGAGCTCGACCCGATCGTGCGCGCGTGCGTGGACCGCTACGTCGCGGCGGGACGCGAGGTCGTGTTCCGTCCCGGCGGCGTGCGCCCGCTGCCGCTCAAGCCCACCGCCGTTTCGCGGCTCGTCGCGAATCTCGTCGACAACGCGCTCGCGTACGGCGCTCCGCCGGTCGACGTCGTGACCGCCGACGGCGACGCGTTCGCGACGATCGAGGTGCGGGACCGCGGCGCAGGCATCGCGCCCGACGACGTCGAGCGGCTCAAGCGTCCGTTCACCCGCGCGAGCGACGCGCGGGCCAGGGCCGACGGCGCGGCGGGCGCGGGGCTGGGGCTCGCGATCGTCGAGCGCATCGCGCGCATGCATGGCGGCACGCTGGAGATCCTGCCGCGCGACGGCGACGGGACCATCGCAAGGGTGACGCTCGCAACGGGGCGGACCCGGGATCGGGAGGACGCGCAGAGTCCCGGCCCGCGCTGATCGGGGGACTCCTCCATGCCCCGTTCCCGCGACGACGTTCCACGTCTGGCGCGCGACCCTCCGGCGAACCGTGACGATCGAAACGGGAGTCGTCCGCCGCGACGGATCGAACTACGTCCACTTCACGGGCCTGGCGCTCCGGTCGTCCCGACGGACGCTGCGCATGCGTTCTCTCCCATCCGTCCGGAGAAAGGCGGCGGGCCCTCCGGCAGGATCCCGGGCGCCAGGTAGGCTCGCGTCGGGGCGTCCCGTCGGAACCCCGGTGTCGACGCGACGGTGCCGAACGATGCCGGGGCTGCGGCCCCGGTTGCCGCGAGTGCGCCGACGCGCGGGGCCGCGCCCGAAACCGTCGTCAGGGCCCGGCCTCCGGTCGACGGAGCGTTTGCATCGCGGCCAGCAGCAGCGCGACGGCAAGCAGGACGACCTGCCAGGGACCGAGCGCCGGGATCGCCGGAGGCGATCGGGTCATCGCGGCAACTTCCGCGCTCGGCTCGCTCACCACCGTGTTCTGTTGCGGCGACCTGCCGGAAACCGGGTGCGGGTCCGTCCAGGTCTCGACGACGAAGTAGTACGTGGTCGCTGGCGCAAGACCGGTCACGGTGAGCGTGCCGGCCGCCTTGTCCGCCGTCGTCGTCGCGAACGCAACGTAGGGCCCTCCGGATTGCTTGCCGTAGCGGACGCGATACCCGCCGCCGTCGTCCTGGTAGGCAATCGGGGTCCACGACAGGGTCACCGAATCCGCGCCTTCCGTCGTTGCCTTCGGGTCCGTCGGTGCGATCGTCTGCGTGGAGCGCCAATCGCCGCCGAATTGCCAGGTGTCGACGAAGGCGGAAAGAGCGGCATCGGACGAGTGAAGAGCGTTGTAGCCGAGGTTGATGCCCCCGTTGTAGAGGTTGGCCCACGTCGCCATCGACGCCGGCAACTCGCCGCTGAACGCGTTTTCGGCAACGACGAACAGGCGCAGGTTCGTCAGATTGCCCAGTGCGCCGGGCAGTGTTCCCGTCAGCAGATTGCCGGACAGATCCAGCTCGCGCAGATTCCCCAGCGCGCACAGTTCCACCGGAAACGTTCCGCTCAGCCGGTTCGAGAACAGATAGAGCCCCTGCAGGTTCGCGAGGTTGCCGAGTTCCGGAGGGATGGCCCCGGTCAGCTGGTTGCCGTGCGCGATGAACCATTGCAGATTGGCAAGGTTGCCGAGTTCCCCGGGTATCGCGCCGGAAAGATCGTTTCCGTCGAGCGACAATTCC
Source organism: uncultured Pseudomonadota bacterium (assembly GCA_937898875.1). Classification (GTDB taxonomy): domain Bacteria; phylum Pseudomonadota; class Gammaproteobacteria; order Burkholderiales; family Casimicrobiaceae; genus VBCG01. The sequence goes on along the minus strand of CALDKM010000126.1, from coordinate 14,844 downwards.
TGAAGCTGGGTCAGTGCGCCGAGCTGAAGCGGGATGGTCCCGTCGAACGCATTGTTCCTCAGGCCAAGGTGAGTGAGATTCGCGAGGCTGCCCAGCCAGGCCGGCACGCTCCCCGACAGGCGCTCGAGCGAATGCTGGTCGCCGAGATCGAGGTACTCCAGACTGGCGAGGCCGGACCATGCCGGTGGGATCGTGCCGGTCAGCATGTTGTTGCTGAGGTCCAGCGTCTTCAGCTTGGCCAGCTTGCCGATCTCGGCCGGCAGCGGCCCGGTGAGGAAGTTGAAGGCGCTTCCGACCATTCGATACTGCAGCGTTTCCAGGTTCTCGAAATCGCCGATCGACGCAGGCAAAGCCCCGCATGCGAAACCCGACATGGCGATGCCGATCACCGTCGAAGACGTCCCGTCGCACGACACGCCGTCCCACGTGCATTCGGTGCCGGCGGCCTTGAAGTCGGTATCGGAGGCGTTGCGCCAACTCGCGCCCCAGGCGGTGCCGCAGGTCGCGTTGTAGAGATCGATGAGCGCGCTGCGCTCCGCGGCAGGCACCGCCAGCGCATTCGGCGCTGCTCCTGCGGCCGCCAGTGCAACGAGCCACATCGCGGCGCGGAAGCCCCTCGCAACAACACGATTCCCGCGTCGGTCCAACCTTCCCCTTCCCACCCCGCCGAAGGCGGGAACGGCGCCGCGGCGCGACAATGCATTCGATCGACCACGATCGCCTCGGGAGGCGGCCGGACGGCCTTGTTCCGGAACGGCGGTATCGGCCGGGTCACACGCCCCGCCCGATGAGGGCGCGGAATCGCCCGCGTCCGAGCCCGGAGTGGCGGATGCGATATCTATTATACGTTCCGTCACATTCGCTTCCGTCCGTCAGCGGGGCGCGCCGGAACCGGCGCCGTCGCACCGTGCCCGGGACCGGGCGGAGCCAGCGTTTCCCAAGGGGCGCCGTTGCTCGCCCGGACCCCCGACCCGACGCAGGTCCGGCACCACCCCGACGCGCCGGCGCGCTAGGTGTCGCGGGCGCTCGCCTCCGGCAACCGTACGACGAGCACGCTCGCCATCGTCGCGATGCCTTCGCCGCGGCCGGTGAATCCGAGCCGCTCGGTCGTCGTCGCCTTGACGCTGACGTCCTCGACCGCGCACCGGAGGTCGGCGGCGAGGTTCGCGCGCATCGCCGCGACGTGCGGCGCGAGCTTCGGCGCCTGCGCGATCACCGTCGCATCGACGTTGCCGATCCGGTAGCCGCGGTCGTTCATCAGTCCGACGATGTGGCGCAGCAGTGCGCGGCTGTCGGCGCCCTTCCAGCGGGGATCGGTGTCGGGGAAATGCCTGCCGAGGTCGCCCAGCGCGAGCGCACCCAGGATCGCGTCGCCGATCGCGTGAATCAGCACGTCGGCGTCCGAGTGGCCATCGAGGCCGCGGTCGTGGGGAATCGTGACGCCTCCCAGGACCAGCGGGCGTCCCGCGACGAGCGCATGGACGTCGAAGCCGTTGCCGGCGCGGATCATCGACTTCCCTTCGCTTCCGCCTGCGCCGCGAGGATCGCCTCGGCGAGCGCGAGGTCCTCGGGCCAGGTGATCTTGAGGTTCGCACGGCTGCCCGTGACGAGGCGCGGCATCGCACACGCGCCGCGCGCGGCGAGCCGCTCGACGAGGGACGACTCGTCCGTCGCCTCCGCCGTCCCCGGCTCCGCACAGGCGCGCACGAGCACGCCGTAGCGGAACATCTGCGGGGTCTGCGCCTGCCACAGCTGGCGGCGATCCTCGGTCCTGGCGACGCGCGGTTCGACGGTGTCTCCGTCGCCGTGCTTGAGCGTGTCGGCGACGGGCACGGCGAGGAGCCCCCCGACGGGATCGCCCCCGAGCGTCTCGACGAGCCGCTGGAGCGCCTCGACGGGCACGCAGGGCCGGGCCGCGTCGTGCACCAGGATCCAGTCGTCGGTGCCGCAGCGCGAGGAGAGCATCGCGAGCGCGTTCGCGACGGTTGCCGCCCGCGTCGCGCCCCCGCAGGGCAGCGGCTCGACGCCGGGTCGGGCGCCGATCGCGGCGGCGTAGTGCTCGTCGCCCGGCGCGATCGCGACGAACATGCCCGAGAAGGAAAGCGCCGAGGCGAGTCGCTCGATCGTGTGGACGAGCATCGGCCTCCCCAGGATCGCATGGTACTGCTTCGGCACGCCGAGCCCGGCGCGCGTTCCGCCGCCGCCGGCGGGGATCAGGGCGTAGAGGCGGCTCACGCGGCTCCTTCGGTCGTTTCGCGCATCGACGATCAGATCAGCTTCGCGATGCGCTCCTCGTCGAGCGGGCGGAACCCGGCGCGCTCGTAGAAGCGCCATGCGCCCGCGTTGTCGCGGTGGCACGCGGTGTCGATGCGGGTGGCGCCTTCCCCGCGCAGGCGTTCGGCCAGCGCGTCGAGCATCGCGCCTCCGACGCCGCGGCCCCGCCACCCGTCGCGGATCGTCACGTCGTCGAGCTTCGCGACGACGCCGCCCCGCGAGGTGGAAATCGCGCGGCACGCGACGCAGGCGCCGACGGCGATGCGGCTCGCGCCCTCCCGCGCGTACGCGAGCCACACGAAGCCGATCTCGGGCCGCGCGACGAAGAGGCCGAGCGCGCGGTCGAGGGCGTCGACGCCACCGTCTCCGTAGGCGGCTGCGGACGCGCGGTAGTGCTCGTCGTCGCCGAGGAACGCCTGCAGGAGCTCGCGCGCGTCCCCGCGCGTCGCCGCCGTCATCGGCGCGCATTCGACCGCGGTCGCGGCGCGGCGGGCCCCGCCGGTCACGATGCAGCCACGACGAGCGGCGCGAGCGCGGCGCGAATCCGGCCGGGCACCGGCACCGGCGTCCGGGACCCGCGGTCGACCCAGACGTGCACGAAGCGGCCGGTCGCGGCCGGCGCGTCCTCGCCCCGACGGAAGAGCCCGATGCCGTAGACGACGCTCGACGTGCCGAGCTTCGTGACGACGATCCCGGCCTCGATCGTCTCGGGGAAGGACAGCGACGCGTGGAAGCGGCAGCTCGTCTCGACGACGAGGCCGATCTCCGGCGCATTGACGATGTCGAGCCCGCCGTCGCGGATCAGGTGCTCGTTCACCGCGGTGTCGAAGTACGAGTAGTAAGTCACGTTGTTGACGTGGCCGTACGTGTCGTTGTCCATCCAGCGCGTCGGGATCGCGAGGAACCGGCGATAGGCCGAACGCTGCGCGCGGTCGCCGGTCATCGCCTGCCCGTCGACGTCTCGCCGAACATGCGCTCGTCGAGGAGCTCGATCCAGTGGCGCACCGGGCGCGACGTCCCGGACGCGAGGTGCGTCATGCAGCCGATGTTGGCCGTCGCGATGACGTTCGGTCGTTCGGCCTCGAGCGCCGCGAGCTTGTTGCGCTTGAGCTGCGACGCGATCTCGGGTTGCAGGATCGAGTAGGTGCCGGCCGATCCGCAGCACAGGTGCGCGTCCCCGACCGGCACGAGGTCGTGACCGATCGCGCGAAGGATCTCCTCGACCTCGCCGCGGATCTTCATGCCGTGCTGCAGCGAGCAGGGCGGGTGGAATGCGACGCGCTTCGGCCCCTGGTCCATCGCGACCAGCGGCGCGATCTTCTTCCACTCGGGCGCGACGACCTCGACCGTGTCGCGTGCGAGCGCAGCGATGCGCCCGGCCTTCGCCGCGTACGCGGCGTCGCGCGCGAGCAGGTGGCCGTAGTCCTTCACCATCACGCCGCAGCCGCTGGCCGTGACGACGATCGCCTCGACGCCCGCCTCGACGTGCGGCCACCACGCGTCGACGTTGGCGCGCGCCATCGCCTGCGCCTCGTCGTGCTCGTTGAGGTGGAGCGGCAGCGCCCCGCAGCAACCGCCCCCCGAGACGCGGACGAGAGAGATGCCGACACGATCCAGCACGCGCGCCAGCGCCGCGTCGATTGCCGGCGCGATTGCCGGCTGCACGCAGCCCGCGAGCGAGAGCATCCGGCGGCCGTGGCGTGGCGCCGGCCACGCGCCTGCGGGTCGCGACCCCGGGATGCCGCGCGCGAGCTCGGCCGGCACGAACGCCTTCGCGATGCGCCCGATCGCGAGCGCGCCGCCGAAGAGCAGCTTCGACTGCAGGCCCTTGCGCAGCGACCACCGGCGCGCGGCATCGGCAGGCGAGCGGCCGACGCGATCCTCGACGATCCTGCGCCCGATGTCGACGAGCCGCCCGTACTGCACGCCCGACGGGCACGTCGTCTCGCAACTGCGGCAGGTGAGGCAGCGGTCCAGATGAAGCTGCGTCTTCGCGGTGACCGGCCCGCCTTCGAGCACCTGCTTGATCAGGTAGATGCGTCCGCGCGGGCCGTCGAGCTCGTCGCCCAGGAGCTGGTAGGTCGGGCACGTCGCCGTGCAGAATCCGCAGTGGACGCACGCGCGCAGGATCGCTTCGGCCTCCTCCCCATCGGGCGTGCCTCGGTAGGCGGGAGCGAGATCGGTCTGCATCAGAACGCGCTCGACAGGCGGTTGCGGTTCAGGATCCCGTGCGGGTCGAACGTCGCCTTGAGGCGCCGATGGAGCTCCGCGAGCGCCGGCGGCAGCGGGTGGAACACGTCCGCAGGCTTGTCCGTCGCGCGGAACAGCGTCGCGTGCCCCCCGTGCGTCGACGCCCACGCGCGCACCCGGGCCGCCTCGGTACGAGGGGACGCGGCAAGCCAGCGCAGCGCGCCGCCCCACTCGATCAGCTGCTCGCCGCCGAGATCGGTGTACGGCGCGGTCGAGCCGACCGACAGGCGCCACAGCGGCGCGCGTGCGGCGCTCGCGCCGGTGAAGAACGCGTGCCGCTGGTCGCGCACCGACGTCCAGAGCGCCCCGGCGTCCTCGACCGCGGCGCCGCCGATCTTCGCGCACGCGGCTGCGACCGCGCTGGGCGCGCCTGACAGCCGCACCGCGAGGCGCCCCTGGTGGAAGCACGTCGCGGAAAGCGGCAGCGGCTGCCCGCCCCATTCGTTGACGCGCCGGATCGACTCGTCCGCCGACAGATCGAAGAGCCGCGTCGCCTCGGTGCGCGGCAGCGGCAGGCACTTGAGCGAGACCTCGGTGACGACGCCGAGCGTTCCCATCGCGCCGGTCGTCAGTCGCGACACGTCGAATCCGGCGACGTTCTTCATCACGCGCCCGCCGAAGGAGAGCGCCCGGCCGGTGCCGTCGACGATCTTCACGCCGAGCACGAGATCGCGCGCGGAGCCCGCGTACGGGCGGCGCGGACCGGAGAGGCCCGCGGCGATCGCCCCGCCGAGCGTTCCGCCGGCGGCAAACCGGGGCGGCTCGAACGCGAGCATCTGGCCCGACGCGGCCATGGTCGACTCGATCTCGTCGATCGACGTGCCCGCCCGCGCGGCGATCACGAGCTCGGTCGGATCGTAGTCGACGATGCCCGAGAGACTTCGGACGTCGACGACGTCGCCGGTGAGCTTCTCGCCGTAGAAGTCCTTCGTGCCTCCGCCGACGATCCGCAGCGGCGAGCGAACCGCCGCCGCCCGGCGGATCGTCTCCTGCAACGCCTCGATGTCGGGATCGGCCATCGTCCGTCGCCGCCGTTCCGCTAGCCGCGTCCCGCGAGCTTGTCGCGGTACACGAACCGAGGTTCGTCGGCCTCGATCACGATGGTCTCGCCGACCGCGTCGCGCTCCCACTCGCGCATGAACGGATGCGCGAGCAGCGCAGCGAGGTACGCGCCCGCCTCGCCCCCCGGCGCCACGCGATAGGTCTGGAACCGGAACGCCACCGGCGCGTAGAACGCGTCGGCGATCGACAGTGCGCCGCACAGGTAGGGACCGCCCCGCCCGTGCGCGCGACGGCTCTCGGCCCAGATCTCCTCCACGCGCGCGACGTCGTTCGCGAGCCCGGCCGACCAGGGTCGCACGTCGAGCCGCTCGCGCACGCACATCGTCATCTCGTCCCGCAGCGCCTGGAACGAGCTGTGCATCTCGGCGGCGATCGAGCGCGCCCACGCGCGCGAGGCCGGGTCGGCGGGCCACATGCCCGGGTGCCGCTCGGCCAGGTACTCGGCGATCGCCAGCGAGTCCCAGACGACGGTGTCGCCGTCGTGCAGCGCGGGGACGAAGCCGGACGGCGAGAAGCCGCGGTTCGCCGGATTGCGGCCGCGCCCGACGAGCTGGACGGAGACCTCGCGGAACGGCGCGCCCGAGAGCTTCGCCGCGAACCATCCGCGCAGCGACCAGGACGAGTAGTTCTTGTTGCCGAGGTAGAGAGTGAGCATCGGGCGTCAGAGGACAGAGATCAGAGGTCAGAGGTCAGTCGCGCAGGCGATCCCGGTGGCCGCGCGACTGGCATCTGTCACCTGACTCCCGACTCCTGAAGCGGCACCGTCTTGCCCGGATTCATGATGTCGAGCGGATCGAGCGCGCGCTTGATCGTGCGCATCAGGTCGACCGCCTCGCCGTGCTCGGCGACGAGCGCATCGAGCTTGTGGATGCCCACGCCGTGCTCGCCGGTGCAGGTGCCGCCCATCGCGATCGCGCGCATCGCGACACGCTGCGCGAGCCCGTCCGCCTTCGCCCGCTCCGCCGCGTCGCCCGGGTCGAACAGGACGAGCACGTGGAAGTTGCCGTCGCCGACGTGGCCGACGATCGAGCAGAAGAGCCCGGTCGCGTCGATGTCGGTCCGCGTCTCCATCACGCAGTCGGCGAGCCGCGAGATCGGCACGCACGCGTCGGTCGAGAATCCGAACGAGCCGGGCTTGAGCGCGAGCGTCGCGTAGTAGGCGTTGTGGCGCGCCTTCCAGAGCTTCGTCCGCTCCTCCTGGACCGTCGCCCAGCGGAACGCGCCGCCTCCGTGGCCGGCCACGATCTCCTGCATCTGTTCCGCCTGCTCGGCGACGCCGGCGGCCGTTCCGTGGAACTCGAAGAACAGCGTCGGCTTCGCCTCGTAGCCCTCGAGCTTCGAATAGCGGATGCACGCGTCCATCTGCACCTCGTCGAAGAGCTCGATGCGGGCGACCGGGATCCCCATCTGCATCGCCACGATCACCGCGTGGACCGCCGAGCGCAGGTCCGGGAACTGGGCGACCGCGGCCGAGATCGCCTCGGGCACGCCGTAGAGGCGCAGGCCCACCTCGGTGATGATGCCGAGCGTCCCTTCGCTGCCGACGTAGAGCCGCGTGAGGTCGTAGCCGGCCGACGACTTGCGCGCCCGCCCGCCGGTCCGGACGATCCGGCCGTCGGCGGTGACGACGGTGAGGCCCAGCACGTTCTCGCGCATCGTCCCGTAGCGCACCGCGTTCGTGCCCGACGCGCGCGTCGCCGCCATGCCGCCGATCGTGGCGTTCGCGCCCGGATCGATCGGGAAGAAGAGCCCGGTGCCCTTGAGCTCCTCGTTCAGCTGCTCGCGCGGGACGCCCGCCTGCACGCGGCAATCGAGGTCGTCGGCGTTGATCTCGAGCACCCTGTTCATCTGCGAGAGATCGACGCACACGCCGCCGTGGATCGCCGCGACGTGGCCCTCGAGCGACGTGCCGACGCCGAACGCGATGACGGGCACCCGCACCGAAGCGCAGATCCTCACGATCGTCGCGACTTCCTCGTTCGTGTGCGGGAACACGACCACGTCGGGCAGCGCCGAGTCCGCGAGCCCTTCTCCGTGGCCGTGCTGCTCGCGGACCGAGGAGTTGACGACCGCGCGGTCGCCGAAGCGGGTCGCGAGCTCGCCCAGCACCGCGGCGAGGGCTTCGGGAGCCGGGCGGCGGCTCGTGTCGATCGGGGCGTTCATGCGCGGTCCTGCGGATCAGAATCGGGGAATGTCGGGGTGACGGAGCTGGCCGTGGTGCACGTGCATCCGGCCGAACTCCGCGCAGCGCGCGAGCGTGGGAACCCCCTTGCCGGGATTCAGGAGGCCCGAGGGGTCGAACGCCGCCTTGATGCCGTGGAAGCGCTCCAGCTCGTCGGGCGCGAACTGCGTGCACATCGTCGAGAGCTTCTCGACGCCGACGCCGTGCTCGCCCGTCACGGTGCCGCCGACCTCGATGCACAGCTCGAGGATGCGGTCGCCGAACGCGATCGTCTTCTCGATCTCGCCTTCCTTGTTCGCGTCGAACAGGATCAGCGGATGCAGGTTGCCGTCGCCCGCGTGGAACACGTTCGCGCACGCGAGCCCGAACTCCTTCGACCACTCGGCCGTGCGGCGCAGGACCCGCGGCAACGCCTTGCGAGGAATGGTGCCGTCGATGCAGTAGTAGTCGGGCGAGAGTCGGCCCACGGCCGGGAACGCGGCCTTGCGGCCCGACCACAGCAGGAGCCGCTCGCGCTCGTCGCGCGACACGCGGATCGACGTCGCGCCCGACGCGGTGAGCACGCGCCGGATCTCGGACATCTCGGCCTCGACCTCCTCGGGCGTCCCGTCCGACTCGACGAGCAGCACCGCCGCGGCATCGAGCGGGTAGCTCGCGTGCACGAACTCCTCGACCGCGCGGGTCGCCGGCTGGTCCATCATCTCCAGGCCGGCGGGAATGATGCCCGCGCCGATCACCGCGCCGACCGCCGCACCGGCCTTCTCGATGTCGTCGAAAGCGGCGCACGCGACCTGCGCGAGCTGCGGCTTCGGCGTGAGCTTGACGGTCACCTCGGTGATGACGGCGAGCAGGCCTTCGCTGCCGGTGATCAGCGCGAGCAGGTCGTAGCCGGCCGAATCGAGCGACGCGCCGCCGAACTCGACCGGCTCGCCGGTGATCAGCAGGCCGCGCACGCGCCTCACGTTGTGGACGGTGAGCCCGTACTTGAGGCAATGAACGCCGCCCGCGTTCTCGGCGACGTTCCCGCCGATCGAGCACGCGATCTGCGACGAGGGGTCCGGCGCGTAGTAGAGGCCGAGAGGGGCGGCCGCCTCGGAGATCGCGAGGTTGCGCACGCCGGGCTGCACCACCGCCGTGCGCGCGAGCGCGTCGATCGAGAGGATCTTGCGGAACTTCGCCATCGACAGCACGACGCCGTCCCGGTGCGGCAGCGCGCCCCCGGACAGGCTCGTGCCCGCGCCGCGCGCGACGACCGGAACGCGCGCGGCGTGGCACACGCGCAGGATGCCGGCGGCCTGCGCCTCGTTCTCGGGCAACACGACCGCCGAGGGCTGCTCGCGGAAGAGCGTGAGCCCGTCGCATTCGTACGGCTTCGTGTCCTCGGGCGTCGTGAGCAGCGCGGAGGGCGGCAGCAGGGCCGCGAGCTCCGCGTGCACGTGGGAATCGAGCATGGGCTGGACGGCTTCGTGACGTTCCGGCGCCCCGGGGCGCCCTGCCGTCGATTATTCCACAGTCGCGGCCCGCCGCCTCGCGCGTCGCGGATCGCGTTGGCCCGGGTCGCCAAACCGGCGGGCATGACGACGATCGCGCCATTGCCGCTTCCTCCCGGCGCCCTTGCCGGGCTAAAGCTGCTCCAGGGCCTGTTAGCGCTACCGGGACGCTCGCGTGACTCGGGAAACGGCCGCCAGCTAGGCGCTCGCCGCAAGCAGTAGCCGGCCTGCTGCGAGGACGTGCAACGCCGAGGGCGGCCGTTTCCCGAGATCCCCCGGAGGGCCGGTGCCCCGATAGCGCTAGCAGGCCCTAGATGGGCTCGCTGTTCGCCGGGCCCTTCTGCGCGAAGATCCTGGGCGAGTTCGGTGCGGACGTCGTCAAGATCGAGCCCCCGGGCAAGGGCGACCCGCTGCGCAAGTGGCGGTATCTCAAGGACGGCACCTCGGTCTGGTGGCACGTCGAGTCGCGCAACAAGCGTTCGGTGGGCCTGGACCTGCGCAAGCCGGAAGGCCAGGCGATCGCGCGCGAACGGCTTCGCGAACTGGGCTACGGCGACGACGCGATCGACGCGCTCGCCGCGAGCGGCGTGGTCGAGGTCGCGAAGGCGCAGCGGCGGCCCGCCCCCCGTCGCCGGTCGCTCGCGGACGCGGTTCGTCCCAACGTCCGGACGACGGCGTGCCGACGCGTTACGATGGCGCTCCCGACCTCCCGTCGGGTCGGTCCCGGAAGGCATCCCCGGGACGCGCGCCCTCCGACCTCGAAGACACGCCAATGACCGACGCCGAACTCAACAGCCTCCTCACCGTCGCGCTGACCGCCGCATTCGCGGACGGCAGCAAGGACGAGCGCGAGCGCGTACGGATGCGCGAGCTCGCCGCGCGTCTCGCCGGCGATCGCATCGACCTCGCGGAACTCGACCGCAAGGTCCTGCTCGACAAGCCGCCGCTCGCGGACATCGTGCGCCCGCTGTCGACTCCCGCGCAGCGCCGGTACGCCTACGAACTCGCCGTGGCGGTCGTCGACGCCGACGGCGTCCACAACGAGGCGGAAGGCGCGTTCCTGCGCGACCTGGCCTCGGAACTCGGCGTGCCGGCGGATGCCGCCGCCAGGGTGGTGGCCGACGCCGACGCCATCGCCGCGGCACCGGCCGCCGGCGTGCCGGATGCCGCCGCGCGCCCGGCCGAAGGCAAGGTGATGCCCGACGCCGCGGCGCTCGACCAGACGATCCTGAACGCGGCGATCACGAACGCGGCGCTCGAGATCCTGCCGGAGACGCTCGCGTCGATGGCGATCCTGCCGCTGCAGGTGCGTCTGGTCTACCGGATCGGCCAGGCCCACGGCTACGAGCTCGACCAGGGGCACATCAAGGAGCTGCTCGCCGCGCTCGGCGTCGGTCTCACGGGCCAGTATCTCGAGCAGTTCGGCCGCAAGCTCCTCGGCGGACTGCTGGGAAGCGTGCTGGGCGGCATGGGCCGCGCGGCAGGCCATCAGGCGGCGAGCTCGGGCATGTCGTTCGCGACGACCTGGGCGCTCGGCCAGCTGGCGAAGCAGTACTACGGCGGCGGTCGCACGCTCGACGCGGCGAAGCTCAAGGCCGCGTTCGCGCCGCTCGTCGAGCAGGGCCAGTCCCTCGTTCAGCGCTACGGCGGCCAGATCGCCGAGCGGGCGAAGACGATCGACGTACGCAACCTGCCCGCGCTCGTCGGCAGGCTCTAAAGGCGGTCCCGGCCGCGCGCGTAACGAGCCGTAACGTTTCGCTGCCGACGGGGCGGGAGTAGCGTGTCGCACATCCCCGCCCCGGTGCCCGGGCGCCCAAGGAGTCCGCGATGCCCGCCATTCCCTTCCGGATCGTCTCCCGCGGCGCGCTCGCGGCGGCGATCTCGGCGCTGACCTGTACGTCGGCGTCCGCGCAGACCGCCGACAAGCCCGCGATGAGCGTGGGCGATGCCTGGGCGTACGCGCAGACGACCGACACGGGCAAAGAGGCGAAGGAGTCCACCTGGTCGCGGAAGGTCGTCGCGGTCGGGGCCGACGGGAGCTTCGACTTCCAGATCGGCGAGCGCGTCCACAAGTACGACGCCGCGGGCAATTACCTCGACCCGAAGGGCGCCGAATACAACCGCACGGTCTACCGGTTCCCGATGCAAGTCGGCTCGGAGTGGACGTACGTGGCCAGATTCGGGACGCAGGTGCTGATGGACCAGCGAGGCAGTTACAAGGTCGTCGCCTACGAGCCGCTCACCGTGCCCGCCGGCACGTTCGACTGCTTCAGGGTCGAGGGCAAGGCCGACGCGGCCTACAAGGCTTCGTACCAGCAGCAGATCAGGGAGACCTACTGGTACTGCCCGAAGGTGAACGGCATCGCGAAGCTCCAGCGCGAGACGACGACGACGTCCCGCGATTCGCCGTCGTCGCGCGAGAAGACCGAGTCGGTGCTGACGCGGTACACGCCGAAGGGCTGAACCGCGACCGGGCGGGCGCGATGCCGGCGCGGACACGCGCCCGGGGCGGGCGCGGTCAACCGGCGAGCCGCCGGGCGAGTCGCGTCCACGGATCGGCCTCGACGAACGCGAGCATGTGGCGAAACGCAGCACGCAATCCGCCGGACTTCCACGCGAGGTACTCCGCATAGCGGGACTCGTCGCCCGCGAGCTCCGCGAGAAACGACGCGAGGTCGGCAGGCGACGCGAAATCGTTCACGTCGACGCAGCAGCGGTCCGCTGGAGCGAATTCGCCGACGTTGGGCGCGCCCAGCACGACCGGCACGGACCCCGCGACCAGCGCGTCGTAGAACTTCTCGGTCACGTAGTCGCGCGCGATCGAGTTCTCGAACGCGAGCGTGAACCGGTAGCGCGCGATCGTCGCGAGCTTCGCCGGCCGCCCATCGTCGTGGGCGAGCGTGCGGTTGCGATGGCAGGCGCCGTAGCCGTCGACGGCCATGTGACGCATCAGCTCGGCCACGTACGCGTGGCGACCGCTGCGGTCGTTCGCGTTCGAAGCGATGTAGACGGCGGGCGCCGACCCGGTCTTCGGCACGGCGGGCGACAGCAGCTCGCCGGGCGGCGGCAGGTACGACACCCACACGTCGGCGTCGCGTCGATAGCTCATCTCGAGGTCGAACGGCGCCATGAACGCGGGATCCGCGAGCTGCGGATAGTTCGCGACGCTCTCCATCGACCACGCGACCCAGCGTTGCCCGGGCCGCCGGCCCGCCGGCAGCGTGGCCGGATCGAGCGTCGGGATGTGGAACACGATCGCGTCGGCGAGCGGCGCCCGCCAGCGGTCGCGGACGAGCTCCCATCCCTCGACGCCGAGCGGGCGATCGGGACCGGCCATCGCCCAGTCGTCGTTCCAGAGCAGGATAGTGTTCAGCGCGTGTCCCTCCCCGCCGCGATCCTCCGGGGCGCTTCCTCCGTCCTACACGCACCGCCCGCCGTCGACCTCGAGGCAGGTGCCGGTGACGAACGACGCCTCGTCGGACGCGAAGAACACCGCCGCCGTCGCGATGTCGGAAGGCCGCGACAGCCGACCGAGCGGGATCGTCGCGACGAACTTCGCGCGCATCTCCGGCGTGTCCTCGCCCATGAACTGCGCGAGCATCGCGGTCTCTCCGGCGACCGGGTTGATCACGTTGACGCGGATGTTGTCCTTCGCGAGCTCGGCCGCCATCGACCGCGACGTGACGATCGCCGCGCCCTTGCTGCCGTTGTACCAGGTGAGCCCGGGGCGCGGGCGCACGCCCGCGGTCGAGGCGATCGTGACGAACACGCCGTCGCGCTTCGCGCGAAAGTGCGGCACCGCGTGCTTCGCCGTCAGGTACAGGCTCTTGACGTTCACCCGGTAGATCCGGTCGAACTCCTCCTCGGAGACGTCGAGCATCGGCTTGTTGCGATGCGTCGTTCCCGCGTTGTTGACGACGACGTGCAGGTCGCCGTAGACGGCGAGCGCGGTCGCGACGAGCCGCGACACGTCGGCGTCTTTCGACACGTCGCCCGGTACCGCGTGCGCCTTGCCGCCCGCGGCGACGATCTCGCGCGCGGTGCGCTCGGCCGCCGCGTCGACCAGGTCGTTGACGACGACCTTCGCCCCTTCCTGCGCGAACCGCCTCGCGATCCCTTCACCGAAGCCGGAGCCTCCGCCGGTGACGATCGCAACCTTGCCCTGGAGTCTCATCGCATTCCCGTCCGTTCAGTCGTTGTCCGCCTCGCGGCAATCCCTCGGCTCCCTCGCGAGCCACGGCTTCACGCCGACACCGGTCCGGCCCGCGCGGTCGCGTCGTCGCATCGCCTCGACGGCGGTCGGCGAATCAGCCGTGCTGGAGCACGACGGTCTTGAGCGCCGTGAAGCCGTGGAGCGCCTCCAGGCCCTTCTCGCGGCCGTAGCCGGAGTGGCCGAACCCGCCGAAAGGCAGTTCGACGCCCCCGCCGGCGCCGTAGCTGTTGACGAACACCTGGCCTGCGCGAACCGCGCGCGCCATCCGGAGCTGCCGGCCGCCGTCGCGGGTCCAGACGCCCGCGACCAGTCCGAAATCGGTGCCGTTGGCGAGCGTCGCCGCATGCGCCTCGTCGTCGAACGGCATGGCGGCCAGCACCGGGCCGAACACCTCCTCGCGCGCGAGCCGCGACGTCGGCGGAACGTCGCGGACGAGCGTCGGCGCGACATAGTAGCCCGACGCCGGGGCGTTGCCGGCGATCGCGCCCTGCCCCGCCACCGGCAGCTCGTCGCGCGACGCATCGGCGAGGAACCCGCGCACGCGTTCGAGTTGCGACGAGCGGATCAGCGGCCCGCAGTCGAGGTCGTCGAGCGCCGGGCCGACCCGGAGCACGCGGAACGCCGCGGCGAGCCGCTCGAGCAGCTCCTCGTAGCGCGAGCGCTCGACCAGCAGCCGGCTGCCCGCCGAGCAGGTCTGCCCGGCGTTCTGCACGATCGCGTTGACGATCACCGGAATCGCCGCGTCGAGGTCCGCGTCGGCGAATACGATCTGCGGCCCCTTGCCGCCCAGCTCGAGCGTCACCGGGCAGTGACGCTTCGCCGCCTCCTGCGCGACCAGCGCGCCGGTCGCCGGCGACCCCGTGAACGACAGGTGGTCGATGCCGGCGTGCGACGCGAGCGCCATGCCAGCCTCGCGGCCCAGCCCGGTGACGACGTTGAGCGCACCGTCGGGCAATCCCGCCCCGCTCGCGAGCTCCGCGATGCGCAGGAGCGACAGGCACGCGTCCTCGGCAGGCTTCACGACGCAGGCATTTCCCGCCGCGAGCGCACCGCCGACGCTGCGCCCGAAGATCTGCATCGGGTAGTTCCACGGGATGATGTGTCCGGTGACGCCCAGCGGCTCGCGCCAGGTCAGCACCGTGTAGCCCGGCGTGTACGGAATCGTCTCCCCGTGGAGCTTGTCGGGCGCGCCCGCGTAGAACTCGAAGTAGCGCGCGCAGGCCGCCGCGTCCGCGCGCGCCTGCTTCATCGGCTTGCCGCAGTCGCGCGCCTCGATCCACGCACGCTCGGCCGCGTGAACGAGGATCGCGCGCGACAGCGCCATGAGGCGGGGCCCCTTTTCGACGGGGGCGAGCCTGCCGCAGGCGCCGTCG
>CALDKM010000125.1:0-7991 GCA_937898875.1 uncultured Pseudomonadota bacterium | reverse complement strand
AGCCGCCACGCCGACGACCGGTCGCCGCGCCGGCGCCACGCCCAGCCGAGCGCGAGCGACGCCGGCAGCAGCACGACGATCGAGCCGAGCCAGGTGAACGCCGCGAAGAACGCGTCGAGCCATGGCTGTCGCGCCGCGTGGAATGCCCCGAGCAGCCACCGGTCGGCGGCCGGCGCCCGGCACGCGCCGTCAGGGCACGCCGCCGCGGCGCCGGCAGCGATCGCGAGCACGGCGACCGTCCAGCAGGCGAGCGTCGCCCATGGCGGCGTGTAGCGTTCGGCGGTGCTCATCGGAGGGCGCAGGGCGAGGTCGCGCGGGATCGTGCCGGGGCCGAAGGCGTTCGCGTCACGCGCGGCCGGATGCAGGGGCGCCCGCGGCGGCACGTTCGCGGGCGGCCTTGCGCAGCGACAGCACGATCGAGGCGGCGATGATCGTCGCCACGACCGCGAGCGAGAGGAGCACCGGGACCTTGACGACGTCGATCAGCAGCATCTTCGCGCCGACGACGACGAGCACGAGCGCGAGGCCGTACTTGAGGAGCGAGAAGCGGTCGGCGAGGTCGGCCAGCAGGAAGTACATCGCCCGGAGTCCCAGGATCGCGAACACGTTCGACGTGAGCACGACGAACGGGTCGGTCGTGATCGCGAAGATCGCCGGGATCGAGTCGACCGCGAAGATCAGGTCGGTCGCCTCGACCAGGACGAGCACGAGGAACAGCGGCGTCGCGTAGCGCACGAGCTTCCCGCCTTCCTCGCGCGAGACGAAGAACCGCTCGCCTTCGAAGCCGGCGGTGACGCGCAGGTGGCGGCGCAGCCAGCGCACGACCGGATTGGCCTCGAGGTCCGGCCTCTCGTCGGCGAACCACCACATCTTGACGCCGGTCACGAGCAGGAACGCGCCGAACAGGTAGAGGATCCAGTGGAACTTCGCGATGAGCCAGGCGCCCGCGAAGATCATGACGGTGCGCATGACGATCGCGCCGATCACGCCGTAGACGAGCACGCGCTTCTGGAGCTCGGCGGGCACCGCGAAGAACGAGAAGAGCATCAGCCAGACGAAGACGTTGTCGACCGCGAGCGACTTCTCGATCAGGTAGCCGGTCAGGTACTCGAGCGCGGTCTCGTTGGCCACCGCGCGCCCGGCCGTGCCGTCGAGGTGCCACCACAGGACGCCCGCGAACGCGAGCGCGACCCCGACCCAGACGACCGACCAGGTCGCGGCCTCGCGCATCGAGACGCGATGCTGCTTGCCGCCGCCGACGACGAACAGGTCGATCGCGAGCATCACCGCGACGACGCCGCCGAACCCGGCCCACATCCAGATGCTTCCGACCGTTTCCACCCCACCCTCTCCCCTGGCGCTTGTCGCCGGGCCCGCCGGGGCCCGATCCGACGCGAAGGATGCGGACGTTTGATACATCGTACAAGTCGAATATAATGAAGTAACAGTTCGAAAAAACCGAATATTGAATGCCCACGGCCGGCACGCTGAACTTCAGGCACCTGCGCTATTTCTGGGCCGTCGCGCGTTCGGGGAGCATCGCCCGGGCGAGCGCCCAGCTCCACGTGACGCCCCAGTCGATCAGCGGCCAGCTGGCCGGGCTGGAGGAGTCGCTCGGCGTCGAACTCTTCCGGCGGGCGGGGCGGGGGCTCGAGCTCACCGAAGGCGGGCGCCGGATCCTGGTCTACGCCGACGAGATCTTCGGCCTCGAACTCGAGCTGCTGGGCGCGGCGCGCGGCGCGGCGGCCCGCGCCGCCGCGCCCTACCGCGTCGGTATCGCCGACTCGGTGCCCAAGTCTCTCGCCTGGCGCGTCGTCGAGCCGGCGCTGCGCCTCGAGACCCCGGTGAGGCTCGTCTGCCGGGAAGGGCGCCTCGCATCGCTGCTCGCGGACCTCGCCGTCCACCGCCTCGACATCGTGGTCGCCGACCGGCCGATTCCCGCCGACCTCAACGTGCGCGCGTACAACCATCGCCTCGGCGCGAGCGACCTGACGATCTTCGCGGCGACCGCGCTGGTCGCGGGGCTGACGGGCGCGTTTCCGGCGATGCTGGACGGCGCGGCGTTCCTGATGCCCGGAGAAGGCGTGGCGATCCGCCGCGGACTCGAGCAGTGGTTCGATGCGGCCGGCGTCCGGCCCCGGATCGTCGGCGAGTTCGACGACAGTGCGCTCATGAAGGCGTTCGGGCAGGGCGGGGCCGGCTGTTTCGCCGCGCCGACCGCCATGGCCGATTACGTGTGCGGCCACTACGGCGTGCAGGCGATCGGTCGCGTCGAGTCGGTCACGGAGGAGCTCTACGCGATCACGACCGAGCGTCGCCTCCAGCATCCCGCGACGCTGGCCGTGAGCCGTGCCGCCTCGCGCGACCTGTTCGGGGAGGCCGGTCCCGGGAACGCGACGCCGTCGCCCGGGCGACGGCGAGGCTCCCGGGCCAGGCGTCCGGCGTGAGCGCTGCATCCCGCGCGGCGAACGCATCGTCGACACCCGGCAGCGACTGCCGCACAATCGGCGCCGCAGCCGTTTCCGCCCGAAGATCGATGACGCCCCCGACCGATTTCGTCGCCGCCTGGCGCCGCCTCGCCGTCAAAGAGCGCGTGGGTCTCGGCCCCCTCGTGGGGTCGCGCACCGACGAGTTCGCCGCCGCGCTCGCAGCGGCGTCGCTCGCGTTGCCCGCCGATGCGGCCATCACCGAGCGCGAGGTGAACGAGCGGCTCGTCGCGTGGCTCGCCGGTCCCGGAGCGATGCTCGCGACCGACCACGTCGAACTGCGCCGGTGGCTCGTCGACCTCGGGCTCGTCGAGCGCGATGGCTACGGCCGCGCGTACCGGCGGGCCGCCTTGCCGCCGCCGGCCTGCGCCGAGGCGGTCGCCGTGCTCGCCGCGATCGACACGGCGGGCGTAGCGGCGGATGCCCGCCTGGAGCTCGCGCGGTTTCGCGCCGAGCGCCGCGTACGCCACGAGGCGCGACGAGGAGGCGCGCGGTGAGCCGCCGCAACCTCTCGTCGGGCGCTCCCTGGGAACCGATCGTCGGCTACTCGCGCGCGGTCGTCGTCGGCGACCGGATCTTCGTCTCGGGAACGACGGCGACGGACGGGCAGGGCGGCATCGTCGGCGTCGGCGACGCGTACGCGCAGGCGAGGCAGGCGATCGCGAACGTCGCGTCGGCGCTCTCGCAGGCAGGCGCCACGCTCGCCGACGTCGTGCGCACGCGCATCTACGTCGTCGACATCGGGCAGTGGGAGGCGGTCGGCCGGGCGCACGGCGAGGCGTTCGGCGCGATCCGGCCCGCGTGCACGATGGTGGAGGTGTCGAAGCTGATCGCGCCGGAGATCCTGGTCGAGATCGAGGCCGACGCGGTGATCGGCGCGGGGAGCGCATGAGCGTGCCCGCCGCGCCTGCGAGCGCCGAGGACGAGCGCTGGATGGGGGAGGCGATCGCGCTGGCGCGGGAGGCCGGGCGCCTCGGCGAGGTGCCGGTCGGCGCGGTCGTCGTGAAGGACGGGACCGTGATCGGACGCGGCGGCAACGCGCCGATCGCCGCGAGCGACCCGACCGCGCACGCCGAGATCGCGGCGATGCGCGAGGCGGGGCGCGCGCTCGGCAACTACCGGCTGCCCGGCAGCTCGCTCTACGTCACGATCGAGCCCTGCGCGATGTGCGCGGGCGCGATCCTGCACGCGCGGATCGCCCGCGTCGTCTTCGGCGCCCGCGACCCCAAGACCGGCGCCTGCGGCTCGGTCGTCGACCTCTTCGCGGAGCCGCGGCTCAATCATCACGCGACGACGGTGTCGGGCGTGCGCTCCGACGAGTGCGGCGCGCTGCTCTCGGCGTTCTTCGCCGCGCGAAGGGGGCGGGCATGATGCGCAGGGCGCGGCGGGCGCAGGAGGGACTTTGAGCGCGCTGTCGGTCGCGATCTACGCGCCTTCCGGGTTCGCCCAGGACCCGTCGGCCCTCGACCGTGCGGTGACGTGCCTGGCCGCGCTCGGCTGCAACGTGCACGTCGACGCATCCGCGCTCGCGCGGCACACGCGCTTCGCCGGCACCGACGACGAGCGGCTCGCGGCGATCCTGCGCATCGCGGCGATGCCCGGCGTGAACGTCGCGCTCGCGCTGCGTGGCGGCTACGGCTGGACGCGGCTGCTGCCGCGCCTCGACTTTCGCGCGCTGGCCGCGAGCGGCAAGCGCTGGATCGGCCACTCGGACTTCACGGCTTACCAGCTCGCGATGCTCGCGGCGTCGGGAAAGGTCACGTACGCGGGTCCGATGGCGACCTACGATTTCGGCGCCGAGACGCCGAGCGACTACACGATCGGACACGCGCTCGCGATGCTCGAACGCGGCGCGGACGAGGCGTCGTTCGACACCGACGGGCCGGACGTCGACGCCGAGGGAACGATGTGGGGCGGCAACCTGACGATGATCGCCTCGCTCGTCGGCACGCCGTACATGCCGCGCGTCGACGGCGGCATCCTGTTCGTCGAGGACGTCTCGGAGCACCCGTACCGGGTCGAGCGCATGCTCCACCAGCTGCACTACGCGGGCATCCTCGCGCGGCAGCGCGCGATCCTCGTCGGCGCGTTCACCGGCTACGAGCTCGCGCCGCAGGACAACGGCTACGATCTCGACGCGGCGATCGCGCACCTGCGCGACGTCTGTCGCGTCCCGATCGTCACGGGGCTGCCGTTCGGCCACGTGCGCGACAAGCTCACGCTGCCGGTCGGCGGGCGCGCCCGGCTCGCGGTGCGCGGCGGTGCGGCGACGCTCGCGATGGAGGACGGAAGATGAGCGCGGGCACGATCCGGGTGCGGCCCGCGGTCTGGGGGCGCGACGACGAGGCGCTCCGCCTCGTCCGGTTCGCGGTGTTCGTCGTCGAGCAGCACGTGCCCGAGGAGCTCGAGTGGGACGGCATCGACGCGGCATGCGAGCACGCGATCGCCGAGGACGGGGCGGGTTCGCCCGTCGGGTGCGGACGCCTGCTGCCGGACGGCCACATCGGGCGCATGGCGGTGCTGCGCGAGTGGCGCGGGCGCGGCGTCGGCGGCTCGCTCCTCGAGCGCCTCGTGTCGCTCGCGCGCGAGCGGGGGCACGCCGTCGCCCGCCTCAACGCGCAGGCGCACGCGATCCCGTTCTACGAGTCGCACGGGTTCGTCCCCGTCGGCGAGGCGTTCGACGAGGCGGGCATCCCGCACCGCGCGATGGAACGAGCGCTGCGCTGACCTCCGGTGTCGGGCACGTGCCTGGCGCCCGGGGGTTTCCAGGGGGTTCACGATCGACGGGCGATCGCGAAGCGCTCGTCGACGATGCCCGTCGGCCGGCCGCCGGCGTCGAACGACCGCTCGACGAATCGCGCTTCCCCGTCGCGCGCGACGACGAGCACGGTCGAGCAGCGCGTGCCGTAGCGCTCGCTCACGATGAACGGCGCGGAGAGCATGCGCTCCCATTCGAGCGTCACGCCGGTCGACGGCAGCGACTCGTCGGGCGCGCGCTCGCGGTCGGCGAGCGCCTCGAACAGCCCGTCGACGCCGTCGACGCCGCGGTTCGCCCAGTCCGAGAGTGCTGCGGAGAGCCTGCGGACCTTGGGCCACGGCGTTCCGAGCGCGGCGTTCGAGAGGGCCGAGACGCCCGGGTCGATCGCGCGCGCCGCGTGCGCCCGGTTCGATGCCCAGCGCGCTTCGCCGGCGTTCCCGGCGAGCAGGTTGTAGCCGTTGTAGCGCGTCCGGTCGGCATCGAGCCGCGACACGAAGGCGTCCAGCGACGGCGCCGACAGCGCGCCGGTCACCAGGCCGCCACGCGACGCGGCGCTCGCGTCCTTGTGCCCGGGCTCCCGGACGTTGGTGACGAGCGCCCAGCGGCCGTCGGGCCGCACGCCGAACCACGTGCCGCCGGCGAACAGGTCCCGCCCGGCGAGCCAGCCCTCGTCCCACCAGTGCGCGGGTCGCGCTTCGCGCGCGTGGTACTCGTCCCGGTTCGCGGCGATCGCGAGCGAGTAGCGCGGATGAGCGTCCAGCGCGACGGCGACGAGGCACATCGTCAGCGCGGATCGGGGGGGCGATGCGTACGAGTCATTCGGCGTCGAGCGCGCCGCACGCGACGAAGCGCTCCACGTGGCGGCCGCCGTCCGCGTACGCGAGAGCGCCGTGGCGCTCGAGCGCCTCGGCGAGCACGCGCTCGAACGCGACGGGATCGTCGACCGTCTCGTAGACCTCCATCCACGTCGACGGGTCGTCCGTCCGCTTCATCAGGCGCCCGACGACGCCGCAGTCCGCCGCGACATCCAGCATCATCGCGGTGACCGCCGCGCGGGCCTCGCAGGCGTCGCCCGCGAGCCGGTACCAGACGAAGTAGGATGGAACGCTCACCGGCGGAACTTCCGTGGGATCGTCCCCGAGCGCGGACGAAGCCCGACCGACGGAGCCGCGGCGGTCACAGCTTCACGCGCTTCGGGGCGCTGGCCGGAAGCGCGTAGGGCAGAGGCAGGCGCTCGAGCGCCGGCCCGTCGGGCGCACCGACGCGGACGTCGCCGCTCTCGACGGCGGCGAGCTGCACGACCGCGATGAGATCGGCGCTCCCGTCGGGCAGCGCGACGGCGTCGACGACGCTGCCGCAGGCCTGATCCCCGAACACGCTGCTGTACACGGGCGTCGCGGGCGCCGGGGGTGGGGCGGCGACGTGGAACGGGTGCGCGCGCTCCTTCAGGATGCCGAGATGCTGCGAGCGCGCGACGATCTCCTGGCCCGGGTAGCAGCCCTTCGTGAAGCTCACGCCGCCCACGACCTCCCAGTTCGCGGTCTGCGGAACGTGGCGCTCCTGCGTGGCGAGCGTGATCTGGGCGACGCCGGCACGGATCGCGAGCCAGCGCCAGACCGACTCGTCCGCGACCGCTGCATGCTCCCCGAGCGACGCGGCGGTCGACTCCGCGCGGTCGGCCGGCACGGCGACGAGGATCCGGCCGTCCGGCAGGCCGATCGCCGCGCCGTCGTCGTCGAAGGCGACCGCCCGCATCGGCAGCGGGTCGACGCCCAGCGCCGCCCGGACGGCATCCGCGGCGGCCGGACCGCCGACGCCGATCGCGGCCAGCGCCGGGACCGGCGCGGCGAGCGTCACCTTCGACCGCAGCACGAACATCGACAGGCGCTTGCGGATCGGCTCGGCCAGGTCGGCCGCGAGCGCCAGGCGGCACACCGGACCCGTCGCCGGGCGCCAGACCAGCATCGTCGCGAGCATCCGGCCCTTGGGCGAGTTGTAGGTCGCCCACTCGGCGCTACCCGGGGCGAGGCCGGCGACGTCGTTCGACAGCTGGCCGTTCAGGAAGGCGATCGCGTCGGGCCCGGCCGCGTCGAGGAACGCCAGTCCGGGAAGGGGCGAGACCACGGCGGCGTCGCGGGCGGCGGCGAATGCGGCGGCCGGGGCGGGGTTCGGAAGGGGCATCGGAGGGCTCGTCGCAGAAGAGTGGGGGAGGGACGGGAAGCGCAAAAGCGTGCTAGAATATCAAGTTAGCTCGACCCGGTCGGAGGGCGCGCCGCCTTGGCGCGGTTTTCCGCAGGGCGGGCAATCCGCGCACCTGCGGGGTTCAGGGTGCTCGCCGGGACCGGCGCCTCCACGGGCGACCGGCCCTTCGGGCCAGATTTGTCCCCGGGTGACGCTCTTCAACCCTGAGAACGAGGAAGTCGACATGTCCGTCACGATGCGCCAGATGCTGGAAGCCGGGGTCCATTTCGGCCACCAGACCCGCTACTGGAACCCGAAGATGGCCGAGTACATCTTCGGCCACCGCAACAAGATCCACATCGTCAACCTCGAGCGCACGCTCGAGAAGTACAACGACGCGATGAAGTACGTGCGCCAGCTCGCGTCGAACAAGGGCACGATCCTGTTCGTCGGCACGAAGCGGCAGGCCCGGGACATCATCGCCGAGGAGGCGCGCCGCTGCTCGATGCCCTACGTCGACCAGCGCTGGCTGGGCGGCATGCTGACCAACTTCAAGACGGTCAAGG
>CALDKM010000124.1:0-3869 GCA_937898875.1 uncultured Pseudomonadota bacterium | reverse complement strand
GCGGCCCGAAGGCCGCCGGCCCCTGCGCGCTGCTCCGGGGGAGGGAGGAGCGATTGCCCGGTCTCGCCGCGAGCCGGCGGGCGCGTCAGCCGCGGGGGTCGCCGATCGCCGCGTCCGCCGCACGGGCCTCGCGCACGCCGATGACCTCGATCCTGCCCGGCAGGATGTCGACCTCGATCGTGGCGGCCTCGCGGGCTCCGGCGATCCGCTCGAACGCATCGCCTGCGGGCGGCGCCATCCGGTCTGCGACGTAGACGACGGCGCCCGGCGTCGCGAGACCGAGCGTGACGACGGAGATCGCGAACGCCAATGCAAACGCGACGATCCTGAAGCGGGTCGAGCGAATCATTGCAGGTGTCCTCGTCGTCGTGTCCAGGGTGACTCGCCCCGTTCCGGGGTAGGGTCCCCGGCAGCGATGGCGTCGACGGTTGGATGCTCGCCGGGGTCCCGCCGGTTTCACGGCAACCGGGTTGGCGCACGGCGGCGTCTCGTCGACGGGCTGGACTGTAAGGCGGCGACGACGACACCGCCAAGGCGTTCGCGACGAAACGTGCCGGGACGGCGACGAACCGCGCGCAGGCGCGGACGGACGGGCCGGCGCGGGAACCGCGCGGGCCGGGACGCCTACGGGCGGCGAACGCGCTGGTCGATCGCGCCGAACACCGAGTGCCCCGCATCGTCGAGCATCTCGATGCGCACGCGGTCGCCGAAGCGCATGAACGGCGTCACCGGCTTGCCGCCCAGGATCGTCTCGACCGTGCGCTGCTCGGCGAGGCACGAGTAGCCGATGCCGCCCGCCGACGCCGGGCGGCCGGGCCCGTCGTTCTCCCTGTTCGAGACGGTCCCCGAGCCCACGATGCTGCCCGCCACGAGGTCGCGCGTCGTCGCGAGGTGCGCGATCAGTCTTCCGAACGAGAACGTCATGTCGACGCCGGCGTTCGGCCGCCCGAACAGCGCGCCGTTCAGGTGCGTGACGAGCGGCAGGTGGACCTTGCCCCCGCGCCAGGCGCCGCCGAGTTCGTCCGGCGTGACGGCGACCGGCGAGAAGCCCGACGCCGGCTTGGACTGCAGGAAGCCGAAGCCCTTCGCGAGCTCGGCCGGGATCAGGTTGCGCAGGCTCACGTCGTTGACGAGCATCACGAGGCGGACGTGCGCGAGCGCCTGCGCCTCGCCGGTGCCCATCGGCACGTCGCCGGTCACGACCGCCACCTCGCCCTCGAAGTCGATTCCCCATGCCTCGTCCGCGAGCACGACGTCCTCGCGCGCTCCCAGCATGTGGTCGGAGGCACCCTGGTACATGAGCGGATCGGTCCAGAACTCGGGCGGCATCGTCGCGCCGCGCGCCCGGCGCACCAGCTCGACGTGGTTCACGTAGGCGGAACCGTCCGCCCACTGGTAGGCGCGAGGCAGCGGCGCCATCGCCTTCTGCGCGTCGAACGCGTTCGCGTCGGAAAGCCTCCCGGCGTCGAGCTCGGACGAGATCGCCGCGAGCGCGGGCTCGACGCGCGTCCAGTCGTCGAGCGCGGCCTGCAGCGTGCGCGCGATCTCGGGTACCGCGACGCAGCGCGCGAGGTTGCGCGACACGACGACGAGCCGGCCGTCCCGCGTGCCGTCGTGCAGCGTTGCGACCTTCATGCGTGCTTCTCCTGCCGGCGCTTGAGCGAATAGCCGTCCGCGCGGTCTTCCATCTCCCATCCGGCGGCGTGCAGCTCGGCGCGCAGCCGGTCGGCCTCGGCCCATTGCTTCGCCTTGCGCGCGGCGTTGCGGGCATCGGCGATCGCCTTGACGTCCGGGGGCACCTCGACCGCCTTCGGCGTCCACGCGGCGAGACCGAGCCCGAACACTTCGTCGAAGCGCGCCAGCGTCGCGCGCCTGACCGGGGGCGCGAGGTCGCCGCGCAGCACCTCCCAGGCGAGCGCGAGCGCGCGCGGCAGGTTCAGGTCGTCGTTGATCTCGTCGGCGAACCGGTCGACGAACGCCGCATCGGGGGTGGCAGCTTCGTCGGGCAGCGCGTGGAAGCCCTGGCGCATGCGCTCGAGCCCGGTCTGCGCCGCGTCGAGGGCATCCCAGGTGAAGTTGAGCTGGCTGCGGTAGTGCGCGGTGAGGCACAGGTACCGATAGGCGATCGGGTCGTACCCGCGGTCCGACAGCGACGCGATGCGCAGGAACTCGCCGGCGGACTTCGCCATCTTCGCGTCGTTCGCGAGCAGGAAGTAGCCGTGCAGCCAGAAGTTCGCCAGGCGCCGGTGGTCGCGCGCGATCTCGGGGTGGTCGGCGAGCCGGCCCTCGGTCTGCGCGATCTCGTTGGTGTGGTGGACCGGGATGTGGTCCTCGCCGCCGCAGTGGATGTCGAAATAGTCGCCCAGGTATTTCTGCGCCATCGCCGAGCACTCGATGTGCCAGCCGGGGAAGCCCCGACCCCATGGCGAGTCCCACTCCATCTGCCGCGTTCCGCCCGGCGGCGAGAACTTCCACAGCGCGAAATCGGTCGCGCGGCGCTTCTCGCCCAGCTCGACGCGCCGTCCCGCCTCGAGGCCCTCGACGTCGAGACGGGCAAGGTAGCCGTAGTCGTCGAGCTTCGACGTGTCGAAATAGACGCCGTCCGACGTCGCGTACGCGTACCCGTTGCGCTCGATGTCGGCGATGAACGCGATCTGCTCCGCGATGTGGTCGGTCGCCTTGCACAGGACCGAAGGGTCAAGGACGTTCAGCCGCTTCATGTCGGCGACGAACGCGTCGGTGAAGTACGCGGCGACCTCCCACGCGGTCTTGCCCGTGCGTCGCGCGCCCTTCTCCATCTTGTCCTCGCCCTCGTCGGCGTCGGACGTGAGGTGGCCCACGTCGGTGATGTTCATCACGTGGTTGACGCGATAGCCGTTCCAGCGCAACACGCGCTTCAGCACGTCCTCGAACAGGAACGTGCGGAAGTTGCCGATGTGCTGGTAGTCGTAGACGGTCGGGCCGCAGGTGTACAGGCCCACGGGCCCGCCCGGAACGAGCGGCGCGAACGGGCGCAGGCGCCGTTCCCAGGTGTCGTAGAGCGAGAGGGGTCGGGGCATCAATGAAAAAGCCGCCGGGGATGTCGTTCCGGCGGCTCGGTCGGGTGGACGGAAGGAGACCCTAGCGATGCGCCTGCGTGCTTCGGTGGGCTTCGGGGCGACAGCGGAGGGCGGGCATCCGTCGATGGTAGCCGCATTCGGCCCGACCGGGCAAGCGGAGGGGCGCTCGCCCCAGTCGCGATCGCGCCTTCGCCGGTCGCGACGAAGACCGTCGCCGCGCGACACAGGGGCGACCGTCGAGGCCGTGGCTCGGGCCGGACGAGCGCGGCGCCCGCTACAATCGTCGCGCATGGTCGCGCCCGCTGACACGCTCGCGGCATTCGAGCGCCGGATCGCACGGCTCCTCCGCGAGCCGTCGACGCCCGCGCTCGATGCCGCGTCGCGCGAGATTCCGGCGGAGCTCGCACGGTCGGGGCCCGCGCTCGCGCTGCGCGGCGAGCTGTTGCGACGGGCGGGCGATGCGGCCGGCGCCGCGACGCTGCTCGCCTCGGCCATCGAGCTCTCGCCGACGCTCCTCGGCGCCTACCAGGCGCTGGCACTCGCGCGCATACGCAACGGCGACCGCGCGGGTGCGCGGGCCGCCTGGTCCGCGCTCCTCGAGCGCGACCCGGACGACGCCACCGCGCGCTACCAGATCGCGCTCGCGTTCCACGAGGACGGCGACCGCGAAGAGGCCTCGCACTGGTACGAGGCGCAGGTCGCGCGCCATCCGGCCTCGCCCAGGGCGTGGCACAACCTCGGGCTTCTGCGCCTCGCCGGCAGCGACCTTCCGGGCGCGGTTGCCGCGCTGCGCGAGGCGGCGACGGGAAC
>CALDKM010000123.1:0-10115 GCA_937898875.1 uncultured Pseudomonadota bacterium | reverse complement strand
ACGCGGTGATGGTCATCGACACGCAGGCCACGCCGGTGATGGCGCAGGACGTGATCCGCCGCATCCGGAGCGTCACCGACAAGCCGATCCGGTACGTCGTGCTCTCGCATTATCACGCGGTGCGCGTGCTGGGAGCGTCGGGCTACAAGCCCGAGCACGTCATCGCAAGCCGCGACACCTACGACCTGATCGTCGAGCGCGGCGAAGCGGACATGAAGAGCGAGATCGAGCGCTTCCCGCGCCTGTTCAACGCCGTCGAGTCGGTGCCGGGGCTCACGTGGCCCACGATCGTGTTCGAGAAGCGCATGACGCTGCTGCTCGGGAAGCTGCGCGTCGAGATCATGCAGGTCGGCCGCGGCCACACGAAGGGCGACACCGTCGTCTGGCTGCCGGACGACCGCGTGCTGTTCTCGGGGGACCTGGTCGAGTTCGACGCGACGCCGTACACCGGAGACGCGTACCTGCAGGACTGGCCGGCAACGCTCGACGCGATCGCGGCGCTGAAGCCGGAGAAGCTCGTGCCGGGGCGCGGCGCGGCGCTCAGGAACCCGGCCGAGGTGAAGGCGGGTCTCGACGGCACGCGCGCGTTCGTGACCGAGATGTTCTCCTCGGTGCGCGACGGCGCGCGGGCGGGCAAGGACCTGCGCACCGTCTACCGCGAGACCTACGACCGGCTGAAGCCGAAGTTCGGGCACTGGGTGATCTTCGACCACTGCCTGCCGTTCGACGTGTCGCGCGCCTACGACGAGGCGACCCGATATCCCGATCCGCGGATCTGGACCGCCCAGCGCGACAAGGACATGTGGCAGGCGCTGGAGGGATGAGTCCCGACGCGGGGAGGCCGGGCGCGAAGCGGCGGCGGAAGGAGCGGGAAGGACGCCCCGCGTTGATCCGGATCATCGCCGGCGGGCGGCGGACCGGTAGCATCGGACGCCGTTGCGCCTGAACCGCGTCGGCATGCGCCTGCGAACCGCCGGACGCCCCCCCGTACACCCGATCCGTCTCGCCGTGAAGACCTACACGAACCCGCGATACGCCTACGCGCGAGTCGCCGACCAGGACGCCGCGCCGGCCGTCAGGCCCGTGGCCGTCGTCGGCGCGGGACCCGTCGGGCTCGCGCTGGCGATCGACCTGGGGCAGCGAGGCGTGCCGGTCGTCGTATTCGACGACGACGACACGGTGAGCGTGGGCTCGCGCGCGATCTGCTACGCGAAGCGCTCGCTCGAGATCCTCGACCGACTCGGCTGCGCCGAGCCGATCGTGGCGAAAGGCGTGGGCTGGAACACGGGCAAGGTGTTCCACCGCGACGATCTCGTCTACCAGTTCGATCTCGTGCACGAGCGGGGCCATCACCGTCCCGGGATGGTCAACCTGCAGCAGTACCATCTCGAGGAAGCGCTCGTCGGGCGCGCGCGCTCGGTGCCGGGCGTCGAGATCCGATGGAAGAACAGGGTGACGGGCATCCGGCCCGGCCGCGACCGCGTCGACGTGACGATCGACACGCCCGAAGGTCCGTATGCGATGTCGTGCGAGTGGCTCGTCGCCTGCGACGGCGCGCGCAGCGCCGTGCGCGGCATGCTCGGCCTCGAGAGCGAAGGACAGGTGTTCCGCGACCGGTTCCTGATCGCGGACATCCACATGCAGTCCGACTTCCCGCCGGAGCGCTGGTTCTGGTTCGATCCGCCATTCCACCCGGGGCAGTCGGTGCTGCTGCACCGGCAGGCGGACGACGTGTGGCGCGTCGACTTCCAGCTGGGCTGGGACGCCGATCCCGACGAGGAGAAGAAGCCGGAGCGGATCCTGCCGCGGCTTCGCGCGATGCTCGGCCCCGACGCGCGCTTCGACATCGAGTGGGCGAGCGTCTACACGTTCCAGTGCCGCCGGATGAAGCGATTCCGCCACGGCCGCGTGATCTTCGCGGGCGACTCGGCGCACCTCGTCTCCCCGTTCGGGGCGCGCGGCGCGAACAGCGGCTTCCAGGACGCCGACAACCTCGCGTGGAAGCTCGCGCTCGTGCTCTCGGGCCGCGCTCCCGAGGCGCTCGTCGAGAGCTACGACGTCGAGCGCACGCGGGCGGCCGACGAGAACCTGCTCAACTCGACGCGCTCGACCGACTTCATCACGCCGAAGAGCCCGGTGTCGCGCACGTTTCGCGACGCGGTGCTGCAGCTCGCGAAGCGCCACCCGTTCGCGCGGCGGCTGGTCAACAGCGGACGTCTCTCGGTGCCCGCCGTGCTCGCGGAATCGCCGCTCAACACGCCCGACCGCGATCCGGACTTCCCCGCGGGCCCGGGCGAGATGGTGCCCGGCGCTCCCGCGGCCGACGCGCCGGTGTCCGGTGCGGACGGCCGGTGGCTCCTGCGATACCTCGAACGCGGGTTCACGCTGCTCGCGTTCGGCCCGCTGCCGCCGGACGCGGTCGCGGAGCTCGCGCGGGGACCGGCCGCCGTGCACGTCGTGCAGGTCGGCGTGCCGGCGGCTCCGGGGGCAGTCGCGATAGGCGACGCCGAGGGCCTCGTGGCGGTGCGATATGCGGCGCTGCCGGGAACCTGCTACCTGCTGCGGCCCGACCAGCACGTGTGCGCGCGCTGGCGCGCGTTCGACCTGCCCGCCGTGCGAGCCGCGCTCGCGCGCGCCACCGCGCGGGCCTGACCGACTTCGGAGACGCCGATGGCCGACCTCGTCACCGCCCCGAACCTCGCGCATCCGGACGATTTCTACGAGCGCCTCATCGCCGCGCACCGCGGCCTCGACGACGGAGCGAGCGCGATGGTGAACGCGAAGCTCGTCCTCCTGCTCGCCAACCACATTGGCGACGCCGGCGTGCTCGAGCAGGCGATCGCCGCCGCGCGCGAGGACGTCGCGTCCGCCCCCTGAACTCCGGAGAGTGTCCCCATGAGCCAAGACGCCACCACCAAGCCCGCCCGCGCCGCGTCGCGCGCCTCCTCGGCGCCGCTCGCCTACATGACCGGCTTCGGCAACGAATGCGCGACGGAGGCGCTCCCGGGTGCGCTGCCGGTCGGCCAGAACTCGCCGCAGAAGTGCCCGTACGGTCTCTACGCCGAGCAGCTCTCGGGCACCGCATTCACGGCGCCGCGCCACGCGAACCGCCGCACCTGGGCGTACCGGATCCGGCCCGGCGCGATGCACCAGCCGTTCCGCCGCATCGACAACCGCAGGATCGCGAGCGCGTTCGGCGAGCCCGCGGCGCCGCCGAACCAGATGCGCTGGGACCCGCTGCCGCTGCCCTCCGAGCCGACGGACTTCGTCGACGGGTTGGTCACGATGGCCGGCAACGGTTCGCCCGCGGCGATGGGCGGCTGCGCGATCCACCTCTACGTCGCGAACAGGCCGATGAGCGGGCGCTACTTCTACGACGCCGACGGCGAGCTCCTGATCGTGCCCGAGCAGGGGAGGCTCCGCATCGCCACCGAGCTCGGGACGCTCGAGGTCGCGCCGACCGAGATCGCGGTGGTGCCGCGCGGCATCCGCTTCGCGGTCGAGCTGCCCGACGGCGCCGCGCGCGGCTACGTCTGCGAGAACTACGGCGCGGCGTTCCGGCTGCCGGACCTCGGCGTGATCGGCTCGAACGGGCTCGCGAACCCGCGCGACTTCGAGATCCCGGTGGCGCGTTACGAGGATCGCGAGGGCGACTTCGAGCTCGTCGCGAAGTTCATGGGCAACCTGTGGTCGGCGAAGATCGACCACTCGCCGCTCGACGTGGTGGCCTGGCACGGCAACTACGCGCCGTACCGCTACGACCTGAAGCGCTTCAACGTGATCGGCTCGATCAGCTACGACCACCCGGACCCGTCGATCTTCCTCGTGCTGCAGTCGCAGAGCGCCACGCCCGGCGTCGACTCGATCGACTTCGCCGTGTTCGCGCCGCGCATCCTCGCGATGCAGCACACGTTCCGGCCGCCGTGGTTCCACCGCAACGTGGCCTCCGAGTTCATGGGGCTGGTGCAGGGCGTGTACGATGCCAAGGCGGAAGGCTTCGTGCCCGGCGGAGCGAGCCTGCACAACTGCTGGACCGGCCACGGCCCAGACGCGGCGACGTTCGAGCAGCAGAGCAACGTCGACCTCTCGAAGCCCACGGTCATCCGCGACACGATGGCGTTCATGTTCGAGACCTGCCTGCCGATCCTGCCGACGCGCTTCGCGCTCGAGCTCGCGCCGCTGCAGGACGAGTACTTCCGCTGCTGGCAGGGGCTCGCGAAGCACTTCGATCCGTCGCGGCCCTGATCGCCCGGACGGCGTGGATCGCGGCTCCCGGCGACCGGACGGCCGTGACGCGCGGCGGTTGCGCGGGTCATCGCGATATCATTGCAGTCCCGCGCGCCGGCAGGCGCCTCCCACTTCCTCCCGACCCATGGCCTACGAAAACATCCTCACCGAGACCCGCGACCGCGTCGCGATCATCACGCTCAACCGCCCGCAGCGCCTCAACGCGCTCAACGACGCGATCGCTGACGAGATCAAGGCGGCGCTCGGAGGCTACGACGCCGACCCGGGCATCTCGGTGATCGTGATCACCGGCAGCGCGAAGGCGTTCGCGGCCGGTGCCGACATCGGCGCGATGGCCGAGTGGAGCTACGCGAAGGTGCTCGGCGACAACTACATCACGCGGAACTGGGAGGCGGTGCGCTACACGCGCAAGCCGGTGATCGCGGCAGTGGCCGGCTACGCGCTCGGCGGCGGATGCGAGCTCGCGATGGCGTGCGACTTCATCGTTGCCGCCGACACCGCGAAGTTCGGTCAGCCGGAGATCACGATCGGCACGATGCCGGGCTTCGGCGGCACACAGCGGCTGCCGCGCGCGGTGGGCAAGGCGAAGGCGATGGACTGGTGCCTGACCGGCCGGATGGTCGACGCGGCCGAGGCCGAGAAGGCCGGGCTCGTCTCGCGGGTGGTGTCCGCCGACAAGCTCTTCGACGAGACGATGGCGATCGCCAACCAGATCGCCTCGTATTCGCTGCCGGTCGTCATGAAGGTGAAGGAAGCGGTCAACCGGGCGTACGAATCGTCGCTCGCGGAAGGGCTGCTGTTCGAGCGCCGCGAGTTCCACGCGACGTTCGCGCTCGACGACCAGAAGGAAGGCATGCGCGCGTTCGTCGAGAAGCGCAAGCCCGCGTTCAGGCACAAGTGACGCCGTCGCGCCGTCGCACCGTGCGCGCTACAATGCCGCGATGACGAGCAACGACGCAGCGGGTGCCGCGGCTCCGCGCGCCCATGAGGACATCCGGGTCGCGCGGCCCGCGGGGGGCGTGCTGCTGCTGACGATCGACCGCCCGGCGGCGCGCAACGCCCTGCGCACGCGTACGCTCGCGGAGATCGCCGCGGAGCTCGCGGCGGCTGCCGACGATCCGGGCACGCGCGCCGTCGTGATCACCGGCGGTCCCGAGCACTTCGCGGCGGGGGCGGACATCCGCGAGATGTCGGCGCTCGGCGCGATCGAGGTGCTGACGCACGAGCGGGCACGGCACTGGCGCGCGATCGGGGCGTTTCCGAAGCCGCTGATCGCCGCCGTGTGCGGATACGCGCTGGGCGGCGGGTGCGAGCTCGCGCTCGCGTGCGATCTCGTCGTTGCCGGAACGAACGCCCAGTTCGGGCAGCCCGAGGTGAACCTCGGCATGATTCCCGGCGCGGGAGGCGCGTCGAGGCTCGTCCGGACCTGCGGCAAGGCGCTTGCGATGCAGATGGTGCTCACCGGACGGCCGATCGACGCGCATGCGGCGCTCGCCGCCGGCATCGCGGTCGAGGTCGACGAGCCCGAGAGCGCGCTCGCTCGTGCGATCGAGCTTGCCTCGATCATCGCGTCGAAGCCGCCCGTGGCGGTGCGCCTCGCCAAGGAGGCGGTGAAGCGCGCGCTCGAGGTTCCCCTGACCGACGCGATCGAGGCGGACCGGCAGGCTTTCGCCCTGCTGGCCGCGAGCGACGACCGGCGCGAAGGCATCGCCGCGTTCCTCGAGAAGCGTCCTCCCGTGTTCACCGGGCGCTGAGCGCGCGCGCGATGAGACACGCATGGGCGTTCGCCGCGGTGGCCGCGTTCGGGCTCGCCGCGTGCGCGACGACGACGCTGCGCGATTCGTGGGCCGATCCGTCGGTGCGCGCCGAGCCGTTCCGCAAGGTTCTCGTCGTGTCGGTCGGCGGCGGGATCGCCCAGCGCAGGATCTTCGAGGACACGCTCGTCGCCAGGCTCGACGCTTCCGGCGTCGCCGGCGCTCAGGGCTACCTGTTCCTGCCCGAAGGCCAGGCGACCGAGGGCGAGATGGACGCGGCGGTCGTGAAGGCCGGCGCCGACGGCATGATGCTGGTGCACTTCAGGGGCGTGCGGACCGAGACCGAGGTGCGTGCGACGATGGTGCCGGGAACGATGGGTCCGGGATGGGGGGCGGGCTGGGGGCCCGGCTGGTACGGCTGGTACGGGAGCTTCCATGCCGTGCCCGAGATCGTGCAGACGCGGATCGCCACCGTCGAGACCTCGCTCTTCGACGTGCGCACGAAGCGGCTCGCGTGGACCGGCGTGACCGAGACGTTCGACCCGTCGTCGTTCCGCAAGGAGGCGGGTGCGCTCGCCGACGTCATCGTCGCAGGGATCGCGGCGCACGGGCTCGTTCCGAAGGGAAAATCGTGATGATTGCCGCACGAATCGCGGTGCTCGCCTGCGCCGCGCTGATGGCCGGCTGCGCGGCCAACTCACGCACGGTCGTCCGCGAGTTCGACGAGGCTTCGAAGTCGGCGACGAGTCCGCTCGCGAGCGTCGCGATCGTCGCGGTCGACCGCGACGCGACGGCTCGCCGGGTGTGGGAGGACGCGTTCGCGTCGCGTTTCGCCGCGCGGGGCATCGCCGCCACCCGGGGCGAAGGCCTGCTCCAGGGCGCGTCGCTCGACGCCGATGCGGTGACGGTCGACGGCAGCCCGGTCATCGCGGCGGCCCGCAAGGCGGGCGCGGAGGCGATCGTGTTCGTCCGGCCCCCGAACGCGGTGCCGATCGACCCGGGACGCAGCGCATACCGGTGGCTCGATGCACGGTCGGGTCCCGATCCGCGCACCGACCTCGACACGACGCCGGTGTCGGTCACCGAAGTCCGCGTCTTCGACCTCACCACCAAGGCGCGCACCTGGCGCGCGATGGTGCTCGTCCGCTTCCCGCAGGGGGCTGCCGATGCGGGTCCCGCCGCCGACGCCGCCGTGGCGGCGCTGGCGCAGCGCGGATTCCTGCCGGGCGCGCGCTAGCGCAGCCCGGGTTGCCGCCCGTCCGTCATTTCGGCGCCATCGGGCGGAAGCGCATCGACGACCCGTCGCGGCCCGTCAGGACCAGCGTCTCGCCCTCGACGCGCCACGACTCGACTTGCGCGAGGTCGGCGGCATAGGACGTGTCGAGCGAGCCGCGCGGGCACATCATCTTGGTTCCGACGACGGGCGACAGCGTGAGCTTCCCGCCGTCCCGCGCCCACTGCGCGCTGCCGCGATTGCAGTCGAGCCGCAGCGTCGCGCGACCCGACGCCTCGAACGCGATCGTATAGCGCGTCGGATCGGCGGGGGCGTTGCGCCGTGCGGCACCGACATCCGTGCCGAGCCACGCGAACGTCGTCCCCGCCGGAAACGCGACGTCCTGGCCGGACGGCTGCGCTGCGGTGCAGCCGGCGACCAGCGCCGCCGCCGCGAGCAGGAGGTGCCTTCCCGCGCTCACCGGGAGCCCGCTCCCGGCACGGGGGACGGCATTCCGTCGAGCGCTACGGTGATCGCGGACGCGACGCATCGCAGTCCCGTCGCACGCTTCCCGTCGTCGATCGCGCAGCCTCCCTCGACCGCCGTCACCATCGCCCCGGCGTCGCGGTTGCCGCGCGCGGTCGTCGCGGCGCGTGCGGGAGGCGAGTCGGTCGGCCGGGTCATGGCAGGGTCTCGGAGCGGCGACCGGGATTCTATCGCCCAACCGCGTCGATGCGCTGCCGCGGTCGGCGCATCAGCGCGCGAGGGCGCGAACCACCCACGCCACGAGCGCCGCAGCTGCCGCGAAGCCGACGAGCGCCCAGGTCGCGAGCGGAAGGTCGGACGGGCGCCGCGTTTCGGGCAGCAGATCCGGTTCGCGCAGGTTGGGCGGGAAAGGTCGCGGGGGCACGGGGACGATCTGCCTCTCCTCGGGATCCCTCGGCACCTTCCCGTGGTATTCCACCGGCGAGACCACCGGCCAGGACCCGAACGCGCGCGACGACGGAAGCTGCGGGACGCGCACGAAGACCAGCGCCTCGAGGTCGCGCGCGAGCAGCCGCTCGACGTCGCTCGCCGCGGCATCCGCGCCTCCCTGCGCGATCCGCAGGAGTTCGGCGCCGACCGCCTCGAACGCGACCGCCGGAAAGAGGCGCGTGCGGTCCTGGGTCAGGTACTCGTAGGCGATGCGCGCCTGCGACACCGAGCGGTCCTTCGCCAGCGTCCACGGCACCGAGAGCCATGCGAGCGCGATCGACGATGCGCGCGCGTCGTTGGCCGGCACGCTCCAGCCCAGTGCCCTCAGCGTATCGACGCTGATGCCCGTGCAGTTCATCATCGAGTGCCGGTACGGCAGCTGGTGGCGCCAGAACTGCGCGTAGACGCGATTGAGCGCGCCCTGCACGAGCGTCGCCGCGGCATCGTCGGCGAGGATCGCGACCAGCATCGCCGAGGGCCGGTACCAGGCCTGCCCGCTGTTCAGGTCGGCCAGGTAGTTGTCGAGCGGCACGGGCGCGGCGAGGATGCCCTTCTCGCTCACGACGTCGAGCGAGTAGAAGTTGTCGACGAGAACGTCGGCGACGTCGCCGTCGGCGCCCACGCGCCCGGTCCCGAGCGCGAAATGGCCGCCCCACGCCTCGTCGTCGTCGCCCTGCGCGCCGTTGACCATCACGACCAGCGCGGACTTGCCGGCCCACGGACGCGAACCCGTCGTGCGCTCCCAGAGGAGCCGCGTCGAGAACGGCGCCCGGGCCCCGCCGCCGTCCGCACGCACGAGATCGCGCAATGCCTGCGCAGGCGGCGCGCCCGCGGGGAGCGGTGCGGCCTTCACCGCGTCGTCGAGCCGGAAGTCCTGCGGCCAGATCGTCCTCGCCTCGAACGTGTCGCCGCGCCACCGGCCGCGGATCGCGACCTCGCGCGCGGAGAGGAAGGACGCCGACGCCGCGTCGAAGTACGATCGGTTCAGCTCGAGCTTCGGCGCGAGTGCGAACGGATGGTCCCGCCCCCCGATCGCGACCGTCGAGGCGTCGCGCGCGATGCGCGCGCCGCGGATGCGCTCGGGCGAGGCCAGCCAGACGAGCGGGGGACGCGCGCCCGGCACCTCGCCGGAGGCATGCGACGATGACCATGCGCGGACGTCGTCGGCCGCGCTCACGCCGCGCCCGTAGGACGACACCGGCACGCCGTCGCGCGGAACGGCGATCCACTCCTTGGCGAAGTAGAGCTTCGGCGCGGCGGATAGCGGAGAGGCGTCGCCGGTCGTGACGACGAAGTCGCCGGCCGCGTACGGGCCCAGCCGATCCGCCGGCGCCGGACCGTCGGGCGCCGCTGCGGAGAGGGACGAGGCGAGGACCATGGCGAGACCGGCGGCGCAGGCGCGCGTGCGCACGATCATGCCCGATCCGGGCCCGCCGCGCCTGGACACGGTGCAGCGGGCCTCACGCCGCGCGCGTGCGGCGGCGCCGGACGGGTTGGCAGGTCGGGCACAGGTACCATCCGCGGCCGGCGGCATCGTCGCGACGGATCGTCGTGCCGCAGGTCCAGCACGGTTCGCCTTCACGCGCGTAGACCAGGAAGCGCCTTCCCTCGAACGGCATGCCGCAGGCGGCGAGACGTTCCTCTCGCCGGGGCTCGTTCGTGATTCCCCCGGTCCGGTAGCTTCGGCGCGGCAACGCGACGATCGCGCGCGCGAGCCCCGCGATCGCGCCGGCGTCGAGATCGCACGGCCGGTCGGACGCGCGCAGGCCGGCCGCGTGCAGGACGTCGCTGCGCAGGTAGTTGCCCAGGCCCGCCACGAATCCCTGGTCGAGGAGCAGATGCCCGAGCGTCGTGCGCGCGAACCGCGGCTCCGCGAGTCGCCCGGCCACGCGGGACATCGGCGCCAGCAAGGGCAGTTCGCCCTG
>CALDKM010000122.1:0-2768 GCA_937898875.1 uncultured Pseudomonadota bacterium | reverse complement strand
TGGCCTCGGCCGTGACCGCCGCCGCCGTGGCTCCCGCGGCGCCGACCTTCGGCGCGGTCAGGAACAGCCGCTCGCCCGCGACGCCCTTCGTCGCGAGCGCGTCCTTGACGGCCTGCGCGCGCGCGTTCGCGAGCAGCACGAGCGCGTCGTCCTCGACCTTCGCGTCGGCCAGCAGCATCGCCTCCATCTCGGCCGGCGGGAGGTCCTTGAGCATGCCGATCGCGTTGCGCGGCCGCTCCTTGATCGACGACGCGCGGTACGCAGCGGTGAGCCAGCGTGCGCGCTCGTCGGCGCCGATCGTCATCTGGTCGATCGACGCAGGCGCGGTGTCCGACGAAGCGAGCGACTTCATCTTCGCACGCCTGATCACGTCCTCGACCGCCGCGCGGCGCAGCGCTTCGCGGTCGGCGGACGGATCGGCACGCCCGCCGATGTCGAGCCTGAGCGCCGGCCGGTCGACGAGCGCCTTGCCGAGCGTGTCGATGCGCTTCTGCGCATCCGCGCCGATCGCCGCGCTGCCGTAGGCGAACGGGACCGTCGAGAGCTCCTCGCCGCCGCCGAACACCGCCGCCAGCAGGGCGAACGGCGCGGTCACCGCCTTCGTGATCAGGTTGACGATGACGCGCACGATGAGCCCCCCCACCGAGAAGTGGGGATCGTCGAGCGAGCCCGAGATCGGCAGCCGGATGTCGATCACGCCGCGCGAGTCCTTGAGCAGCGCCACGGCGAGCAGCACCGGCAGCGTGGTCGCCGTCGGGCTGTCGACGCGCTGCGGGCTGAACGTGAGCTGGTCGAGCACGAGGCGGTTCTCGGCCGCGAGCCTGCGGCTCTCGACCTTGTAGCGCACGTCGAACGTGAGCTTGCCCTTCTCGATCCCGTAGCCCGCGTACTTGACCGAATACGGCGTGAGCGAAGGCAGGTCGACGTTGCTCGCCTTCGCGGCAATGTCGAGCGTGAGCTCCTTCGCGAACGGGCTGATGCGGCCGGTCACGTCGACCGGTGCGGTGCGGTCGACGCGCGCCGAGAGCGCGACGTCCCCCGCCAGGTCCGCCGACATCGCCGACACGGTGCCGGTCACGTCGGTCAGGTTCACCGAGTAGTTGGGACGCACGAAGAAGTCGGAGAAGTTCACGTTGCCGCGTACGAGCTCGATCCTGCCGATCGTGATCGGCAGCGGCCCGCGGTCCTTGTCCTGCGGCTCCGGCGGCGGCGCAGGCTTCGCGTCCGGCGCGGGCTCGGGCGCCACGCCAGGCGTGAGCAGGCGCGCGAGGTTGAGCGACCCGTCCTGGTAGACGATCACGCGCGTGTAGAAGTCCTCGCCGCCGACCCGGTTCACCGCGACGCGGAACGGCTCCGTCGAAACGTCGAGCCCGTCGAGCGCGAGCGTCTTCCATCGCGCGAGATCCGACGACGTCGGACGGTCGAGCGAGGCGAAGTCGGTCACGGTCACGTCGCCCTTCCACGTCGCGCGCACGGGGCCGTTCCCGACGACGGCGACCGCCAGCTCGCCCTTCGCGGCCAACGCACCGCCGGTCAGCACCACGTTCACGTGCGGCTCGACGTAAGGACGCGCCGTGACGAGCGCGAGCCCGGACGCGTCCAGGCGACCGGCGATCGAGAACGGGTTCACGGCGAACGGTCCCGCGAATGCGAGCCTGCCTCCCTCGCCGACCTGCGTGCGAAGCGTCAGCCCGGACTTCGCGCCGGGCAGGTTGGACCAATCGGCGACGGTCGCGGACACGCTCCGGAGCGCGAGCTTGACCGGGGGCTCCGGGACGCGGTCCTCGATGTCGATCGCGCCGCGCTCGAACGCGATGCGCTTCACGAGCATCGACCAGCCGGCGTCGGCAGGCGCAGGTCCGGTCCCTCCCCTCTCCTTCACTATCCGCGCGAGCTCCAGCGTCCCGTCGCGCTCGCGCACGACGCGCAACCTCACGTCGCGGCCCTGCATTTCCCCGAGCGTCAGCTTGCGCCCCCCGAGGTCGACATCGATGCCGCCGATCGCGAGCGCAGGCATCCGCCACAACGGGTTGCGGTTGCCCGGCAGAGCGAGTGTCAGTTCCCCGACCGACGCGACGCCCTGCGACATCGTGAAATTGCCGTCGGCCGCGAGCGCGAAGCGAGCTGCCAGGTCGAGCGAGCCCTTCTGCACGTCGACCGCGAGCGCATCCCTGTAGAACGGCGACAGCAGCGCGAGCGAGAACTTCGCGAGCTCGAACGTCCCGGTCGCCGCGGGCACCGTCGGCTCGACGTCGGCCTCGGCCTTGAACGACGCGATGCGGTCGTCCGAGACGAACGCCAGCGTCACGTGCGCCTTCTCGCCCGGCTTCGTCGACAGGTTCGTCGCCTCGGCCCCGACGTCGACCAGCGTCGAGCGGAACGTCGATCCTTCGTCGGTCATCACGATCGTTCCCTTCGCGATCGCGGCTTTGGACACGGTGACCGACCAGGGTCTTTCGGGCGCTGCCGCCGATGCGGGCTTCGCGGGCGTGTCGGCGCGGGACCTCGCGACGGCCGCCGGGCCGAACAGCGGGTGCGCGAACTCCAGCGTTCCGTCGGACAGACGCCTCAGGTCTACCGCCGGCCCATCGACCGACGCCGATGCGATGCGCACGTCGCGGCCGAACACGTCGACGCGGTCGAGCGCGAGCGCGATGCGGTCCGCGGTGACGAGCGAGGTCCCGTCGCGGCGCTTCACCGCGAAGCCGTCGACGCGCGCGTCGCCGCGCAACTCGAGCCGGCGTTCGCCGGGCTTGCCGTCGACGAAC
>CALDKM010000121.1:0-19430 GCA_937898875.1 uncultured Pseudomonadota bacterium | reverse complement strand
TGGTCGGGCGGCGGCGGCGGCTTCGGCGGGGGCGGCGCCTCCGGAGGCTGGTAGGAGCGGAGATGCCCTGGCGCAAACCGATGCGATGGTGGCGGCACGCGGTCACGGACCGCGGACACGTGACGCGCGCGTTCCCGACGCCGGCGCTCGATCGCATCGAGCAGGCGATCGCCGCGGCGGAGGCGCGGCATGCGGGGCAGATCGTCTTCGCGATCGAGCCGGCGCTGCCGGTCGGGCGCGTGCTCGCGAAGCTCTCGCCCCGCGAGCGCGCGCTCGAGATCTTCGGACTGCTGCGCGTCTGGGACACCGAGGACAACAACGGCGTGCTGGTCTACCTGCTGCTCGCGGACCGCGACGTCGAGATCGTCGCCGACCGCGGCATCCATCGTCACGTCGGCGACGCCGCATGGCAGGACGTGTGCGCCAGGATGGAGGCCGCGTTCCGCGCGGGCCGCTACGAGGAAGGCGCACTCGCGGGCGTCGAGGCGATCTCCGACCTGCTCGCCCGGGCGTTTCCCCGCACCGCGGGGTCCAACGAGCTTCCGAACCGCCCCGTAGTGATCTGAGCGGCGCCCGACCGCAACCGCGCCGCCGCGCGTCCGGGCCGCGCTTCAGTGCCCGTGGCCGCCGGGCCCGTGCTTGTCCATGCCGATCAGGTGCAGCGAGTCGCCCTGGCGCTGGTTCATGCGGAAGCGCAGCATCACCAGCAGCATCGTCGACGAGACGAACAGGCCGAACATCACGATCGCGACGTTCACCGAGACGCCCGAGCGCACCATCAGCGCGTAGAGGCCCACCATCACGAGGATCCCGATGTTCTCGTTGAAGTTCTGCACCGCGATCGAGTGGCCCGCCCCCATCAGCACGTGGCCGCGATGCTGGAGCAGCGCGTTCATCGGCACCACGAAGAATCCGGCGAGCGCGCCGACCGCGATCATGACCACGATCGCGATCGGAAGCTGCGTGACGAACACCATCACCATCACGAGCGCGCCCATCGCCACGCCCATCGGGAGCACCCGGACCGCGTCGCGCAGCGTGACGAACCGTGCGGCCGCGACCGCCCCGACGGCGATGCCGAGCGCGACGACGCCCTGCAGGTAGGACGCCTGCGACAGGTTGAAGCCCAGGTTGCGCGCCGCCCAGTCGATCACGATGAACTGCAGCGTCGCGCCCGCCCCCCAGAACAGCGTCGTCGTCGCGAGGGTGATCTGTCCGAGCCGGTCGCGCCACAGCAGGTAGACGCAGTGCGAGAATTCGCGGATCAGCGCGATCGGGTTGCGGCTGGGGGTCCGGTGGTCGACGCCGGTGTCCGGGATGTACCAGTTGAACGTCGCCGCGATCGCGTAGAAGACGGCGATGATCGCGATCGCCGCCTCGGGCGGCGTGTCGATGCCGGTGTCGAGGCCCGGAAGGTCGAAGCCGAGCAGCGCGGTCGAGACGCGCGGGCTCACGAGCGCGCCCCCCAGGAGCACGCCGAGAATGATCGAACCGACCGTCGTGCCTTCGATCCAGCCGTTCGCGACGACGAGCTGCTCGGGCGGAAGGAGCTCGGTCAGGATGCCGTACTTCGCAGGCGAGTAGGCGGCGGCACCGAGGCCGACGACCGCGTAGGCGAGGAGCGGGTGCACGGCGAACAGCATCAGCGCGCAGCCGACGATCTTGATGCCGTTGGTGATCAGCATCACGCGGCCCTTGGGCATCGAGTCGGCGAACGCGCCGACCAGCGGCGCGAGCACCACGTAGGACACGACGAAGCTCTGCTTGAGTGCCGGCGTCATCCACGCCGCCTCGCTCATCTGGCGCAGGAGCGCGATCGCGGCGACGAGCAGCGCGTTGTCGGCGAGCGAACTGAAGAACTGCGCCGCCATGATCGTGTAGAAGCCGCGCGTCATCTCATCGGCGCTCCGCCGCTGCGGCGCGGGACGGGACGGCGGCACGGACGGCGGTGCGCGGCGGTGCGCGCAACGTCTGGTGCCGGTCGGTGGATCTGTGCAAACGGACTCCGCGACGGTACGTGGGCGCGGGACCGCCGCGAACACGATCGGATTCCCCGATTCGGGGGAAGGCGCGGCGGCGGGGGGCTTTGGTATGATCCCCTTCGAAACCGGTCGCGCGACCGGCGCGTTTATACCACGATTGGCGGGCCGCCC
This sequence comes from uncultured Pseudomonadota bacterium, assembly GCA_937898875.1. Taxonomy (GTDB): domain Bacteria; phylum Pseudomonadota; class Gammaproteobacteria; order Burkholderiales; family Casimicrobiaceae; genus VBCG01. The sequence goes on along the minus strand of CALDKM010000121.1, from coordinate 17,277 downwards.
CAATGACGCGGCGCGGAAAGATCGTCGAAACGCAGCCCCGAAGCCCCGCCGTCGCGCGCCGCGTGATCCCCCGACCCCGTGGCCCGACCGCTCTACGCGCAAATCAACCTCGCCGCGCTGCGAGCCAATCTCGCGCGGGCCCGCGTGGCCGCGCCCGGCGCCAAGGTTCTGGCCGTCGTGAAAGCGAACGCCTACGGTCACGGCCTCACGCGGGTGCTGCCCGCCCTCGACGATGCCGACGGCCTGGCGCTCGTGGAGCTGGACGCCGCGTCGACGCTGCGCGAGCGGCACTACACGCGCCGCATCCTCCTGATCGAAGGCTTCTTCGAGGAACGCGAACTCCCCGAGCTGTCGCAGCGCCGCCTCGCCACTGTGGTGCACAACGAGGAACAGACGGCGATGCTGGAACGCGCGGTCCTGCCCCGGCCGCTCGAGGTGTTCGTCAAGGTGAACGCCGGCATGAACCGCCTGGGCTTCCCCCCGGGCGCGGTTGCCCACGTCTGCGAGCGCCTCGCGCACGCACCCTCGGTCGCCGCGCTGCGGCTGATGACCCACCTCGCCCGCGCCGACGAGGACGACGGCGTCGCCGAGCCGCTCGCCGTGTTCGAGGAGGCCTGCCGCGGGCTGCCGTATCCGCGTTCGATCGCGAACTCGGCCGGGGTATTCCGCCACGCGGAGGTCGGCGGCGACTTCGTGCGTCCGGGCATCATGCTCTACGGCGCGACGCCGTTCGCGTTCGACACCGCCGAGATGCTCGGCCTCGCGCCGGTCATGACGCTGCGCTCCGAACTGATCGCGATCCAGTCCCTCAAGGCGAACGACAGCGCCGGCTACGGCGCGAGCTACACGGCGTCGCGGCCGCACCGGATCGGCGTCGTCGCCTGCGGCTATGCCGACGGCTATCCTCGCCACGCGCCGAACGGGACGCCGGTCCTCGTGTGCGGAAGGAAGGTGCGGATCGCCGGGCGCGTGTCGATGGACATGATCACCGTCGACCTGACGGAGGTGCCCGAGGCCCGCGTGGGCAGCCCGGTCGTCCTGTGGGGCGAGGGCCTGCCGGTCGACGACGTCGCCGCCGCGGCCTCGACCGTCGGCTACGAACTCCTGTGCGCGCTCGCGCCGCGCGTACGTGTCCTCACCACCGAGGTCGGGCGCGTCGACCTCGAGCTCTGAGCGGATCCGTCATGTTCATCGTCGTCACCGGTGCCGCGGGCTTCATCGGCGCGAACCTCGTCCGGGCGCTCAACGAACGCGGCGAGCGAGACGTGATCGCCGTCGACCGGCTCGACGCGTCCGACAAGTTCCGCAATCTCGTCGACTGCGAGATCGCCGACTACCTCGACGCCGACGAGTTCCTCGACCGGCTCGAGGACGGCGACTTCGACGGCGATCTCGGCGCGGTGCTGCACGAGGGCGCGTGTTCCGACACGATGGAGCGCGACGGCGCCTTCATGATGCGCAACAACTACCGCTACTCGGCGCGACTGCTCGACTGCTGCCAGAACGACGACGTGCCGTTCCTCTACGCGTCGAGCGCGTCGGTCTACGGCGGCGGGACGACGTTCGCCGAGGCGCGCGCGAACGAGGATCCGCTGAACGTCTACGCATACTCGAAGTTCCAGTTCGACGAGCTCGTGCGCCGGACGCTGCCGGACCGCACCGCGCCGATCGCGGGCTTCCGCTACTTCAACGTCTACGGGCCGCGCGAGGCGCACAAGGGCCGCATGGCGTCGGTGATGTGGCACTTCTACAACCAGGTCCGCGCCGACGGCAGGGTGCGGCTGTTCGAGGGCACCGACGGCGTCGCGAACGGCGAGCAGCGCCGCGACTTCGTGTCGATCGAGGACGTCGTGCGCATCAACCTCGACTTCCTCGACCACCCCGAGCGCTCGGGCATCTTCAACGTCGGCAGCGGTCGCGCCGAGACGTACAACGCAGTGGCCGCTTCCGTGATCAACGCGGTGCGCGCGGCCGGAGGCGGGCCCGCCTCGGGCATCGACGAACTGGTGCGCGAGGGCGCGATCTCGTACATCCCGTTCCCGCCGGCGCTCGTCGGCAAGTACCAGAACTACACGAAGGCCGACTTGACGCGGCTGCGCGCGGCGGGCTACGACGCGCCGACGGTGCCGCTCGACGAGGGCGTGCGACGCTACGTCGAATGGCTGATGGCGCGCGATCGCGCCTGACCTCGACACTGGCGGCACGACCGGGGGGATCCGCGCACACGGTGCGGGTCCTCGAGACCGGTCGCGTCCACCATGTAGAGGTCCCGATGATCCGCATCCTCGTCGCGCTCGCGTTCGCGTGCGCCTCCGCATCCTCTCCCGCGCTCGCCGCGGTCAACCTCAACACCGCCACGCGCGACGAGCTCGTCGCCGTGCCCGGCATCGGCCCGACGAAGGCCCAGGCCATCATCGATCACCGCACCGCGAAAGGCCCGTTCAAGTCGGTCGACGACCTGCGGGACGTCAAGGGTTTCCGCGGCAAGCTCGTCGACCGCCTGCGTCCGGAACTCGTGGTCGCCCCCGGGCCGGCGAAGGGGGCGAGTCGCGCCGAAGGGAAGGGCGCGCCGACCGTCGCGCGCGCCGACGCGGGTCGGATCGCGGAGGAGAAGCCGCGCAAGTGACAGGGGCGTTGCGTTGGGAGCGGCCCGCGCGGGCGATGCTAGACTGGGTCCCGGACCCTTCGCCGCATCATCCGCCCGGGCATGCTCACCACCGTCGAATCCACGATCGGCAACACGCCGCTGGTCCGCCTGCAGCGGATGCCCGGCGCGACGTCGAACGCGATCCTCGCCAAGCTCGAGGGCAACAATCCGGCGGGGTCGGTGAAGGACCGGCCCGCGCTGTCGATGATCGTGGAGGCCGAGAAGCGCGGCGACATCCGCCCGGGCGACACGCTCGTCGAGGCGACGTCGGGCAACACGGGCATCGCGCTCGCGATGGTCGCGGCGATGAAGGGCTACCGGATGATCCTGATCATGCCGGACAACCTCTCGCTCGAGCGGCGCCAGTCGATGACGGCGTACGGCGCCGAGCTGATCCTCGTCACGAAGGCGGAGGGGATGGAGGGCGCCCGGGACCTCGCCGTCAGGTTGCGCGACGAGGGGCGCGGCATCGTGCTCGACCAGTTCGCGAATCCCGACAATCCGCTCGCGCACTACCGGGGCACGGGGCCCGAGCTGTGGCGCGACACCGGCGGCCGCATCACGCACTTCGTCTCGTCGATGGGCACGACCGGCACGATCATGGGCGTCTCGCGATACCTGAAGGAGAAGAGTCCCGCCATCGTCGTCGTCGGCGCCCAGCCGGCCGAAGGCGCGTCGATCCCGGGCATCCGGAAGTGGCCCGAGGCCTACCTGCCGAAGATCTACGATGCGCGCCGCGTCGACCGCATCGAGCCGGTGACGCAGCCGGAGGCGGAGGAGACGATGCGGCGGCTCGCGCGCGAAGAGGGAATCTTCTGCGGCGTGAGCTCCGGCGGCGCGTGCGCGGTGGCGCTGCGGATCTCGCGCGAGGTCGAGAACGCGACGATCGCGTTCATCGCGTGCGACCGCGGCGACCGATACCTGTCCACCGGCGTGTTCGCGTGAGCGCGCGCCGCCCCGACGACTTCCCGACGCCATGACGCCGATCCTCGTCTTCGACCTCGAGACCGTCCCCGACGTCGACGGCATCCGCCGGATCAACGGACTGCCCGCGGACCTGCCCGACGCCGACGTCGCGGAAGGCTTCGCGCAGTCGCGCCGCGCGCAGACCGGCAGCGACTTCGCGCCGCACTACCTGCAGAAGGTGGTCGCGATCGCGTGCGCGCTGCGGCGAGGCGACGACCTCCGGGTCTGGTCGGTGGGCGAGTCCGGCGAGTCCGAGGCCGACCTGATCCGGCGCTTCTTCGAGGGCATCGAGAAGTTCACGCCGCAGCTGGTGAGCTGGAACGGCGGCGGGTTCGACCTGCCTGTGCTGCACCATCGCGCGTTGATCCACGGGATCGCGGCGCAGCGCTACTGGGACTGGGGCGACGACGAACGCGAGTTCAAGTACAACAACTACCTCAACCGGTATCACACGCGTCACGTCGACCTGATGGACGTGCTCGCGCAGTTCCAGGGGCGCGCGAACGCGCCGCTCGACGCGATCGCGAAGCTGTGCGGGTTTCCGGGCAAGCTCGGGATGGACGGCGGGGACGTTGCCGCCGCGGTTGCGCGAGGCGCGATCGACGAGGTGCGCAGCTACTGCGAGTGCGACGTGCTGAACACCTACCTGCTCTATCAGCGCTTCAGGCTGATGCGGGGGGAGCTCACCGCCGGCGGCTACGCGGCGGAGATCTCGCTTGCCCGCGAGAAGATCGCGGCCACGGGCGCACCGCACTGGCGGGAGTTCCTGGCGGCCTGGGACGCCAACGCGACCGCGCCAGCGGCGGCGGACGCGTGACGTCTCGCCTCCCGCCATAGGCGAGCCGGACGCGCTGGATCGGCCGGACCGCGATGCGCCCGCCCGGCGCGCCGCGCGCGTCCATCGACCGCCGGCGCTCGGGCACCGTCGCATGGACGCCGCGGAGGTCGAACGCGTGCGGCAGCTTGCCGTCGCCGACGCGGTCGAGCCGGGGAGTCTCGCCCGCGGAGCCTCCCGCGGCCTGGCCGCGGTGCGCGACGCAGACGCCCGCCGCCGCGAGGGCGAGCGTCGTTCGGACGAAGGGCATGCGAACCCTCGGGAGCGTTCGGGCAGCTTCCGCCGTCAGCGGTCGCCCCGGCCTCCCGGTCGACGGGCGGGGCACCGATGCCTGCTTCCAGTGCCCGGTCCGCCCCCGCCGAGGTCACCGGCCGTCTCGGGAGGACGTCAGAGCCTGAGCTCGCCGCGGGCGATCTCGACCACGCGTCCGGACACGAGGATGCGCCGGTCGGACGTCACCTCGAGGCCGAGCCGACAGGGTCGCCCGACGGCCTCGCCCTGGTCGATGGCGAGCTTCTGCGGGAGCGGAGCGCCGGTCGCGAGGAGCCAGCCGCCCAGGTTCGCGCACGCGGACCCGGTCCCCGGATCCTCGACCACCGTCCCGTGCTTCGGAAAGAAGAACCGAGCGAGCACGCGGTTGCCCTCGCGCGCGAAGACGTAAGCCATCGCCCTGGTGTCGTTCGTCGCATGCGCGAGCATGGCCTCCGGCCGCGGTGCCGCGCGGCGGACCGCCTCGAACGACGTCAACGGGATCACGAGCTGGTCGGAGCCGGTGTCGACCCACAGCGGCGCGATTCCGACGTCGGCGGGTTCGAGCCCGAGCATCGAGGCGAGCGACTCGCGCGGGGCCTGCGGCGTCCGGTGCCGCGGCGCGTTGGCCTGCAGCGTCCAGACGTCCGCGGCCGCTTCGACCGGGATCACGCCCGCCTTCATCTCGAGCGTGACCTTGTTCCCGGTCCCGGCGAGCTCTCGCACGACGTGGGCGGTGCCGAGCGTCGGGTGGCCCGCGAACGGCATCTCGAAGGTCGGCGTGAAGATGCGGACGCGCCTCGTCGCGGACAATGAAGGCAGGACGAACGTCGTCTCCGACAGGTTGAACTGCAGCGCGAGCGCCTGCATCGTCGCGTCGTCGAGCCCGCGCGCGTCCTCGACGACCGCGAGCGCGTTTCCGGCGAGCGCCGACGGGGCGAAGACGTTGACGAGGCGGAAGGCGTAGGCGGGCACGGGAGGTCCTGTCGGGTGATGCGGGTCAGGGCGTTCGGGTTGCTTCGCCCGCGATGAGCTCGCGCGCGAGCGCGCGCCAGGCGGGCATCCCGATGTCGGCGGGCGACACGCGCGCCGCCGCTTCGAACCCGGCGTAGTTGCGCGTCATCGCGCGCAGGTAGGTCGGGTCGTAGTGCGATTCGAGCAGCTCGGCGACGAGGGCGTCGAAGTCGCGCGCGTGGGCCAGCGCGCTCCATCGCGCGATCGTCGCCTGCCCGTGAATCTCCTTCAGGTGCGCGAGGCGCGTCGAGAGCGCGCCGGGGTCGGCGAGGAAGTGGGCGTACTCCTCCTTGAGAAGCGCGAGGCGCGAGCCCGGGGGAAGCTCGACGCGGACGCACGGCGCGGTGCGCATGCGCTCGAGCAGCGCATCGGGAACCTGCAGCGCGCCGATCTTGCGGCTCTCCGACTCGACCCAGACGACGCGGCCCGGATCGAAGCGCGCATACGTCTCGTGGATCGCGGTCTCGAACGCCTTCTGGGACGGCTGCGGCGCGCCGGGCAGGTCGCCGAGCAGCGATCCGCGGTGCCGTGCGAGCGCCTCGAGGTCGAGCACCTGCGCGCCCTCGAGCTCCAGCGCGGCGAGGAGGCGGCTCTTGCCCGACCCGGTGACGCCGCAGACGACGCGGTAGCGGAACGCCGCGGGAAGGGTCGCGAGTCGCGCGACGACGTGGCGGCGCCAGGCGCGATAGCCGCCCTCGAGCTGGACGGCCGGGAAGCCGATCTCGTTCAGCACGTGCGCGAGCGAGCCGGACCGCTTGCCGCCGCGCCAGCAGTAGACGAGCGGCGCCCAGTCGCGCGGCTTGTCGCGCGCGACGGTCTCGAGAATCGTCGCGATGTGGCGGGAGACCAGCGCGGCGCCGACCTTCTTCGCCTCGAACGCGCTCGCCTGCGCGTGCAGCGTGCCCACGCGCGCCCGCTCCTCGTCGTCGAGGACCGGGCAGCTCAACGCGCCGGGGACGTGATCTTCCGCGAACTCCGACGGGCTTCGAACGTCGAGCCGGTCGGGATGGGACGCGATGGCGTCGACCCCGACGGTGCGCGGCGATCGGGGGCTCACCGGGCGGCCTCGCCCGCGTCGGCGGGCTTGCCGCCTCGTCCCGTACCGGTGGCGCTCATCGCTTGCGCGGAAGCAGCCGCTCCAGCGCGGGCCAGACGTTGTCGAGCAGCTTCGGCTGCGCGATCTCCGACGGATGGATGCCGTCGGGCTGGAACCAGCTGCGGTCCTCGCCGAAGCCGGCGAAGAAGTAGGGCACCAGCGGCGCCCCCTGCGCCTTCGCGACGTCGGCGAAGATCGCGTCGAACTCGCGCGTGTAGGCGGGACCGTAGTTCGGCGGCAGCTTCATGCCGACGAGAAGAGGCATTGCGCCGGCGGCCTTCGTCGCCGCGGTCATCGCGACCAGGTTCTCGCGCGTCGCCGCGAGGCTGCCGCCCCGCAGGCCGTCGTTGCCGCCCAGCTCGATCACGACGATGGCGGGCCTGTGGCGCTCGAGCAGCGCGGGAAGCCTCGAGCGACCGCCCGCCGTCGTGTCGCCGCTGATGCTCGCGTTGACGACTCGATGCGGGCGACCGCGCTCGGCAAGTCGCTGCTGCAGCAGGTGCGTCCAGCCGGTGCCCGGCGGGAGGCCCCAGGCAGCCGAGATCGAGTCGCCGAGTACGAGGATCACGGGCGGCTGAGGTGACGTTCCCCCGCTGCTCGCTGCGCGAGCATCCCCCAGGGGGCCGTTGAGCTCCGGGGGCGGACCGGCGAGCGCTGCCCGCGTCGCCGCCGGGGCGAGCGCGAGCCCCGCCGCGGCGGCACTGGCGGCCAGAAAGTCGCGGCGAGTTCGCTGTCCGGACGTCATCGGGGTCTCATTGTAGGGGAACGTCCAGGCGGGGCGCCTCGTCGCGTCGCGTAGAATCGTCGGATCAGGTGCCGGAGGCGGCTTTTCGTCGCCGTCGACTTGCGCGGCGCCCCGCACGCCCCCATGGTTCCCGAATGTCCCCCTCCGACGATTCCACGCCGAAACCGCTCCTGCGCGCCGACGGGCTCACCAAGACGGTCACGAGCGGCGACGCTCCGCTCACGATCCTCGACGACGTCACGTTCGACATCGCGCCGGGCGAATCGGTCGCGATCGTCGGCGCGTCGGGCTCGGGCAAGACGACGCTGCTCGGTCTCCTGGCCGGGCTCGACCGCCCGAGCGAGGGCGAGGTGTGGATCGGCGGGCACGCGCTCTCGGGGCTCGACGAGGACGCGCGAGCCGCGCTGCGCCAGCGGCTGCTCGGGTTCGTGTTCCAGTCGTTCCAGCTGCTGCCGGCGCTGACCGCGCTCGAGAACGTGATGCTGCCGCTCGAGCTGGCGGGGGCCGACGATGCCGCGAGTCGCGCGCGAAGCTGGCTCGACCGCGTGGGCCTCTCGAAGCGCACGACGCACTACCCGAAGCAGCTTTCGGGCGGCGAGCAGCAGCGCGTCGCGATCGCCCGCGCGTTCGCCGGCGACCCGAAGCTCCTGATGGCCGACGAGCCGACCGGCAACCTCGACGGTGCGACCGGGGCCGAGATCGCCGACCTGATGTTCCGCCTGAACCGCGAGCGGGGCACGACGCTGGTGCTCGTCACGCACGACAACGCGCTGGCGTCGCGTTGCACGAGGCGATTGTCGCTCTCGTCGGGGTGTCTCGTCGCCGACGAGGCGCCGCGCTGACATGCGCGACCGTCTCGCGCCCGCGAAGGTTCTGAAGCTCGCGCTGCGCATGCTCGCGCGCGACTGGCGCGCGGGCGAGCTCACGGTGCTCGCCGCCGCGCTCGTGCTCGCGGTGGGCAGCATGGGCACGGTCGGATTTTTCGCGGACCGCGTCAAGGCGGCGCTCACCTCGCAGGCGAGCCTGCTGCTCGGCGCGGACGTGATGATCTCGTCGGACCGGCCGCTGCCGGCATCGTTGGCCGACGACGCGCGCTCGCACGGCCTCGGCGCACTGCCGGTCGTCCGGTTCAACAGCATGGTGCAGAAGCCGGGGAGCGACGCCTCGCCGGTGCTGGCGAACGTGAAGGCGGTGCCGCCGGGCTATCCGCTGCGCGGCGCGATCGTGCTCGCGGATCCCGCGCATCCGGACGGCGTTCGGGCGACCGCCTCGCCACCTCGCGGCGAAGCGTGGCCCGACGAGCGGCTCGCGCAGCGCCTCGATCTCAGGCCCGGCGACCGACTGGTCGTCGGCGAGGCGACGCTCACGGTCGGCCCTGCGATCCGGCAGGAGCCCGAGGTGGCGACCGGCCTCCTGTCGTCGGGACCGCGCCTCCTGATCCACGCCGACGACCTCGCGGCGACCAACCTGCTGCAACCGGGCAACCGCGCGACGTACCGGTTGCTCGTCGCCGAGGCGGCGGGAGGCAAGGCACTCGCCGACTTCGTGAGGCGGGCGAACGCGGAGCTGAAGCCGGGCCAGCGGCTCGAGAGCGTCCGCGACGTCCAGCCCGAGGTGCGGCAGACGCTCGACCGCGCCGAGCAGTTCCTCGGGCTCGCCGCGCTGGTCGCGGTGATTCTCGCCGCCGTGGCGGTCGCGCTCGCATCGTCTCGCTACCTGCGCCGCCACCTCGACACCGCCGCGATGCTTCGCTGCCTCGGCGCGTCCGAAGGCAAGGCGCTCGCGCTCTTCGTCGCGCAGTTCGTCGTGCTGGGGCTCGTCGCGAGCGCGCTCGGCGTCGTGCTCGGGCTCCTCGGGCAGGCGCTGCTCGTCTCGGTGCTCGGGTCGCTCACGTCGGCCGAGCTTCCGCCGCCGTCGTTCGCCCCCGGCGCCGCCTCGTTCGCGACCGGCGTGCTGCTGCTGTTCGGCTTCGCGCTTCCGCCGCTCCTCGCGCTCGCGAGCGTGCCGCCGCTGCGCGTGCTGCGGCGCGACCTGCCGCGGCCGCGTCCGTCCGCGCTCGTCGCCTACGCGCTCGGCGCGGGCGTGATCGCCGCGCTGATCGGCTGGCAGGCGCAGGACGTGAAGACCGGCGCGATCATGGTCGGCGGCGTCGGCGGGCTCATCGTCGCGGCGGCGGTCGCCGCGTGGCTCCTGATCGTGGCGTTGAAGCGGCTCCCCCAGCGCGGCATCACGTGGCGCTTCGGACTCGCGAACCTGCGGCGGCGCCCGCTCGCGTCGAGCCTGCAGGTCGGAGCGCTCGCGCTGGGATTGATGGCGCTCCTGCTGCTCACCGTCGTGCGCGGCGACCTGATGAAGAACTGGCGCGCGAGCCTGCCGGCCGACGCGCCGAACCACTTCGTGATCAACGTGCTTCCCGATCAGGTCGACGGCGTGCGCGATGCGATGCGCGCGATCGGCGGACCCGGAACGGACCTGTATCCGATGGTGCGCGGGCGGCTCACCGCGGTGAACGGCGCGACGCTCGACACGCGCCAGTACGACAACCCCCGCTCGCGGCGCCTCGCCGAGCGCGAGTTCAACCTGTCGTACGCGGACTCGCTGCCGAAGACCAACCGCGTCACCGCCGGCACGTTCTGGGGAACCGGCGGGAAGGCCGGCGATGGCGTGTCGATGGAGGACGGCATCGCCGAGTCGCTGATGCTCAAGCTCGGCGACGAACTCACGTTCGACATCGCCGGCACGCCGGTGTCCGCGCGCATCACGAGCCTGCGCAAGGTCGACTGGGACAGCTTCCGTCCGAACTTCTTCACGCTGTTCCCGCCGGGCGCGCTCGACGGCATGCCGACCTCCTACATCGGCGCGGTTCGGCTGCCCGAGGGCGCGTCGTCGGGCGCGTGGGTTTCCGCGCTGCTCCAGCAGTATCCGAACGTGCTCGCGATCGACGTCGGCGAGGTGATCCGGCAGGTGCAGTCGATCATGGACCAGGTGTCGCGCGCGGTCGAGTTCGTGTTCCTGTTCACGCTGCTGGGCGGCCTGCTCGTGCTGCAGGCTGCGATCGCGTCGACGCAGGACGAGCGGCGCTTCGACGCGGCGATCCTGCGCACGATCGGCGCGTCGGCAAGGCAGTTGTCGGCGGCGCAGGTCGCGGAGTTCGTCGTGCTGGGCGCGCTCGCGGGGGTGCTGGCCGCGGCCGGCGCGACCGCGACGGGATGGGTGCTCGCCGACCGCGTGTTCCAGATCCCGTACTCGGGGACCGGCTGGGTGTGGCTGTGGGGCGTGGCGGGCGGCGCGCTCGTCGTCACGCTCGCCGGCTGGATCGGCACGCGCAACACCGCACGCCAGCCGCCGCTCGCGGTGATCCGGCAGCTCGGCTGACGGATGACCGCCGACGCGGCGACGGACGCGCGGCCGCCGGCCGGGGCGACGCCCTACGAGAGGCTGGGCGGCGACGCGGGCGTGCGTGCGCTCGTCGACGCGTTCTACGACCGGATGGACCTCGAGGACGCGTTCGCCGGCATCCGCAGGCTCCACGCGCCGACGCTCGAGCACGCGCGCGACAAGCTCCACTGGTTCCTGTCCGGCTGGCTCGGCGGGCCGCAGCACTACGTCGAGCGGTTCGGCCATCCGCGGCTGCGCGCCCGCCACCTGCCGTTCCCGATCGCCAGTCCCGAGCGCGACGCCTGGCTCGCGTGCATGCGCATGGCGCTCGACGACGTTGCGGCGCCGCGCGAGCTCGTCGAGCCGCTGATGCAGGCGTTCTTCGGCACGGCCGACTGGATGCGCAATCGGCCGGATTGACGGTTCCCGATGGCCGAGCTGACCGACCTCGACGCCGACGCCCTGTCCCGCGGCATCGCCGCGCGCGAGTTCTCGTGCCGCGAGCTGATGGACGCGACGCTCGCGCGGATCGCGAGCGCCAATCCGCGCCACAACGCGATCGTGAGCCTGCGCGATCACGACGACCTGATGCGCGAGGCCGGCGAGCGCGACGCGGAGCTCGCGCGCGGCGAACGCCGCGGATGGCTGCACGGGCTGCCGCAGGCCATCAAGGACATGGCCGCCACCAGGGGCCTGCGCACGACGCTCGGCTCGCCGCTGTTGCGCGACTTCGTCCCGCCGCACGACGACCTGATGGTGCAACGGATGAAGGCATCGGGCGCGATCGTCATCGGCAAGACGAACACGCCGGAGTTCGGGCTCGGTTCGCACACGTTCAACGAGGTGTTCGGCACGACGGTGAACGCCTACGATCCCGAGCGGTCGGCGGGCGGCAGCAGCGGCGGGGCGGCGGTCGCGCTCGCGACGCGCATGCTCGCGGTCGCCGACGGCAGCGACTTCATGGGCAGCCTGCGCAATCCCGCGGGCTGGAACAACGTCTTCGGCATGCGCCCGAGCCAGGGACGGGTGCCGAACTGGCCGGTGGACGACGTCTTCGTCACGCAGCTGCCCACCTGCGGCCCGATGGCGCGCACTGCGCTCGACCTCGCGCGCCTGCTCGACGTGCAGGCCGGTTACGATCCGCGCGCGCCGCTCTCGCTGGAGCGCGCGAGCAGCTTCGCGGACGCCGCGGCCGGGGCGACGCACGCCGCGCTGCGCGACGTGCGCGTCGGCTGGCTCGCCGATCTCGATGGCCATCTCGCGACCGAACCCGGCGTGCTCGACACCTGCGTGCAGGCATTGCGCCGCTTCGAGGGCGCGGGCGCCATCGTCGAGGCCGTCGCGCCAGGATTCGATCCGGTGCGGGCGTGGGAGACCTGGCTCGTGTGGCGGCAGTGGCTGGTCGCGGGCCGGATCGCACCGTTGCTCTCCCGTCCCGGGAGCCGGGCGCAGGTCAAGGCCGAGGCGTTGTGGGAGGTCGATTCGGCGCGGGGCCTTTCGGGGCTCGACACGCTGCGCGCCAGCGGCGAGCGAACCCGCTTCTACCAGCAGCTAGTGCGGCTGTTCGAGGCCTGCGACGTGCTCGCGCTTCCCTCGGCGCAGGTCTGGCCGTTCGACGCGAAGCTCCGGCATCCCTCCGAGATCGCGGGCCGGACGATGGACACCTACCATCGCTGGATGGAGGTGACGATCTACGCGACGCTTGCCGGGCTTCCGTGCGTCTGCGTGCCGGCAGGCTTCGGTGCGGGCGGGTTGCCGATGGGTCTCCAGCTGATCGGCAGGCCGCGTGCCGACGCGGACCTCCTGCGCATCGCCGCGGCGTGGGAGGCGGTGGCGGCGGACCTGATCACGGTGCGGCCGCGCGAAGGCGGGTGAGCGCCCGCGCGGCGGTCAACCGCCGCTCCGGCGCAGCGCCAGCATCTCGGCGAGCGCTCGCTTGACGACCTTGCCCGCGGCGTTGCGCGGCAGCGCGTCGACGACGACGATCTTCCTCGGCGCGCGCACGCCGAGACGCTCGCGCGAATAGGCGACGAGCATCGGTGCGTCCGCCGGCACCCTGCCGTTCAGCTCGACTGCCGCGACGGGGATGTCCCCGTAGATCGACGAAGGTATCGGGAACGCGGCCGCGGTGCCCACCGCGGGGTGCTCCTCGAGGACGCGCTCGATCTCGGCGGGGAAGATGTTGATGCCGTTCAGGATCATCATGTCGTCCTTGCGGCCGAGGTAGCGGAGGACGCCGTCGCGCGTGACGGCCCCGACGTCCCCCGGGTAGAACCAGCCTCCGCGGAAATGCCGCGCCGTTGCCACGGGATCGTCGAGATAGCCGGATGCCATGCCGTCGGACCGCACGCGGATCTCCCCGATCGTCTCCGGCGGGCAGGTCGCGCCGTCGTCGCCGACGATCTCGACCAGGGTGCCCGGCGCAGGCCTGCCGACGGCGTCGGGCACGCCTTCGTCGCCGGCGGGCCAGGTGGTCGCGATGAGGTTGACCTCGGTGGTGCCGTACCGGTCGAACACGCGACCGCCGACGCGGGACTCGAACGCCCGCGGGAATCCCGGGGGCATGCGTGCGGCGCCGAGGAACACGCGGGTGAACGGCGGCAGCCGACGCGTCCCGTCGAACCCCAGCAGGAGATTGCGGGCCTGCAGCACCGTCATCTGCAGGTAGGTGACGCGCAGGCTCTCGCAGAGCTCGATCAACGACGGTGCCGACGGCGACGGCGTGCCCGGGAGGATCGCGGTCGCGCCGCACCACAGCGCGTTGAGCCGCGCCATCTTGCCGAGGTGCGTCGGCACGGCCATCGTCACCATCACGCGTTCGTCGGGCGCGAACCCCTGGGCGAGCGCGATCTGGCTCGCCCGCGAGCCTACCGTGCGCTGGCTGTGCGCGAAGAGCTTGGGCACGCCGGTCGTCCCCGAGCTCGTCGCATACATCGCCGGCGCGTCCGGGTCGACGAGGACCGGCGCGACGGGAGGAGCAGGCGCCGAGCCGTCGACCGCAACCGGCGCGAGCACGATCGTGTCGATGCCGTCGACGCCGGCGCGCGCGTCGTCGACGACGACGTGCGCGAGCGACAATCGGCGCGCCAGCTGGCGCCGCATGGGCATCGGGTCCGACGCCGGGAGTGCGATCTGCGGAACGCCGAGTGCGAGGAGAGCGAGGCTCGCCACGATGTTGCCCAGGTCGTCGTCGACCGCCACGCCGACGGACCCGGGCGTCCGGCAGCCTTCGCGGGCGAGCTGCGCCGCACAGCGCCGGACGCGGCGGATCAGCTCGGGATAGCCGATATCCGCGCCCGGCATCGCGAGGGCGGGGTGCGCCGGCCGCGCGAGCGCATGCGCTTCGAGCATCGCGCCAAAGGGTGTAGGCATGGGAACACGTTTCCCGCGGGCGCCGCTACTCGACGCGGATGCCGTTCGTCCTGACGACCTCCGCCCACTTGGCGATCTCGGCGCGCTGGAACGCGCCGAACTCCTCCGGAGTCATCGGAGGGGAGACCAGCGCGTTCGCGGCAAGGCGCTCCCGGACTTCGGGGGAGGTCATGATCCGCCGGACCTCGTCGTTGATGCGCATCGTGATCGCCGGCGGCAGGTTCGCGGGGCCGAACATCCCGATCCACGCGCTGCCGCTCACGCCAGGGAGCGTCTCCGAGATCGTCGGTACGCCGGGAAGCGGTCCCGCGCGCGCGGGGCCGGTGGTCGCGATCACGCGCACCTTGCCCGAGTTGAGGTGGGGAAGCGCGCTCGCCACCGAGACCTGCGACAGCGCGACGTCGCCGCGCAGTGCGGCGAGAAGCGCGTCGTTCTCGCCCTTGTAGGGCACGTGTCCCATCCGCACGCCCGTGCGCGACTTCACCCATTCGACCGTCAGGTTACCGAGCGTTCCCACACCGGCGCTGCCGTAGTTGAGCGCGTCGGGCTGCGAGCGCGCGAGCGCGATCAGCTCCCCGACGGATGCGACGTCGAGCGACGCGGGAACGACCCATGCCGAGACCCCGTCGGCGACGAGCGCGATCGGCGTGAAATCGCGGACCGGGTCGAACGGCAGGTTCTTGTAGAGGGAGACGTTGACGGCGTGGGTGTTGATGGCAGTGACGAGCAGCGTATGGCCGTCCGGCGCCGACTTCGCTACGTACTCGCTGCCGGTGTTACCGCTGCTGCCGGGCCGGTTCTCGACGTAGACCTGCTGGCCCAGGGCCGTGCCGAGGTGGGTCGCGACGAGTCGCGCGTACGCGTCGACGTAGCCGCCGGGGACGAAGGGGACCACGATGCGTATCGGGTGCGATGGAAACGGCGCGGGCTGCCCCCAGGCGGGAACGACGGAGAGCGTTGCGAGGAAGGAGACGAGAAAGACGGGAAGGCGCTTCATGATGGCGGATCGTTCGTCGGGAGGGTCGGGTTTCGGTCCGGGCACGCGGCCGCAGGGCGCATCCGGCTATCGTCGCGCGTCGGTCCGTTCGCCGATCGCGGAAAGCGGGAGTCAGGCATCGTCGCCACGCCCGTCAAGCATCGTCGCGAGCTCGCGCTCGATCCCGGCGGGGAAAGTGTTGATGCCGTTCAGCATCATCATGTCGGCTTCGCGGCCGAGGAAGCGGAGAACGCCCTCCGGCGTGATCGTCGCGGTGTCGCGCGGACTGAACCAGCCGTCCGCGCAATGCCTCGACGTCGCGACGGGGTCGTCGAAGCAACGGTCGACCATGCCTCGTCAGCGCAAGCGAATCTCGCCGGGCTCGCCCGGCGGAACGGGATACGCGTTCGGGTCGACGACCTCGAGTTCGATGCCAGGGAACGACTATGTGGACGGGCTTGCCCGGCCAGGGCGGGGCCTGTGCCCGGGAAGGACAAGGGGGCGGCGCCGCCGCGGGGATCAGCGCCGCTGCCAGGAGCGTCCTGCGCGTCATCGTCGATGGACCACGGTGAAAAGCGGCATTGTCCCCCATCTGAGGTCGCGAAGGTGCGTGTCACTTCCCCGCGAGCACCGCCTCGTCCGCATAGCGGCGCGCGATCGACCAGAGCAGGAGCGCCACGAGCGCGGCCGGGACCGCGCACGACAGCGCGAGATCGACGAGCGCGATCGGCTCGCCGCGCAGCGCGCGGTTGAGGAGCAGGTACTGGCCGGACACCGGCACCGCGACCAGCCAGTCCGGCTCGCGCCGCTGCAGGAACAGCTGCACGACCGGGATGACCGACACGACGAACAGCAGGAGCGACAGGTTGGTTTGCGCTTCCTTGATCGTGCGGCCGCGGCTGCCGAGCCACAGGAGCGCGGCGGGCATCAGCGCGATCATCGGCACGAGGATCGCGAGGAAGCGCGCGAACTCGCGACCGCCGAACAGGAAAGGCACGCCCACCGGAGGCAGCGGCGCGAACGAAAGCGTGAGCGCGAAGCCCGCGAGCGTGACGACGACGACCAGCGCCGCGAACGCCGCGACCGCGAGCCACTTGCCGACGACGATCTCGTGCGCGGCGGCGGGCGTCGCGAGCAGCGGCTCGAGCGACTGGCGCTCGCGCTCGCCCGCGGTCGCGTCGAGCGCGAGCGGCATGCCGCCCATCACCGCGGCGAAGAGCCCGTAGTACGCGACGAGGAAGAGCACGAGCGCGCCCGACTGCTGCGGCGTCGCGAGGTCCTCGACGACGACGTCGAGCGGCTGCGCGACGGCCGGCACGACGCCGCGCATCAACAGCCGCTGTCCGCCCCACTGGCGGCCGTACGCGCGCAGCAGCGTCTCGGCCTGGTCGATCGAGGCGCGCGCGCGGTCGCGCGAGCGGTCGGCGATCAGGCGGACCTTCCCGGACCTGCCGTCGGCGACCTGCGCCGCGAACGCCGGGTCGACGACGAGCGCGACGTCGAGCTCGCCCGCACGGATGCGCGCCTCGGCGTCCGCGGGCAGAGGCAGGATCCGCACGCCCTCGCGCTCGAGGAATGCGACGAGCGCCGGCGCGTGCTCGGCGCCGCCGACAGGCAGCGAGAGCGTTCGCGCGCGCTCGCCCTGCGACGCGATCATGTTGAAGATCAGCACGAGGAAGATCGGCCCCGCGAGCGCCGCGGTCGCGAGCGCCATCAGCATCGCGCGCCGGTCGCGGAACGTCTCGACGAGCTCCTTGCGGGCGATGACGAGGATGCGGTTCACGGCGTCCCCGTCCTCATGCCGCGAGTCCTTCGCCGCTGCCGAGCAGCGCGACGAACGCGTCCTCGAGCGTCGCCGCGCCGGATTGCGCGATCAGTTCGTCCGCCGTCCCCGTCGCGACGACGCGGCCGTGGCCCAGGATCACGATGCGGTCGCACAGCGCGGCGACTTCCTGCATCACGTGCGAGCTGAACAGCAGCGTCCTGCCCGCCGCGCGCA
>CALDKM010000120.1:0-4351 GCA_937898875.1 uncultured Pseudomonadota bacterium | reverse complement strand
GGCGGCCGCGTCGCGGCTTTTCTCCCCCGGGGGCGCGCGCCCCAGGTTTTCCCCCGCGCCCGGGGGACGGGGCGGGGGGGCGAGCCCGCGCCGGTAGCACGCGATCGCGTCGTCGAACCGGTCCGACGCGGCGCAGGCGAGCCCCAGGTGCACCTGGAAATCCGGTTCGTCCGGATGCGCGGCGGCGGTGCGCTCGAGACGGGGGAGCGCGTCGCCGAGATTGCCGCGGTGCGCCTCGATCACGCCGAGATAGTGCTCGGCCAGCGTGTGACCGGGGACGAGCGCGAGCGCCGCTCGATAGGCGCGCTCGGCCTCGTCGAGGCGCCCGGCGCGGTGAGCCTCGGCGCCCGCGCGCACGAGCTCGTCGGGGTCGCGCGCGGGAGGCGCGGCGTTCGCCCCGGCGCCTTGCGCCCCGTGGCACTGCTTGTAGCGCCTGCCGCTGCCGCAGGGGCACGGATCGTTGCGCCCGATGCCCACGCCGCGCGCCGCAGCGTGAGCTGCGCGTTCGACGATCTCGGCCGCTTCGCGATCGGCCGGATCGGCTTCGGACATCCGGGTCGCGAGCGCCAGCGCCGCTCGCCACCTGGAGAGCGAGACGCAATTGCGCAGCAGCGCATGGCACTGGGTCGACTTCGCGACGTGATCCGGGAACTCGGGCGCGAGGCCGACGAGCTCGTGCTCCGGCAGGACCGCCGCGAAGTGAAACATCCCGTGGAATCCGAACGGGCGCCCGCTCGGCGGCATCGTCTCGAACGAGAACTGCCGGGCCAGGAGTTCGGGCGCGAAGCGAATGGCGTGCGCCTCTTCCAGCAGTTGCCTATGGGTGACGCCGATGGCGTGATCCTCGGGACCGTCCAGCGTGATCCGGGGATCGGCAAGCGCGTCGATCAGCCGTCGCGATCGCAGGGAGAAGCCCCCGTTGCCGACCCGGCGACCCTCCGGGTGGAACGACCAGGGCGCCCCGATGTAGTCGTACGCGAGGTATTCGGCGTTCCACGTCTCGGGATTGAGGATGAATCCGTCCCACTGCACGACGAGGACGTGCGAGGTGTCGACGTAGGGACCAAGTCCCTTGAGCATCAGGGTCGAGTAGTCCCCGATCGATGCGATCTTCGGGACGTGTGCGACTTCGACGGGGGCGGGCAGAGTCACGCCGTCGGGGAGCGCGTCGGTGAGGAGCCACGCGCGGGCGAATCTCGCGCTCGCGCAGCATCGGGCCATCGCCCGCGCCGTCAGGGCGTGGTTGAGCGAGTCGGCGCAGACGAGCGTGACGTCGGGCAGCGCGAGCATGCGTCAGGCCGGTGACGGCGCGTCGTCCGCCACCGGTTCCGGCGCAGTCGCGGGGGCATCGCGCATCGCGACCACCATCCAGACGACCGCGAGCGGCGCGAGGACGAGAACCGCCCGGTTCAGCCCGAGACCGTCGGCGCCCCAGTAGCGAACGCCCGGAAACGCCGCCAGCATCGCGATCCAGATCGCACCGGACGCGACGACCAGCGTAAGCGGCGCGACGTCGCGGGCGAGCAGCCTGCGCCACGCAAAAGCGATCGTGCCGACGATGCCGACGACGAGCAGGTGCCAGTTCGCGAGCAGCACGCTGTCGACGGCGAGCGTTTCCCAGACCGGCTCGTAGGCGAACGAGACCGGCCCCAGCGCGGCCTTGGGAAAGCGTGCGGCGATGCCGATGGCGCCGATCGCCGCGACCGCCATCGCGAGCGCGATGCGCCGGTACGCGGCGGGACCGAGCGCCGCCGCCGCGAATCCGGGCAGCGCGACCACCAGCCACGCCCAGCCCGAGGACTTCGTGAGCGTCACCGCGGCCAGCGCAACGACGGCGGCGGCGACGTCGACCGCCGCGCGCGTCCCGATCGCGCGTACGCCCGCGAGCACGCCGAGCGTGAATGCGGCGGCGAGCGGCAGGTCGGCATAGCCGGCGAGCGCGACCTGCGTGCCCAGCAGCGGCAGCGAACCGGCGAGCCACGCGCCGGCGAGCGAAGCGAGCGGTGCGCATCCGCGACGTCGCAACTCGCCGTAGACGACGGGCAGGATCGAGACGAAGAAGAGCCACCACGGCAAGCCGACGCGCGCGTCGTCCCAGGCGCCCATCGCGACGGCGATCCAGGCCTGCAGGAGCGGGATCGTCGCGGGTTGCCCCGGCGCGGCGTCGAACCAGACGGGGCCGGCGGCGGCAGCCCACCCCTCGGCGTCGACGAACGGCACGATCGTGCCCAGCGCGAAGAAGGTCTTCGCCTTCGTCGCCCATGCCGACCACGCGTCCCAGGGGTAGAGCGGGCGCGTCCACACCTCGACCAGCAGCAGTGCGGCCCGCAACGCGATCCACGCGAGCAGCGCGAACCACGCGATCCTCGCAGGTCGCGCGAGATCCGCCGCGCGCAGCGCGCGTCCCGCATCCGCCATCGCGTCCCGCCATCCGGCCGCGCATCGGCGCCATGCAAGCCACGACAGCGCGCCCGCGATCGCGAGGCCGGGCACGCCGATCGACAGGAGGTCGAACCGGGTACCGGTGAGCGCGATGCCGCGCATCAGCAGCGCAAGGACGAAGGCACCGACGACGTAGCCGGCGCCGGCGATCCACGGCAGGAGCCCGGCCTCCCGCGTCCGCGAGGCGTCGCGGACGCATGCGGCGAGCATCGCCACGCCGATCAGGATCGGAAGCGCGAGGGCGAAGGCGAGTCCGGCGGCTTGCATCGCGCGGGCGTCAGAGGATCGCGAACACGGCCGAGCCGCGTTCGGCGAGCAGGAGCTTCGCCGGCAGGTCGACGCCGTTCTCGAACCGGAGCCGGCCGCTCGCGGTGTCGAATTGCGTGCCGGGGCGCTGCCAGACGACGACGAAATCCCCCGGGCGCAGGAGTCCGGCCTGCGGCGGAACGTCGCGTGCGGGCTCCCACAGCACGCGGTGCGGCAGCAGGTGCCAGCCGGCGCGTCCCCGGAAGTAGTGCGCCTGCGCGAGCACGACGACGCGCCGGGGCTCCGCGGGCAGGAGCGCCTTCGCCTTGTCGAGGAATGCGACGAGGTCCGCGTCCTCGGTGGCGGCCGTGCGTTGCGCCACGTCCTTGCCGCCGTATCGCTCGACCGTCGCGGCGACCTGGCGCACGAGATTGACGGTCCATCGCGCGTCGAGCACCGCCCACGCGAGCATGAAGAGCGCCACGGCGGCGGGGACCGTGCCGCGCGGGAAGCGGGCGGGTGCGAAACGCCGGGCCAGAGCGAGCGCTGCGAGAGCGATCAGCGCGGCGAGGGTGACGACCGCCGGCAGCGGCAGGCTCTGCGCGGCCGCGCCGCCGGTCACGGCATTGATCGAGGTGCCGGTCCAGGACTCGAGCTTGAACCATTCCGCGGAGCGGTCGCGAACGATCTGGACGGCGCTCTGCGACTTCGCCGTGACGCCGCGCACGCGAATCGTCGCGCCGGGAGCCTTCACGGCGATGGCGAGGCCCGTGATGCGGCCCAGCCACTCGGCGTCGCCGGCGAGCGATGCCGGCAGGACGCGGCCGTCCTCGATCGCGAGCGGGCGGTTGTGCACGCGCCTCGGCGTGTAGTCGCTCTGGAACAGCAGGCGCACGTCGCTGCCCGCCGGAATCTCCGCGACCTCCCAGGCGACGGCCGAGAGGTCGCGCGCGCGGAAGTCCGTCTGCAGCGAGACGATCAGGACGTCGTTGCCGGGCGCGCGCGCGACGAGCTCGTTGCCTTCGAGCTTCCCGGCGCCGCGCGCGATGTTGAGCTTGTCCGCGCCCCAGGCCTGTGGCGCGTTCGCCGCGCGGAGCGAGCCGTTGTTGACGGCGACGTAGGCGGCCATCACGAGCGCGGCTCCTATCGCGAACGCGACGATCGACCCGGCCACGGTGAGGTCGCGCGTCGCCGCGGCGGGGGGCGCTCCGGGGGCGCGGGATCCCGCTGCCGCTCCCGCGTCGGCCGGCGCTCCGGCGCCCGCCGATGGATCGTCGGCCGGGGGAGAGGCGGAAGGTGTGTCCGGCGCGGGAGCGGCGCCGGGGACTGCATCGTCGCCGGGCGCGGTCTGTGGTGGGGTCGGATCGGTCACGGGGTCTGGGGCGCGGGCGGTCGACGTCCTCCGCAGCCGTCGATTGTAGCGGGGTGCGCGCGGCGGCCGGGCCTGCCGGCGCGGTCCCGGCGCCCGGAGTTCCGTCGGCCGCAGCGGGCGCAGCACCGGCGGCAGGTCGACCGGAAGGGGGGTGTTGACGGTCCCGGTTTACGTGCTACAATCGCGCCTCTTTGCTTCCCGCTGACCGGAACACGCAGTCCCGGGCCCGCCGAAGCCGCTCTTTAACAATCAGCAATCGATAGGTGTGGGTGCCGGCGTGGTGCCTGTTTC
>CALDKM010000119.1:0-4351 GCA_937898875.1 uncultured Pseudomonadota bacterium | reverse complement strand
CGTGCAGCCGCGCGCCGATCGCGCTACGCGAGGAAGTCGCAGTGCTTCTCGACGTAGGCCGCTAGATCGAGCGAGTGCTGACGCACGAGTCGCTCGGCGAGCTCGGTGTCGCGCTTCTCGAGCGCCTCGATGATGCGCATGTGGTCGACGATCGAGCGCGCGGCGCGATCGGCCTGCGAGATCGTCATCCGGCGTATCGCCCGGACGTGGATGAACAGGTTCTCGAGCGTCTGGCCCATCAGGTTCGAGCCGGAGAGCCGGATGATCGCCTGGTGGAACGCGATGTTCGCGTCCGAGTACTCGTTGATGTGGTCGGACGGCACCGAAGTGCGGAACTCGTCGAACATCCTGCGCAGGCCGGCGATCTCCTCGTCCGAGGCGTTCGCGGTCGCGAGCCGGGCGGCCATGCTCTCGATCGCCGCCCACATCTCGATCATCTCGACGATCTGGCGCCGGGTCTTGCGAACGATGAAGATGCCGCGCCGCGGGACGGTGCGCAGCAGGCCCTCCTGCTCGAGCAGCGTCATGGCCTCGCGGATGGGCGTCCGCGAGACGCCCAGTGAGAGGGAGAGCTGACGCTCGTCGAGCCGGACCTCGCCCGAGTGCGAATAGATGTCGGCCTCGACGATCGCCTGCTTCAGCGCCGCATAGGCCTGGTCGCGCAGGCTGGCGTTCGCGCTGATCGGCTGGAGCGCGAGCGGGATCTTCGGGACGGCAACCGTGCCGGTGGCCATGGTGCTTCGAACCCTTCCTTAAGGGCGGCGCGCAGGATCGTCCGGAGCCGCCCCGCCGCCTCTCGGTCCGGGCCGGCTCCTCCGGTATCTTATATATCAGAAATGGTCCCGGACACACGCCGCGAGGCGAATCGCGCGACGCGCTCGGCGGTGCATGAGGTCCCTGGTCTCTGCGCTTCCGGGTTGGCCGCCCGGCAGATGCGCCCGCCGTCCCGGAGATTTGGCGGGTACGGCCCGTCTGCGCCCGCCCGGCTCCCCTCTCTCCGTCGCGACCCAGGCGCCGGGCAAGCGCAAGGGCGGTTCCTGGCATCGACAATCTCGGCCGCCAGAGCGCGCGTATCGAAATCTTCGAGCAAGAGCGGGCGAACAAGACGAATATAGGTGCACATAAGCTACTTTTAACTGCTGATGTCGGCACGATCGCGAAGATGGACAGATGTCCGAGACACATCGGATTCACGTACGTCGACAGCGGCGTCGCACGCGATCGCGCCCGGACCCGCAACCGGCAGCCTCGCGCTGCTCGACGTCGAGGCCGACAATCGAGTACGCGAGCTGCATGCGCGCGTCGCTGAACTCTCTGCAGCATCCCGCGCCGCTCTGATTGCGGCGACGCAGCATCAAACTCGATGAAGAACCCACGGGATATGCGTTGACACGCGTCTGATATATCAAATACCTTATCTCGAAGCGACAAGACCGCCCCCCGCGAACATGGGGCGACGGCATACCCTGGAGGAGCTTCGGGAAATGCGTCCGGCATCGCAATCCGTTTCACCTGCGACCGACGGCCTGCAGCGCGGGACGGCCGCTTGCCGCCCTGCCGCCTCCATCGACGCCTCTTCTCCGCTCCGGGCATCGGCCGGTGCGGCCTGCACCGCGCGCGACACGGTCCGGGTCGGCTCCGGGCGCGACACGAACTGATTGCCGGCGGGGCCGTCGCCGGAGCAGCGCGCGGCAGCGGCGTCGCGCCGGCGGCCCGCCCCTCACTGGAGGAACGCATGGATCAAGCGATGAAAGCCGCCGCGAAGCCCTCGTCGACCACCGCCGACGACGCGCCGAAGACCGCCGGCGGCGGCGCGATCGACCGCCGGCCGCAGGAAACCGACGGATTCCAGCTCGTCATCGACGCGCTGAAGCTGAACGGCATCGACACGATCTTCGGTCTGCCCGGCATCCCGATCACCGACCTCACGCGCAAGCTGCAGGCCGCGGGCATGCGCGTGATCTCGTTCCGTCACGAGCAGAACGCCGGGTACGCCGCGTCCATCGCCGGCTTCATGACGCAGAAGCCCGGCATCTGCCTCACGGTGTCCGCGCCCGGATTCCTGAACGGCCTGACGGCGCTCGCCAACGCGACCACCAACTGCTTTCCGATGATCCTCGTCAGCGGCTCCTCCGAGCGGGAGATCGTCGACCTGCAGCAGGGCGACTACGAGGAGATGGACCAGCTCGCGATCGCGCGGCCGCACGCCAAGGCCGCGTTCCGGGTCCTGCATGCCGAGGACATAGGGGTCGGCGTGGCGCGGGCGATCCGGGCCGCAGTCTCGGGCCGTCCGGGCGGCGTGTATCTGGACCTGCCGGCCAAGCTGTTCCCGCAGACGATCGATGCGGAGGCGGGAAGGAATTCGCTGATCAAGGTCGTCGATCCGGCGCCGCGCCAGATTCCCGCGCAGGAAGCCGTTCAGCGCGCGGTCGACCTGCTGAAGGGCGCGAAGCGTCCGCTCATCATCCTGGGCAAGGGCGCCGCGTACGCGCAGGCCGACGCGGACGTGCGCGCGCTGGTGGAAAAGACCGGCATCCCGTACCTGCCGATGTCCATGGCCAAGGGCCTGCTGCCCGACACGCACGAGCAGTCGGCATCGGCGGCGCGCTCCTACGTGCTGCCCGAGTCGGACGTCGTGATGCTGATCGGCGCGCGACTCAACTGGCTGCTGTCCCAGGGCAAGGGCAAGACCTGGGGCGGCAAGAGCGCCAAGGACTGGGGCGGCAAGCGATTCGTGCAGATCGACATCTCGCCGCAGGAGGCCGACAGCAACGTGCGTATCGACGCGCCGGTGGTCGGCGACATCGGGTCGTGCGTCGCGGCGATGCTGAAGGCCATCGGCAAAGACTTCCCCAGGCCGCCGGCCGACTGGCTGGGCGCCATCGCGGAACGCAAGACGAAGAACGTCGCGAAGATGGCGGAGTCGCTCGCGAACGACCCGACGCCGATGAACTACCACAGCGCGCTCAACGTCGTGCGCGACATCGTCAAGGCGAACCCGGACGCGTACCTGGTCAACGAGGGGGCGAACGCGCTCGACCACACGCGCGCGGTCGTCGACATGTTCAAGCCGCGCAAGCGCCTCGACGTCGGCACGTGGGGCGTCATGGGCATCGGCATGGGCTTCTCGGTCGCGGCGGCCGTCGTCGGCGGCGAGCAGGTGATCGCGATCGAGGGCGACAGCGCCTTCGGCTTCTCCGGCATGGAATGCGAGACGATCTGCCGCTACGACCTGCCGGTCTGCGTCGTGATCCTCAACAACAACGGCGTCTACCGCGGCGACGAGGTGAACCCGACCGGAGGGCGCGACCCGTCGCCGCTCGTGTTCGTGAAGGGCGCGCGCTACGAGAAGCTGATGGAGGCTTTCGGCGGCGTGGGCGTGCTGGCCACGACGCCGGCCGAGCTCCGCGCAGCGATGGAAGCGGCGGTCCGCTCGCGCAGGCCCACGCTGATCAACGCGGTCATCGACGAAAAGGCGGGCACGGAAAGCGGCCGCATCACGAGCCTCAATCCTTCCGCAAAGAAGAAACAGTGACCGCGCGCCGCGTTCGAGCGTCGTCGGTCGAGCGACTTCCCGCAGATCCTGGTCGGCGCGACGACGTTCAACGCGGCCTGGCAATGCCGCGTCGGCGTCACGTGCCGGATTGCGGGATCAACGGCAATGCATAGGGGAAACTGATGGGCAAGGCATTGGACGGCGTCCGCATCCTGGACTTCACGCACGTGCAATCGGGGCCGACGTGCACGCAGCTGCTCGCGTGGTTCGGCGCCGACGTCATCAAGGTGGAGCGCGCGGGCGAGGGGGACATCACGCGCGGTCAGCTGCGCGACATCCCCGACGTGGACAGCCTCTACTTCACGATGCTGAACCACAACAAGCGCTCGATCACGGTCGACGCCAAGCACCCGAAGGGCAAGGCGGTGCTCGAGTCGCTGGTCAGGCACTGCGACGTGCTGGTCGAGAACTTCGCGCCCGGCGCGCTCGAGCGCATGGGCCTCACGTGGGAGCACATCCAGCAGCTCAACCCGCGGATGATCGTCGCGTCGGTCAAGGGCTTCGGGCCCGGGCCGTACGAGGACTGCAAGGTGTACGAGAACGTCGCGCAATGCGCGGGCGGCGCGGCGTCGACCACCGGCTTCGACGTCGGCCCGCCGCTCGTGACCGGCGCGCAGATCGGCGACTCGGGCACGGGCCTCCACCTCGCGCTCGGCATCGTCGCGGCGCTCTACCAGCGCAACACGACCGGCCGCGGCCAGCGCGTGCTCGCCGCGATGCAGGACGGCGTGCTCAACCTGTGCCGCGTGAAGCTGCGCGACCAGCAGCGGCTCGACCGCACCGGCGTGATGCACG
>CALDKM010000118.1:0-13591 GCA_937898875.1 uncultured Pseudomonadota bacterium | reverse complement strand
CGCCTCCTCCTTCGCGTCGACCGGCAGGCGCGCATCGCCGAGGGCGGACCGCAGGAGGGCCGTGCCGGACTCGGCACGTCCGAGCTGCAGCTCCAGCGTCCCCAGGTTCACGCGCGCATACGGATGGCCGGGCGAGCGCTCGAGGGCCCGTCGCAGCAGGGTCTCGGCGACGTCGTAGTTGCGCATCGTGCGCTCGACCGTGGCGAGCTTGTTCAGCGCATCGGCGTCGCCGGGCGCGAGCTCGACCGCCTTCCGGTAGGCGATGGCGGCGTGTTCGAGGCGGTCGGCTTGCCGCAGGACGTCGCCCAGGCCCGCCTGCAGCGCCGCGACGTTCGGCGCGAGCGCCGCCGCGCGCGTCGCGCTCGCCACCGCGTCCTCGTGCCGGCCGAGCATCGACTGCGCAACCCCGGTGGCCAGCCAGACGGCCGGGACGTTCGGCGCGCGCGCACGCACGCGATCCAGCAGCACGAGCGCATCCGCGGGCATTCCCGCGCGGATCCGCGCCTGCGCGAGGCCCAGCTGCGCGGGAAGGAACGCGGGGTCGCGCTCGACCGCGCGAGTCCAGGCCTCGATCGCCTCCGCAAACGCGCCGCGCGCCTCGAGCGCCGCGGCCCGGTTCGCGAGCGCGAGGGTGTCCGGACGCACGGGAGGCGGACGCGGCTGCATGCGGGAATTATACGGAAGCGCGCATCGGCCGGCCCCTTAAGGTCGCGTTAAGGTTGGCTGCGTAACGTCGAGGGCGTCCGCTCTTCGCCCCTGGAGATTGTCATGTCCGTCAACCCGTTCGCCACGCTTGGCCTGGCTTTCACGCTTGCCGCAATCCCCCCGTTCGCGCACGCGGTCGTCCCCGACGATCTGCTGCGCGGCTACGAAGCCGCTGCGCGCGCGCAGTCGCCTGCCTTCCCGGGCTTCTCCGCCGACCGCGGCAGCCGCCTGTTCCGCACCTCCCAGGGCGGCGAATGGAGCTGCGCGTCGTGCCACGGCGAGACGCCGACCGGACCGGGACGCCACGCGAAGACCGCGAAGGTCATCCAGCCGCTCGCGCCCGCGGCGAACCCGCAACGCTTCACCGATGCCGCGCAGGTCGAGAAGTGGTTCAGGCGCAACTGCGGCGACGTGCTGAAGCGAGAGTGCACCGCCCAGGAGAAGGGCGACATCGTCGCGTGGCTCGTCTCGCTCAAGTGAGGAATCGGCCATGACCGGACGCTCGACCCGCATCCTTCCGGCGATCGTGCTCGCGCTCGCCTCGCTGCACGCGTCGGCGGATTCGCAGCGCTTCGCAGCCGACGACCCGCGCTGGCGCGCCGAGTGCGGCAGCTGCCACACGGCGTTCCCTCCGGCGCTCATGACCGCGCCCGCGTGGCGACAGGTGATGGGCGCGCTCGACCGCCACTACGGCACCGACGCGTCGATCGACGCAAAGGTCGCCTCGGAGATCGGCGCGTTCCTCGAGCGAAACGCCGGCGACGGACGCCGCGCCGCGCCGGCCGTCGTCGCGTCGACGGCGACCGGAGGCGTCGTCGCACCGTCGCTTCCCCGCATCACCGGATCGGCGTGGTTCGCGAAGGAGCACCGCAAGGTGCCCGCGTCGACGATCGCCCGCCCCGACGTCGGCAGCCTCGCGAACTGCGCGGCCTGCCACACCGCCGCCGACCGCGGCGACTTCTCGGAGCGCGCGCTGCGCGTTCCCCGCTGAAGGAGATCATCATGCACGACGACACTGCCGCGACGTCGCGGATCCTCGTCTGGGACCTTCCGGTCCGGCTGTTCCACTGGATGCTCGCGATCTCGTTCGCCGGCGCGTGGCTCACCGCCGATTCCGAGCGCTGGCGCGACATCCACATCCTGCTGGGCTACACCGCCGGCGTGCTGGTCGCGCTGCGAATCGTCTGGGGCCTCGTCGGGACGCGCCACGCGCGCTTCGCCTCGTTCGTCCGCGGGCCGCGCCGCGTGATCGCGTACCTGCGCTCGCTCGCCTCGGGCCGGCCGGAGCACACGGCCGGTCACAATCCGGCGGGTGCATGGGCGATCGTCGCGCTGCTGGTGCTGACGCTGGCGATCGTGGCGACCGGACTCGCCGTCGAGGCCGACGCGGGCCCGAGGGGCCTGGACGACGTCCACGAGGCGCTCGCGACCGCGATGCTCGTCGTCGTCGGCATCCACGTCGTCGGTGTCGTGGTGGGGAGCCTCGTCCATCGCGAGAACCTGGTCCGCGCGATGGTCACCGGACGCAAGCTCGGAAACCCGGGCGAAGCGATCCGCGGCCCGCGGCGCCTCGCCGCGGCGGCGCTGGTCGCGCTGGTCGTCGGCGTCTGGACGGGCGTCCTGCCGACGCCCGGGCTGCCGACGAACGGCGGCTTGACGGCGATCACGGCCAGCGCGCCGCCGGCAGGGCATGATGGGCGCTCCGGAGACGACTGAATCGGCACCGTGCGCATCCTGCTGGTCGAAGACGATCCGTTGCTGGGCGACGCGCTGCGCGCGGGGCTCGGCCAGGCGGGCTTCGACGTCGACTGGGTTCGCGACGGCCAGGCGGCGCTCGCGGCGCTCACCGACGGCGAGCATGCCGCGGCCGTGCTCGACCTCGGGCTGCCGCGCCTGTCCGGCTTCGACGTGCTCGCCCGCGTTCGAAGCGCCGGTGTCAGGGTTCCGGTGCTCGTGCTCACGGCGCGCGACGCGATCGACGATCGCGTGCGCGGGCTCGATGCGGGCGCCGACGACTACGTCGTCAAGCCCGCCGAGCTGGCCGAGGTCGCCGCGCGCCTGCGCGCGCTGATCCGGCGCTCGGGCGGCGAACCCGCGCCCATGCTCGAGGTCGGCGGCGTCGTGCTCGATCCCGCCGCGAGGACCGTGCTCCGTCGAGGCGAGCGGGTCGAGCTCAAGCCGCGGGAGTTCGACGTGCTGCACGAACTCATGCTGAACGCGGGCCGCGTCCTGTCGCGCGAAAGCCTCGAGTCGCGGCTCTACGCGTGGGGCGAGGAGGTCGGCAGCAACGCGATCGAGGTCCACGTCCACCACCTGCGCCGCAAGCTCGCGCCGGAGCTCATCCGCACGGTGCGGGGCGTGGGCTACGTGATTCCCAGGGCCCCGGAGGGCTGACCGTGCGCGGCGGATCGCTGTCGCGCCGGCTGCTGCTACTCTCGCTCGCGGCGGTCGCGGCCGTATGGGTCGCATCGTCGATCTTCGCGGTCGTGCGCGTGCGCCACGAGACCGGCGAGCTGCTCGACGCGCACCTTGCGCAGGCCGCCGCTATGCTTCATGCGCGCGTGGGCGACGACGTCGACGATGCCGAGCTCGAGCACGCGCCCGAGCTTCACCGCTATGCGCGCGGACTCGCGTTCCAGGTGTGGGACGAGGGCCGGAACCTGCGCCTGCATTCCGCCAACGCTCCCGACGCGCGTCTGTCGCCGCAGGACCGGGGATTCTCGGACGTCGAGTCCGGCGGGCGGACGTGGCGCGTGTTCTCGAGCCTCGACCGCAAGGGCCGCGTGCTCGTCCAGGTCGCCGAGGAGCGGCGCGCGCGCGACCGGATCGCTGGCGGCGTAGCCGGCGCGCTACTGCTGCCGATGATCGTCGGGCTGCCCGTCCTCGGCCTGATGATCTGGCTCGCGCTGCGGTCCGGCCTGAAGCCCCTCGTCGCGCTCGGTCGCGACGTCGCCTCCCGCGATCCCGACAACCTCCAGCCCCTCGACGCGGCGGCCGTGCCGCGCGAAGTCGCGCCGCTCGTCGCGAGCCTGAACGGACTCTTCGGGCGACTCAGGCATTCGATCGACCACGAGCGACGGTTCAATGCGGATGCGGCGCACGAGCTTCGCACCCCGCTCGCGGCGGTGCGCGCCCAGGCCGAAGTGGCCGTGGCTTCGACGACCGACGCGGAACGGCTGCATGCGCTCAAGCAGATCGTCGCCGGTTGCGACCGTGCCGCACGGCTCGTCGACCAGATGCTGACGCTCGCGCGGCTCGATCCGCAGCGCACGCTGGCAGGCGGTGCGCGCTTCGACCTCTCGGCGGCGGCCCGCGACGCGATCGCCGACATCGCGCCTGCCGGCCTCGCGCGAGGCGTCGAGATCGCGCTCGACGGCGCTCCCGCGGAGGTCGTCGGCGATCCGGCGCTCGTGGCGATCCTGCTGCGCAACCTGCTCGACAATGCGATCCGGTACAGCCCCGCGGGCACGACGGTGGAGGTCGGCGTGCATCCGGTGCCGGGCGGCGCCGAGCTCGTCGTGACCGATCAGGGCCCCGGCGTCCCACCCGACGAGCGCGACAGGCTGGGCGAGCGCTTTCACCGCGTGCTCGGCGCCGGCGAGAGCGGGAGCGGTCTCGGACTGTCGATCGTGCGCCGCGTCGCGGAGCTGCACCATGCGGACGTCGCCTTCGGCGAACCTCCGTCGGGTCGCGGGCTCGCGGTGCGCGTGCGCTTCGCGCGCCGCTGACGCCCGCCCGGGGGACGTCCCGGGAGGGAGACCGGCTACACTGGCGACCGCGCTCGCGGACCGGCTCCGCGCCCGCCGACCCGATGATCCTGACGCTGGTTCCCGGAAAGATCCCGCTCGCGACGCTGCGCAGTCTCTGGGCGGCGCCCCGGGCGATCGCGGTCGACGAGCGCAGGCGGCCCGCGGTCGACGCGGCGGCCGCCGCCGTCGCGCGCGTCGTGGCCGAGCACCGCACCGTCTACGGCGTCAACACCGGCTTCGGCCTCCTCGCCCGCACGCGCATCGGCGACGCGCGGCTCGCCGAGCTGCAGCGCGCGCTCCTGCTGTCGCACGCGGCGGGCACCGGGCCGCTCCTCGACGACGCCGTCGTGCGCCTCGTGCTCGCGCTCAAGGCCGCCTCGCTCGCGCGCGGACACTCGGGGGTGCGCTGGCAGGTGATCGAGTCGCTGGTCGCGCTGGCCGACGCGAACGTGCTGCCTTGCGTGCCCTCGCAGGGCTCGGTCGGCGCGTCGGGCGACCTGGCGCCGCTCGCGCACCTCGCCGGCGTGCTGATCGGCGAGGGCGAGGTGCGCATCGGCGGCCGCATGGCTCCCGCGGCGGAAGGCCTCGCGCGCGCCGGCATCGCGCCGCTTACGCTCGCGCCGAAGGAAGGGCTCGCGCTCATCAACGGCACGCAGGTGTCGACGGCGCTCGCGCTCGCCGGCCTGTTCATGCACGAGCGGGCGCTGGCGGCGTCGTTCGTCGCCGGGGCGATGAGCGTGGACGCCTGCCTCGGCAGCGACACGCCGTTCGATCCGCGCATCCACGCGCTGCGCGGCCACGCGGGGCAGACGGACGCGGCGGCGATCTACCGCCGACTGCTCCGGGGAAGCTCGATCCGCGCGTCGCACGTCGATTGCCATCGCGTGCAGGATCCCTACAGCCTGCGCTGCCAGCCGCAGGTGATGGGCGCGATCCTCGACCAGACGCGCGCCGCCGCCGCGACGCTCGTCACCGAGGCGAACGCGGTGTCCGACAATCCGCTCGTTTTCGCCGACGCGGGCGAGGTGATCTCCGGCGGCAACTTCCACGCGGAGCCCGTCGCGTTCGCGGCCGACAACCTCGCGCTCGCGATCGCCGAGACGGGCGCGCTCGCCGAGCGGCGCATCGCGCTCCTGATGGACGCGAACCTGTCCGGCCTGCCGCCGTTCCTCGTCGAGGACGGCGGCGTGAACTCGGGCTTCATGATCGCGCAGGTGACCGCCGCGGCGCTCGCGTCGGAGAACAAGGCGCTCGCGCACCCCCGCAGCGTCGACTCGCTGCCGACCTCGGCGAACCAGGAGGATCACGTCAGCATGGCGACGGGCGCCGCGGCGCGTCTCGCGCCGATGGCCGGGCACGTCGCCGCGATCGCCGCGATCGAACTGCTGGCGGCGTCGCAGGCGATCGACCTCCGCCGCCCGCTCGCGACCTCGCCGGTGCTGGCGGCCGCGCACGCGCGCATCCGCGCATCGGCGCCGTTCTGGGACCGGGACCGGGCGTTCGCGCCCGACCTGGCAGCGATCCGCAGGCAGGTCGAGGAGGGGGGCTGCGCGGAGATCGTTCCCGAGGCGCTGGTCGCCGACTGACCCGTCCCCGGTCGGGGCGTTTGCGCGACAATGCGGGTTTCCGCGAAACCGCGCGGAAAGGAGGCCACCATGCATCGCGACGATCCCGCCCGGCTCTCGGGCCCGAAGGCCGACCCGCGGTACGCGGACCGGACGATCCGCGCGCCGCGCGGCACGACGCTCGCGTGCCGCTCGTGGCTCACCGAAGCCGCCTGGCGGATGATCCAGAACAACCTGGATCCCGAGGTCGCCGAGAACCCGAAGGCGCTCGTCGTCTACGGCGGCATCGGACGAGCGGCGCGCGACTGGGCGTCGTTCGACGCGATCCTCGCCGCGCTCAGGGACCTCGCCGACGACGAGTCGCTGCTGATCCAGTCCGGCAAGCCGGTCGGCGTGTTCCGCACGCATCCGGATGCGCCGCGCGTGCTGATCGCGAACTCGAACCTCGTGCCGCGCTGGGCGACCTGGGAGCACTTCAACGAGCTCGACCGCAAGGGCCTCATGATGTTCGGCCAGATGACCGCGGGCAGCTGGATCTACATCGGCTCGCAGGGCATCGTGCAGGGGACCTACGAGACGTTCGCCGAGGCGGGCCGCCAGCACTTCGGCGGCAAACTCGCCGACAAGTGGATCCTCACCGCGGGTCTGGGCGGGATGGGCGGCGCGCAGCCGCTCGCCGCGACGATGGCCGGCGCGTCGATGCTGGCGATCGAGTGCCAGCCCTCGCGCATCGAGATGCGGCTCGCGACGCGCTACCTCGACGAGCAGGCGCGCGACCTCGACGACGCGCTCGTGCGCATCCACGCGGCGTGCGCCGCGCGCCGTCCCCGTTCGATCGGCCTCCTCGGCAATGCCGCCGAGATCGTCCCCGAGCTCGTGAAGCGAGGCGTTCGGCCCGACATGGTGACCGACCAGACGTCCGCGCACGACCTCGTCAACGGGTACCTGCCCGCCGGCTGGTCGGTCGAGCGCTGGCGCGCCGCGCAGGCCGATCCGTCGCGGCACGCGGAGCTCGTGCGGGCGGCGCAGCGTTCGGCGGCGATGCACGTCGAGGCGATGCTCGCGTTCCACCGGCAGGGCGTGCCGACGTTCGACTACGGCAACAACATCCGCCAGGTCGCGAAGGACGAGGGCGTGACGGACGCGTTCGCCTTTCCGGGGTTCGTCCCGGCGTACATCCGCCCGCTGTTCTGCGAGGGGAAGGGCCCCTTCCGCTGGGTCGCGCTCTCCGGCGATCCCGAGGACATCTACCGGACCGACCGGAAGGTGCGCGAACTGTTTCCCGACGACGCGCACCTGCACCGATGGCTCGACATGGCCGGCGAGCGAATCGCGTTCCAGGGGCTGCCCGCGCGCATCTGCTGGCTGGGTCTCGGCGACCGGCACCGCGCCGGCCTCGCGTTCAACGAGATGGTGCGTACCGGCGAGCTCTCGGCGCCGATCGTGATCGGCCGCGACCACCTCGACACCGGCTCGGTCGCGAGCCCGAACCGCGAGACCGAGGCCATGGCCGACGGCTCCGACGCGGTGTCCGACTGGCCGCTCCTCAATGCGCTGCTCAACACTGCCGGCGGCGCGACCTGGGTGTCGATCCACCACGGCGGCGGCGTCGGCATGGGGTATTCGCAGCACGCCGGGGTCGTCATCGTGTGCGACGGGACCGAGGCGGCGGCGAAGCGCATCGAGCGCGTCCTGTGGAACGATCCGGCGACCGGCGTCATGCGCCACGCCGACGCGGGCTACGCGAAGGCGATCGCGGTGGCGAAGCGCGAAGGCGTGCGGATGCCGATGCTTTTCAGGAATCAGGAATCAGAAGACAGAGATCAATAGCGCCGGTGTTCCCCGGGGCGGCGCGTCGAGCGCCGGGTGAGGCTCCTGCCGTGCGATCGCGGGTCCGACCTCGTCCTGGCGAGTCCCTGTCGTGGAACCGAGGTATCCGGCGGAGACCGGGTCGACTACGGCAGCCTCGCTGCGCGGCGCTCGATGCGCCGCCTCAGGACGCGTCGACGCTCCTGATCCCTGTCCTCTGTCACCTGATTCCTGACCGGAACCACGCGTCGACCTTCGCGCGCTCCTCGTCGGTCATCTGCGTCAGGTTGCCGATCGGCATCGCGCGCAGCACGACCGTCTGCTGGTGGACCAGCTGCGCCTGCGCGAGGATACGCTCGTCCGTGTCGAGCAGGACGTTCTTCGGCGCGGCGGCGAAGCCTGCGAAGGTCGGCTTGTCGGCGTGGCAGCCCGCGCAGCGCAGCGCGACGATCGCCTTGACGTCGGCGAACGTGGCGGCGCCGGCCGCGGTGCCCGCGCCGCGCGGCATCAGCGCGACGAACACCGCGGCGAGCAGCGCGATCCCGATCGCCCAGAACGACGGCTTCACGACGCCGCGATGGCGGAACGTGAAGAACAGCCGGATGAACACGCCCGCCAATGCGATCGCCATCAGCACGAGCCAGCTCTGCCTCGCGTTCGTGAACAGCGCGTAGTGGTTGCTGATCATCGTGAACAGCACCGGCAGCGTGAAATAGGTGTTGTGCACGCTGCGCTGCTTGCCGCGGGCGCCGTGCACCGGGTCCGGGATGCGCCCCTCGACCTTCGCCTTCACCATCTCGCGCTGGCCCGGCATGATCACGAAGAAGACGTTCGCGGTCATGATCGTGCCGAGCATCGCGCCGAAGTGGATGTACGCACCGCGCCCCGAGTAGAGGTGCGTGAGCGCGTAGGCGGCGACCGCGCACAGCGCGAGCATGACGCCTGCGAGCAGCGGCTCGCGCCGGCCGAGCGGCGAGCGGCACAGCAGGTCGTAGACGATCCACCCGCCGGCGAGGAACGCGAGCCCGATCCCGATCGACGCGGCCTTCGACAGATCGGCCACCGAGCGGTCGATCAGGTAGACCTCGGCGCCCGCGTAGTAGATCAGGCCGAGCATGAACATGCCCGAGAGCCAGGTCGTGTACGCCTCCCACTTGAACCAGTGCAGCGGCTCGGGGAGCTCCGGCGGCGCCACCGCGAACTTCTGCGCGCGGTAGAACCCGCCTCCGTGCAGCGCCCAGACCTCGCCGCCGATGCCCAGGCGCCCGGCCTCGTCGGGATAGCGCGGCGTGCGCAGGTGCGAGTCGAGCCAGATGAAGTAGAACGACGCGCCGATCCAGGCG
This sequence comes from uncultured Pseudomonadota bacterium, assembly GCA_937898875.1. Taxonomy (GTDB): domain Bacteria; phylum Pseudomonadota; class Gammaproteobacteria; order Burkholderiales; family Casimicrobiaceae; genus VBCG01. The sequence goes on along the minus strand of CALDKM010000118.1, from coordinate 4,420 downwards.
ATCCCGGCGATCATGTGGAACCAGCGGCCCAGCACGTTCAGCCACTCGAGGACGTACGCTTCCATCGCCCTCAGCTGCCGCGGTAGGTCGAGTAGGTCCAGGGCGTGCAGACCAGCGGGACGTGGTAGCTGCCGCCGTCCTCGGCGATGCCGAAGTCGACGGGCACCACGTCGACGAACGCGAGGTCGGGCAGCTTCACGCCCTGCGCACGGAAGTAGTCGCCGACGTGGAAGACCAGCCGGTAGCGGCCGCGCTTGACCGCTGCGCCCTCGAGCAGCGGCCGGTCGGTGCGGCCGTCGGCGTTCGTGCGCGCCGACGCGATCAGGCGCGGCCCGCCGGGGTCGAGCGCATGGAGCTCGATGGCGACGCCGGACGCGGGACGGCCCGAATGGGTGTCGAGAACGTGGGTCGAGAGCTTGGCCGTCATGACTCCACCATGTCCGCGATGCGCAGGCGCGCGATCTCGCCGATCTGCGCGATCGCATTCGCGATCTCCTGCTCGCGGGTGTTCGCGAGGCGCGCCCGCAGCGTGCCGAGGATCGCGTCCCTGCGGTTCTGGCGCGCGCAGATGACGAACGGGAAGCCGAACGTCGACACGTAGCGCGCGTTCAGGCCGCGGAGCTCGACGGCTTCTTCGGGCGTCAGCGTACCGAGTCCTGCGGCCGCCTGCTCGCGCGTCGACGCGGGGGTGAGCGTCCCCGCCTGTGCCTCCCTGCCTGCGAGTTCGGGGTGCGCGCGGATCAGCGCGAGCTTCTCGCCGTCGCTCGCGCCCTGGACGACGCCGTAGAGTGCGAGCTGCAGGTCGAGCGGCGAGGCGAACGGCCTCCGCGCGAACGCACGCTCGGCGATCCACGGCGAGTGCTCGTAGACCGCGCCGAACGCGGCCGAGAACTGCTGCGGGGTGTAGCGGTTGATCTCGGCGAGCGTCGGCATCGTGGGCGCGGACGGGAGACCCCGGTCCGCCTCGATCCCCGGTCCGGAGGCGGGGGAAAAGCTACGCGTTGCAAAAATGCAAGTCAATAGCTAAGCTGACATTTCAGTCGATCCGGCCGGCGGCCCCCGCCATGCCGGACCCGCGCCATCGCGATGTCCTCTGCCGCCGCACCGCTGCAAGCGCCACTCCGCCGGTCGCGGCGCGCCCCCGTGCGTCCGCGCCTCAAGTCCGACGAGGCCTTCGAGCGCCTGCGGGCGCTGCTGCTGGACGGGACGCTGCGCGCGGGCGAGTTCGTGTCGCAGCAGGACCTGGTCGAACGCATGCGCATGCCGATGGCGCCGGTGCGCGAGGCGGTCAAGCGCGCCGCCGCGGACGGCCTGGTGGAGGTTCTGCCGCAGCGCGGCGTGCGCGTGATGGAAGCGACCCCGCGCCGCATCCTCGACGGCTTCGGGCTGCGTCTGCTCGTCGACCGGGAGGGCGCGCGCAAGCACGCGCGGCGCGGCCTCACGGCGGGGCTCGCGCAGCTGAAGCGCGCGCACGAGGCGATCCTCGCCGAGTGCCGCCGCGGCCTCACCGACGGCGCGATCGCGCGAAGCTACGAGGTCGACTGGGCGCTGCACGCGGCGCTGGCCGGCGCCGTCGACAACGAGTTCGTCGCCCAACTCTACGAGCGCAACCGCGAGCGGCTCACGATCCTGCAGCGAACTCGACCGATGCTGCCCGACCGCGTGGTGCCGTCGCTGACCGAGCACCTCGCGATCCTCGACGCGATCGAGGCGCGCGACCCCGAGCGCGCGGACGCCGCGGTCGCCGAGCACGCACGCCAGACGCTCCGCTGGTGGGGCTTCCTCAACCCGACGTTCGACTGACGGTCTGGGGGGCGCGATGAGATTCGGCACCGACATCCTGAGGCAGGCGGACGTCCTCGCGGCGTTCACCGAGGATCCGCCGGGCGTGACGCGAACCTACCTCACGCCGCAGCACCGGCAGGCGGGCGACTACCTCGCGTCGCTGATGCGCGAGGCCGGCATGGAGGCGCGCTACGACGCGCTCGGCAACGTCGTCGGCCGTTACGCCGCCGCCCGGTCCGGCGCGCCGGTCGTGATGACCGGCTCGCACATGGACAGCGTGCGCGACGCGGGCCGCTACGACGGCCTGTTCGGCATCCTGACCGCGATCGCCTGCGTGCGCGATCTGCATCGACGCGGCAAGCGCCTTCCCTTCGACTTCGAGGTCGTCGCGTTCGGCGACGAGGAGGGCGTCCGCTTCGGCGTCACGCTGATCGGCAGCAAGGCGATGGGCGGGTCGTTCGACCCCGCGTGGCTCGATGCGAAGGACGCCGGCGGGACGACGTTGCGCGACGCGCTGCTGGCGTTCGGCGGCGACCCGGAGGCGTGGCGCTCGCTCGACCGCCGCGGCAAGGGCGTCGTCGCCTACGTCGAATCGCACATCGAGCAGGGACCGGTGCTGCTGAACGAGGGTCTTCCGGTCGGCGTCGTCACGGCGATTGCCAGCGGTGCACGCGTGCGCGTGAGCGTCACCGGGCTGGCCGGACACGCGGGCACGGTCCCGATGGGCGCGCGGCGCGACGCGCTCGCCGCGGCTGCCGAGATGGTGCTCGCGGTCGAGCGCATCGCGTCGGCGCCGGGCGCGGGCGGCAGCGCGCTCGTGGGGACCGTCGGAACGATCGAGGCGCGCCCGGGCGCGATCAACGTGATCCCGCAGGAAGTCTCCTTCACCGTCGACGTGCGCTCGGGCGACGATGCGGCGCGCAGGCGCGCGACGCAGGCGATGCGCGAGGACTTCGACGCGATCGCGCGACGTCGAAGCGTGGTCGTGACCTCCGACGTCTTCTACGAGCTTCCCGCGGCCCCCTGCGACCCCGCACTGCAGGACGCGCTCGCCGCGTCGATCGCCCGCCAGGGCCTGACCGTGCGCCGCCTGCCGTCGGGCGCCGGGCACGACGCGATGGTGTTCCCGCCCGTGTGCCCGATCGCGATGCTGTTCGTGCGCTGCGGCGCGGGCGGCATCAGCCACCATCCCGACGAGACGATGACCGCCGGAGACGCCGAGATCGCCACCGCGGTGTTCCTCGACTTCCTCGAGACCTGGATTCCCCGAGCACCCGCGCCACGATGACTCCTTCGACCCTCCACGAGAAGCTCGCCGCCTTCATCGACGCGCACCACGCCGGGCAGGTCGCGTTCCTGCGCGAGATCGTGCGCGTGCCCTCCGACACGCCGCCGGGCGACAACGCGCCCGCTTCCGCGAAGGCGGCCGAACTGCTCGAGCGCATGGGCTGCACGGTCGAGCGCCATCCGGTGCCGGAGGCGTTCCTGCGCGACTACGGCATGAGGAGCGTCGTCAACCTGATCGTCCGGCATCGCTTCGGCACGGGTGGCCCGACGATCGCGCTCAACGCGCACGGCGACGTCGTGCCGCCCGGCGAAGGCTGGACGAAGCCGCCGTACGAAGGCGTCGTCGAGAACGGGCGCATGTACGCGCGCGGCGTGGCGGTGTCGAAGGCCGACATCGCCGGCTACACGTACGCGCTCGAGGCGCTGAAGGCCGCCGAGCGGGACGGCGCGCGCCTCAACGGCACCGTCGAGCTGCACTTCACGTACGACGAGGAGTTCGGCGGACTCGCGGGCCCGGGCTGGCTGCTCGAGCACGGTCTCACGAAGCCGGACCTCGCGATCGCGGCGAGCTTCTCGTACGCGATCGTCACCGCGCACAACGGCTGCCTGCAGTTCGAGGTGACCGTTCACGGCAAGGCGACGCACGGCGCGATTCCCGCGACCGGGCACGACGCGCTGCGCGCCGCGAACGCGATCCTGACCGCCGTCTACGCCGAGGCCGACCGGCTCGAGTCGGTCAAGTCGAAGGTGACGGGCATCGACTCGCCCACCTTCATCGTCGGGACGGTCGCCGGCGGCATCAACACGAACGTCGTGCCCGACCGGATCGCGCTCAGGATGGACCGCCGCATGATCCCCGAGGAGGATCCGACGGCCGTCGAGGCCGGCGTGCGCGACCTGATCGAGGGCGCGGTACGCGGCCGGCCGGGCATCCGGGTCGATGTTCGCCGGCTGCTGCTCGCGCGGGCGCTGAAGCCGCTGCCGGGGCACGAGAAGCTCGTCGCGGTGCTGCAGAAGCACGGCCGGCGCGTGTTCGGCGAGCCGATTCCCGCCGTCGGGGTGCCGCTCTACGCCGACGCGCGTCTGTACGGCGAGCGCGGCATCCCGATCGTCATGTACGGCGCGGGTCCGCGCACGATCCTCGAGGCGAACGCGAAGCGCGCCGACGAGAACCTCGTGCTGGAAGACCTGCGGCGCGCGACGCAGGTCGTGGCGAGCGCCGTGGCGGACCTCCTGTCGGGCTGACGGCGCCGGGTGGCGCCCCGAAACGAAAACGCCGCAGCGGCAGGCCGCTGCGGCGTCGTCGTGGTAACGAATGGTCGGGGTGAGAGGATTCGAACCTCCGGCC
>CALDKM010000117.1:0-4709 GCA_937898875.1 uncultured Pseudomonadota bacterium | reverse complement strand
TCGATCCCGCAGCGCTCGCCGGCGGGCGGAACCCGGGCCACGGCGCGGATCAGGCCGCGCGGATGAGCAGCGCGCCGTCGGTGCCGCCGAAGCCGCGCGACAGCACGAGCGCGACATCGCTGCGCGGCTCGCGCGCCTCGCGCGAGACCGGCAGCGCGGCGAACGCGGGATCGATGCGGTCGAGCACCGGGATGCCCGGCACGACGCCGCGCCGCAGCGCCTCCAGCGCGAGCACCGCCTCGATCGCGCCCGCCGCGGCGATCAGGTGGCCGATCGACCACTTGAACGCGGTGACCGGCGGCGCGTCGGCGCCGAACACGTCGAGGATCGCGAACGCCTCGGACGCGTCGGACGCGGGCGTGCCGTTGCCGTGCGCGACGATCATCCCGACGTCGCGCGCGTCGATGCCCGCGTCGGCCAGCGCCGCGCGAATCGCCCTCGCGGGCCCCTCGCCGTCGTCGCGGATCGCGAGGAGCCCTTCGCTCTCGGTGGCGTGGCCGGCCCCCAGCACGCGCCCCAGCGCCGTCGCGCCGCGCGCGCGCGCCGAGGCTTCGCTCTCGACCATCATCGCGCCGGCCCCCTCGCCCATCAGGCTGCCGTCGCGCGACGCGTCGAAGGGCCTGAGCTTTTCGCGCGCGAGCAGTCCCGCGCCGTGGTAGTAGAAGACGTTCTGCGGCTCGATCGGCGTGTCGTGGCCCACGGCGACCGCGCGGTCCGCCTCCCCGTTCACGATGCCCGCGGCGGCCTCGACGATTGCGAGGAGCCCGCTCACGCTGTGATTGGTGATGCAGGCGTTCGGACCCTTGATGCCGAAGCGGATGCCGACGTGGCAAAGCACGTTGTTGGGCAGCGACTTTAGCAACCACATCGGGTTGACCATGCTGGCGAGCTCGCTGCCGAAAGCAGGCAGCTCCCCTCCCGCCTGCTCGATCAGCGGGAAGTAGTCGTACTGGTTCTGGTAGTTGCCGCCGCCCGAGCCCGCGTACAGGCCCGTGCGCTCCGAGAAATGCGCCGCGGCGGCGGCGTCCAGGCCCTCGCGATGCGCGACGTAGGCGGCTTCCCTCACCGCCTCGCCCGCGGCGTAGAGCCCGACGACGTCGGTGCGGCGGATGAGCTTCAGCAGCTTGCGGTCGCCCGCGAGCTGGGCGGCGTTGAAGTCGGCGATCTCGGCGGCGATCGGGCGCGGCCAGTGCGCGACGTCCCACGACGCGATCGGCGCGAGCGCGCTCCTGCCCTCGAGGATGGCATCGAGGATCGACGCGGGCGACTTGCCCGCGCCGCAGATCGCGCCCAGGCCGGTGACGACGACCGGAGTCCTCCCGCTCATGCCCGTCCTCCGTCGAAGTCGGGATGGCGGAACGCGAGGCAACTGTTCGAGCCGCCGAAACCGAGCGAGTTCGAAAGCGCGACGCGAACCGGCTGCTTCCGTGCGGCGCCGACGACGAGATTCAGCATGCAGTCGGGATCCGGGTTCGCGTAGTTCGCGTTGACCGGCAGGACGCCGTGGTGGATCGACAGCGCGCAGACGGCGGCCTCGACCGCGCCCGCCGCGGCGATCAGGTGTCCCATGGCGCTCTTCGTCGAGCTCACCGACACGCGACCGACGTCCGAGCCGAACACCGCGTGCATCGCGGCGCTCTCGCTGCGGTCGTTCATCGGCGTCGACGTGCCGTGCGCGTTCACGTAGTCGACGTCCTGCGGCGTCGCATCGGCGTCGGCGAGCGCCCATTGCATCGCCTGGATCGGGCCGTCGCCGGACGGATGCGAGTCGGTGATCCGGTACGACGACAGCGAGTTGCCGTCGCCGGCGATCTCCGCGTAGATGCGCGCGCCCCGGGCGGCCGCGCGCTCCCACGACTCGAGCACGACGAAGCCCGCGCCCTCGCCCAGCACGAAGCCGTTGCGCGTCGCGTCGAACGGCCGGCTCGCGCGCGACGGCGCGTCGTTGTCCGCGGAGACGGCGCCCAGCAGGCAGAAGCCGGCGAGCCCCACCGGGTTGACCATCGAGTCGAAGCCTCCGGCGAGCGCGAAGTCCACGGCCCCGCGCCGGATCAGCTTCATCGCGGTGCCGACCGCCTGCCCGCCGGACGCGCACGCGGTGTGCACGCTCGTCGAGTAGCCGCCGATGCCGTAGCGCCGGCCGAGCAGCGCGAGTCCCGCCGACGTCTGCGCGCGGCAGAACACCATCGGGTCGCGCCCGGTATCGCTTCCCTGCAGCCGGACCGGATCGACGTCCTCGCCGTCCGCAGCGGCGAGCCCCAGCGACGAGAGGTCGTTCCAGGCCATCCCCATCATGCCGGTGCCGACCGACAGGCCCCAGCGAGCGCTGGTCGCGGGCGTCGGTCGCACGCCCGCGTCGGCGAGCGCCTGGTCGGCCGCCGCCAGCGCGAATGCGTGCGAACGGTTGGCGAACTTGAGGAGGCGCCGGTCGTCGATGACGGCGCGCACATCGAAGCCCTTCACCTCGGCCGCGATGCGCGTCGAAAAGCCCGACGCGTCGAAGATCGTGATCGGCGCGCCCATGCTCCGACCCGACTGCAGCGTCGCCCAGGTCGAGGCGACGTCGTTGCCGGCGGGCGTGACGAGCCCGAGACCGGTGATGGCTACACGTTTCTTCACGTTCGCTCCAGGAGTACGCGCGCGGTTGCCGCCGGCTTGCCTCGCATCTTCGCCACGACGCGCCCCGTCAGCGCGCCTTGGTCGTCGGCGAGGTCGACCGTCGCGGCGAGCGTCTCGCCGGGCGGCATGAACACGCGCACCTTGACGTCCTGCATGCCCGTCACGCGCGCACCCTCGCCCGCCGCGGTCGTCGCGAGGAGCCCGAGCGCGTCCATCAGCAGCGTCGCGGGGTAGACGGGTTTGCGCGGAAAGTGGTCGGCGAAGTACGGCGCATCGGCGGGAATCGCGAGCGTACCCTTCGCGCGGCGACCGGTCTCGAGGTCGTCGATCGCGAGGTCGGGCGGCGGGACGCCGCCGAAGCGGCCCGAAGGCGCGCCGGTCGTCGTCAGCGTGAGGAAGTCGGCGCGCAGCGCGTCGATGTCGTCGAAGTCGGTCGCGGGCAGCATCGGGCCGAGCGCGTGCTCCAGCACGAGCGCGGTCTCGCCGCCGACGAGCGCGCGCCCCGAGTAGGCGACGTCGCTGTCGGTCGCGCTCTCGAGGTCCACCTCGAGGTCGAGCGTGTCGCCCGGCCCGAACGGGCGGCCGAAGCGCGTCTCGCCGGCGAGTCCCGCGACGGGACGCACGCGGAAGTCCAGCGAGCTCATCGCCGCCCACGCGGCGAGCTGGCCCACGGCCTCCGCGGCGAGGCTCGCCGGGAAGCGCGTCGCGTGCGCGGGCACCGTGTAGCGCCCTCGCACCGTGGCGCCCGGCGCGTGCGCGAGGATGCGGTCGACGAACGAGAACGCGCGGAAGCGCCCGGCCATCACGGCTTGTCCCCGTCCGGCGCGCACGCGCCCCGGGGGGTCGTCATCTAGGCCGCGGGCGGCGTCGCGCGCTGGGCGCGGATCACCAGCTTGCAGAACGTCTCGGCCGTGAAGAGGCGCGGGATCTCGGCGACCTTGAGCGGCGTGCGGAAGCGCTCCGCCGGCACTTCCGACAGGAACGCCTTCAGCTGCGCGAGGCCCTGTTCGGTGACGAGGCCCTTCTGCTCGAACTCGGCCTCGGAGAGCGTGCCGCGCGAGTCCTCGACGATCTTGCCGCGCGGGATCTTGACCTTGAACGCGCGCTCGAGCCGGAACACGAGGTCGAGGAAATCGATCGACTCGGCGCCCAGGTCGTTGATGAGCGACGCGTCGCGCTTGACCTCTTCCAGGTCGCAGCCGAGCGCGTCGGCGATCGTGTCCGCGACCTTCGGAAAGACCGCGTCGACATCCTGTTGCGAGATTTGACTCGTCCCCATCACTCGTCACTCCATCTTGAATCCGCCGTCGACGTGCAGCACGGCGCCGGTCACGTAGGCCGAGAGGTCCGACGCGAGGAACCACACGGCGTTCGCGATCTCCTCGGGTTTGCCGTACCGCCGCAGCACGATCCGCTTCAGCACTTCGTCTCCGGCGAGCTCGCGCACGTCCTTCGACATCTCGGTGTCGATCACCCCGGGCGCGACGGCGTTGACGCGGATGTGTCGCGGTCCCAGTTCCACCGCGAGTGCCCGCGTGAACGCCTCGATCGCCCCCTTGCTCGCCGCGTAGTTCGTCTGTCCGCGGCCGCCGCGCGTCGCGGAAACCGAGCTCAGGTTGACGATCCGGCCCGAGCGCCGGGCGGTCATGTGAGGCGCCACCGCGCGCGTGACGTTGAAGAGCCCCGTCACGTTGGTATCCAGCACGGCACGCACGTCGTCCGGCTCGAGGGCGACCAGTAGGTTATCACGGATCACCCCCGCATTGTTCACGAGGAGGTCGACGCGCTCGCGGCGCTCGATCACGCGCTCGACCGCGTCCACGCATGCGGCCGGCTCGCGGATGTCGACGCGGTCGGCGGTCACCGCGTGGCCCGCCGCGCGCCCCGCGGCGACGACCTCGTTCGCGGCCGCCTCGTTGCCGACGTAGAAGAACGTCACGTCCATGCCGTCGGCGGCGAGCAGCTCGACGATCGCGCGCCCGATGCCGCGGCTGCCGCCGGTGACGATGGCGGTCTTCCCCGCGAGACCCGAGGGAATCAACGAACCCCTCCCGCGCGAGCCGAAGCGGGTGTCGCCCGTGGCGAACTTC
>CALDKM010000116.1:0-3291 GCA_937898875.1 uncultured Pseudomonadota bacterium | reverse complement strand
CTACCCTCTGCGCATGCTGTCGAAGAATTCCGCGTTGTTCTTCGTCGCCCGCACCTTGTCGACGAGGAACTCGGTCGCCTCGAGGTCGTCCATCGGGTAGAGCACCTTCCGGAGCACCCACACCTTCTGGAGGATCTCGGGCTTGAGGAGCAGTTCCTCCTTCCGGGTCCCGGAGCGGTTCACGTTGATCGCCGGGTAGGTGCGCTTCTCGGCCATCCGGCGATCCAGGTGGATCTCCATGTTGCCGGTGCCCTTGAACTCCTCGTAGATCACGTCGTCCATCCGCGAGCCGGTGTCGATCAGCGCGGTGGCGATGATCGTGAGCGATCCGCCTTCCTCGATGTTGCGCGCCGCGCCGAAGAAGCGCTTGGGCCGCTGCAGCGCGTTCGCGTCGACGCCGCCGGTCAGCACCTTGCCCGACGCCGGCACGACCGTGTTGTACGCGCGCGCGAGGCGCGTGATCGAGTCGAGCAGGATCACGACGTCCTTCTTGTGTTCGACCAGCCGCTTGGCCTTCTCGATCACCATCTCGGCGACCTGCACGTGGCGCGTGGCCGGCTCGTCGAACGTGGAGGCGACGACCTCGCCGCGCACCGTGCGCTGCATCTCGGTCACTTCCTCGGGGCGCTCGTCGATCAGCAGCACGATCAGCACGCACTCGGGGTAGTTCGCGGCGATCGAGTGCGCGATGTGCTGCAGCATCACGGTCTTGCCGGACTTCGGGCTCGACACCAGCAGGCCGCGCTGTCCCTTGCCGATCGGCGCGACGATGTCGATCACCCGGCCGGTGATGTTCTCCTCGGCCTTGATGTCGCGCTCGAGGACCATCGGCTCGTTCGGGAAGAGCGGCGTCAGGTTCTCGAACAGGATCTTGTTCTTCGAAGCCTCCGGCGGCTCGCCGTTGACCTTGTCGACCTTGACCAGCGCGAAGTAGCGCTCGCCGTCCTTCGGCGTGCGGATCTCGCCTTCGATCGTGTCGCCGGTGTGCAGGTTGAAGCGGCGGATCTGCGACGGCGAGATGTAGATGTCGTCGGTGCCGGCGAGGTAGCTCGTGTCGGGCGAGCGCAGGAACCCGAAACCGTCTGGGAGGACCTCGAGGACGCCGCCGCCGGAGATGCTCTCCCCCTTCTTGGCGTGCGCCTTCAGCATCGTGAAGATCAGGTCGTGCTTGCGCAGGCGATTGGCGCCGTCGATCTCCATCGCGTTCGCGAGGTCGACGAGTTCGGAAACGTGCTTGGCCTTGAGATCGGACAGGTGCATGGGGGGGCTTCGGGACGCGCGTGTGCGCTTGGGACGGAGCGGCCGCTCTGGGCGGTCGGGTGGGACGGGATCCGGGGTCGGGGAGGCGCTTTGCTTCGCGGGCCCCGGTCTTGCGGCCGGGGGGCGGTGCGCCTCGCGGGGCGCCGTCGCGTCAGATTGCGATCGGCGCCGCTCGCTTGAAGGGAGGGAAGGTAGCGGTCCTAGAGGTTGCTGTCAAGGAAGTCGGTCAGCTGCTTCTTCGATAGGGCGCCGACCTTGTGGGCGTGCGCCTGGCCGTCCCGGTACAGGATGACGGTCGGAATCCCCCGGATCCCGTACTTGGCGGGGGTCGCCGGATTGGCGTCGATGTCGAGCTTCGCGATCTTGAGGCGCCCCTCGTACTCGCGGGCGACGTCGTCGAGGACGGGGGCGAACATCTTGCAGGGGCCGCACCACTCGGCCCAGAAGTCGACCAGTACCGGCTTGCCTGCGGAGAGGACGTCCTTGTCGAATTCGGCGTCGGAAACGTGCTGGATCAGGTCGCTCATCGGGGGTTCCTCGGGGAGGCGGGGTTCGCGGGCGTGGTGCCGGATCCCCGGAAATGCGGAAGGGCCCAACGGTAACGGGAAGCCGCGCCGCGCGCAAGTTTCCGGGCCGCCGGACGCCCCGGGCAAGCTCGGGGCGGTCTGCTAGAATTCAATGCTTCCGCCCTCGCCTCGTCGCCTCGGCCCCGCCATGACCTACGTCGTCACCGAAGCCTGCATCCGCTGCAAGTACACCGACTGCGTCGACGTGTGCCCGGTGGACTGCTTCCACGAGGGCCCGAACTTCCTCGTGATCGACCCGGAGGAGTGCATCGACTGCACGCTCTGCGTGGCCGAATGCCCGGTGGAGGCGATCTACGCCGAGGACGACGTGCCCCCGGCGCAGGAGCATTTCAAGGCGCTCAACGCCGAGCTCGCGAAGAAGTGGAAGACGATCATCGAGCGCAAGCCGGCGCCGCCCGACGCGGACGAGTGGAAGAGCGTCGAGAACAAGCTCGATCAGCTCGACCGCGGAGGGGCCTGACCCCGGCCACGTCGGCGTCCGACCGGGGTGCTTCCGTCGCCGCGCGTCGCGGCGACTTTTCCCTGCTGCGCCGTGCGACACCTCTCCGTGACGCGCCTCATGGAAGGATTCGCCGCTTCCTGCTAGAATTCGTCCGCTTTTCGCGTCGCCGGCGCCCGCCCGCGGCCCACGATCCCACGACGAATCCATGATCCGAACGAAACTGCTCATCGTCGCCCTCGCATCCGCGCTCGTCGCGGGTACGGCGGCGGCGCAAGGCGGCGCGCCCGCCGGCGACGCCGCGAAGGGCCGCGAAAAGGTCCAGATGTGCCAGGGATGCCACGGCATCGACGGCTGGCGCACCGCGTTCCCCGAGGTCTACCGCGTGCCGAAGATCGCCGGCCAGCAGCCGGCCTATCTGGTCGCGGCCCTCAAGGCGTACAAGAGCGGCGACCGCAAGCATCCGTCGATGATGGCGATCGCCGCGAGTCTCTCGGACCAGGACATGGCCAACCTCGCCGCGTACTACGCGCAGTCCGGCCTTCAGACGGCGGGGAAGTGATGAAGACGATCCGGATCGCATTGGCGGCTGCGGCATTGCTCGCAGCGGGCGGCACCTGCGCCGCGAACCTCGAGGCAGGCAAGGCGAAGGCTCAGGAGGTCTGCCAGGCCTGCCACGGCATGGACGGCCAGAGCGCCGCCTCGGCCGAGTATCCCAGGATCGGCGGCCAGCACCAGGACTACCTCGCGAAGGCGCTGCGCGACTACAAGTCGGGCGCGCGCAAGAACCCGGTGATGGGGGCGATGGCCGCGCCGCTCACGGCGCAGGACATCGAGAACGTCACCGCGTACTACGCGAAGCAGCCGGGCGTCCTCGCGTCGCGGTACTGACGCAGACGCGGATTTCCGCCGCCACGGGGCGCCCTTCGCGGCGCCCCTTTTCATTTCGCGCGCGCGCCCGGCGATCGCCGGGCCGCCCCAAGGGCGCGGTGCCCCCTGGGGGGA
>CALDKM010000115.1:0-1843 GCA_937898875.1 uncultured Pseudomonadota bacterium | reverse complement strand
GAGTCGCCCACGAATCCCCCCTCTCCCGCGAGCGGGAGAGGGGCGGGGGTGAGGGCGGGAGTGAGGCGAGCGATCAGCCCGAGTTCTACGTGGCCTCGCGCGGCCACCACGCCGACATCGGCGGAATCACGCCCGGATCGATGCCGCCGGATTCGTCGCACGTCGACGAGGAGGGCGTGCTGCTGGACAACGTGCAGCTGGTGGCGCAAGGCCGCTTCCTCGAGGACGGGATGCGCGCCATCCTCGGATCGGGTCGCTATCCGGCGCGCAACGCCGACCAGAACCTCGCCGACCTGCGCGCCCAGGTCGCCGCGTGCGCGAAGGGCGCCGACGAGCTCGCGAAGATGGTCGCGCACTTCTCGCTGCCCGTCGTGCGCGCCTACATGAAGCACGTGCAGGACAACGCGGAGGAGGCGGTCCGGCGCGTGCTGGGCGCGCTGAAGGACGGCTCGTACGCGTACGAGATGGACGACGGCGCGGTCATCCGCGTCGCGATCCGCGTCGACCGCGCGAAGCGCGAGGCGGTGATCGACTTCACCGGGACGAGCCCGCAGCGACCGACCAACTTCAACGCGCCGTCGGCCGTCTGCAAGGCGGCGGTGCTCTACGTGTTCCGCACGCTCGTCGACGACGAGATCCCGATGAACGCCGGATGCCTCGAGCCGCTCACGATCGTGATTCCGGAGGGGTCGATGCTCGCGCCTCGCTACCCGGCCGCAGTCGTCGCGGGCAACGTCGAGACCTCGCAGGCGATCACCGACTGCCTCTACGGCGCGCTCGGCGTGCTCGCGGCCTCGCAGGGGACGATGAACAACTTCACGTTCGGCAACGACACCTACCAGTACTACGAGACGATCTCGGGAGGATCGGGCGCGGGGCCGGACTTCGACGGCACGAGCGTCGTCCAGACCCACATGACGAACTCGCGGCTCACCGATCCCGAGGTCCTCGAGTGGCGCTTCCCGGTGCGGCTGGAGTCGTACGCGATCCGGCGCGGCAGCGGCGGCGCAGGGAGGCATCGCGGGGGCGACGGCGGCGAGCGGCGCGTGCGCTTCCTCGAGCCGATGACCGCGGTGATGCTCGCGAACCACCGGCGCGTCGCACCGTTCGGCGTCGCGGGCGGGAGGCCTGGCGCGCTCGGCGAGAACTGGGTCGAGCGGACCGACGGATCGCGCGAGGACTACGGCGCGACGTTCAAGGTGGAGATGCGGCCGGGCGACGTGTTCGTCGTGCGCACGCCGGGCGGCGGGGGTTACGGCCCGCCTGAGGGAGGGGCTCCGTGAGTGGCTGCGTGTTCTGCCGTCTCGTCGACGGTTCGCTGCCGGCGGCGTTCGTGTACCGCGACGACCGCGTCGTCGCGTTCATGGACGCGGGCCAGGTGAACGACGGCCACGTGATCGTCGCGACGGTGCGCCACGTCGAGACGATCTACGGGATCGACGACGACGAAGCGGCGTCGGCGTTCCGGCTCGCGGCCCGCCTCGCCCGCGCGGTCAAGCGCGAATTCGGCGCCGCCGGCGTGTCGATCCTGCAGGCGAACGAGCCCGCGGGCTTCCAGACGGTGCCGCACTTCCACCTGCACGTGCTGCCGCGGCACCCGGGCGACGGCGTCGGCCTCGAATGGCCGGCGAAGCGCCCGCCGTTCGAGCGGCTCGCGGCGCTGGGCGAGCGTGTGCGCTCGGCAATGGCATCGCCGGGTTGAGCAGGGCGCGCCGCGCACGCGGCGCTAGCGCTCCGGCAGCGGAATGAACCCGGTCTCGCCCGGTACGGGCGGGAAGCGACCCTCGCGCCAGTCGACCTTCGCGCGCTCGATGCGCTCGCGCGTGCTCGCGACGAAGTTCCA
>CALDKM010000114.1:0-5074 GCA_937898875.1 uncultured Pseudomonadota bacterium | reverse complement strand
CGCACCCCCCCTCCTGAAGGAGGGGGCGGGCGCCTTGGGACGGCCCGGCGGCGCCAGGGTGGGGTGCCTCCCCCAGGCTAGCCGCTCGCGCGGCGTCGCACCCCCCCTCCTGAAGGAGGGGGCGGGCGCCTTGGGACGGCCCGGCGGCGCCCATCGGGTCGGCGGGTCAGCCGGCAAGCCGCTGCTTCTTGCGCAGCTTGCCGGTGACCCTCGCCCGCTTGAGCGGCGAAAGGTAGTCGACGAAGACCTTGCCCAGGAGGTGGTCCATTTCGTGCTGTATGCACACGGCGAGCAGGCCCTCGGCCTCCAGTTCGAACGGTTTCCCGTCGACGCCGGTCGCCCGGACGCGCACCCGGGCCGCCCGGGTCACCTTGTCGTAGTAGCCGGGCACCGACAGGCAGCCTTCCTCGCACTCGGCCTCGCCGTCGGCAAAGACGATCTCGGGGTCGATGAACACGCGCAACTCGTCACGCGTCTCGGATACGTCCATGACAATCACGCGCTTGTGCACGTCGACCTGCGTGGCCGCGAGCCCGACGCCCGGGGCCGCGTACATGGTTTCGGCCATGTCGCGGACCAGGCGCTCGATTTCGGGGGTGACGGACCCGACGCGGGCGGCCACTTTCCTCAGGCGCGGATCGGGGAACTCGAGGATAGGAAGCAACATGTCTGCTGGACAAATGCAAGTGCAGGATGCAGAATCTTTCCCAAGTCCTTATTTTGCGGCGGTTTAGGACATTCGCAAGACCCGCCCCGCACGGAAGAGGTCTTATGCGTCAACAGTTTAGCATGGGGATGCGTCTCGCCCTCGCGCTGGTCGCGGGCGCCGTTCTGCTGCCGGCCCCCGCCATCGCCGCCGACCCTATCACGCTCGCCGACAACGCGCCGTCGTCGTACACGGTGCAAAAAGGCGACACCCTGTGGGCGATCTCCGGGCGATTCCTCAAGGACCCGTGGCGCTGGCCGGACGTCTGGCGGATGAACCGCGAGCAGATCCGCAATCCGCACCTCATCTACCCGGGCGACGTGATCGTGCTCGACCGGACGGCCGATGGCCAGCCGCGCCTGTCGATCGCCAGCGGTCCGTCCGTGCCGGCGGATCGGCTGTCGCCGCGCGTACGCGCCGAGCCGATGGACGCCCAGGCGATTCCGAGCATCCCGCCCGGCGACCTCGAGCCCTACCTGACGCGGCCGGTGATCACCGATACGCCGGGCCTCCCGGACGCGCCCGAGATCGTCGAGGGGCGCGAGCGCGGCCGGGTCATCCGCGGAGAGGGCGACCGGGTCTACGTCGTCGGGCTCGACCCCAAGCTCGGCGACCGCTGGAACATCTACCGGCCCGGCAAGGCGCTGCTGTCGCAGACCGGCGAGCTCCTCGGCTACGAGAACCGCTATATCGGTGCGGTCCGGGTCGACCGATTCTCCGACGTCTCGACCGTGCAGATCACCGATGCGACCGAGGAGGTGTTCATCGGCGACCGCCTGCTGCCGGTACCGCGCGAGCAGCTGATCGCCTACGTCCCGCGTGCGCCCGAGACCGAGATGAACGGCCGGATCATCGCGTCGTACCGCAGCGCGAGCGAGATGGGGCGCGGCGCGATCGTCACGCTCGATCTCGGCAAGCAGAACCAGCTCGAGGTCGGGCACGTGCTCGCGATCTACAAGACGGTGCCCGCGATCAACGATCCGCGCCCGGACAAGGATCCGGCATTCATGCTGCGGTTCCTCGACCAGACGACGACGTTCCTGCCGCAGAAGCAGCTCGCCGTTCCGGACGAGCGCGTCGGGCTGCTGTTCGTCTTCCGCGTGTTCGACCGGGTGGCCTACGCGATCCTGCTCAACACGACCGACCCGGTCGTGGTGGGCGACGCGGTACGCAAGCCCTAGGCTGCGGAGTACCCGTCGCGCTCCCGCGTGAGCGCCGGCGGGTCGCCCGCGACGGCGGAGCCCCATTGAGCGATGCCGAGCGCGCCGACGCCTGGGTCGCTCTGGCGGGCGCCGCGCTGCCTACCGGCGCGCTGGTCTCGCTGCTGAAGGCCTGCGGATCTCCCGAATCCGTACTCGCGGCGTCGCGGGCGGCCGTGACCGCGATCGCGGGCGCCGACGCCGCGGCGCGGCTCGCGGCTCCGGATCCCGGACGGGCCGACGCGACGCGCGCATGGCTCGCCGACCCCGCCCATCGGCTCCTAACGTGGGACGACGAGGCCTATCCCCGGCAACTGCTCGAGCTTCCCGACCCGCCCCCGGTGCTTTTCGCGCTCGGTCGCGTCGAGTTGCTCGCACGGCCGTCGATCGCCATCGTCGGCAGCCGGCAGGCGACCCCCCAGGGACGCGACGACGCGTTCGCCTTCGCGCGGACGCTCGCGGAGGCGGGCCTGACCGTCGTGTCGGGACTCGCACAGGGGATCGACGCGGCCGCTCATCGCGGAGGGCTCGGCACGCCCGCCTCGACGATCGCGGTCATGGGGACCGGTCCCGACCGCGTCTACCCCGCAAGCCAGCGCGACCTCGCGCACGCGATCGCCGCCGAAGGATGCGTCGTGACGCAGTTCCCGCCCGGCACGCCTCCGCTCAAGGCCAACTTCCCGCAACGCAACCGCATCATCTCGGGCCTCGCACGAGGCGTTCTGGTCGTCGAGGCCGCTCCGCAGTCGGGCTCGCTCATCACGGCGCGCCTTGCGAACGAGCAGGGCCGCGACGTCTTCGCGATTCCCGGTTCGATCCATTCTCCGCTGTCGAAGGGGCCGCATCGGCTGATCCGCGACGGCGCGAAGCTCGTCGAGACCGCGCAGGACGTGCTGGCCGAGCTCGGGCTGCCGGGTGCCGGCGCGCAACGCGTCGTCGGCCCCGCGGCGGTCGCGGAAACCGACCCGGTCCGCGTCCGTCTGCTGGACGCGATGGGGCGCGGGCCGGTCGACCTCGACCGCCTGGTCGGCAGGACCGGTCTGTCCGCCGATGCGATCGCGGCAGCCCTCGTGCACCTGGAGCTCGACGGCAGGATCGCCGCGCTGCCGGGGGGGCGCTGGGAGCGACGCGGCTAGCCGCCGGGGATCGGCGGCGCGCGAATGCCGTGGACGCCGGCGGCGGACCCGCAACGCTACACTGCGCGATGGCCCGGGAGGAGGACGGCGGCCCCCCTCGCGCGCGTGCGCGCACGCGCAGGTAAGCTTCCTTGCCCTAACGCGAACTCCTTCTGTAGTATCCGGCCTCCCTTGCCCGAGCCCTCCATGGCCAAACGCCTCGTCATCGCCGAGAAGCCCTCCGTCGCCGCCGACATCGCGCGCGCGCTCGGCGGCTTCACGCGCCAGGGCGACTACTTCGAGAGCGACGACGCGATCGTCTCGTCCGCGGTCGGCCATCTGCTCGAGATCGGCATGCCGGAGGAGGAGGAGGTCAAGCGGGGCAAGTGGACGTTCGCGCAGCTTCCCGCGATCCCCTCGGCGTTCGCGCTCAAGCCGATCGAGAAGTCCGGGGACCGCCTCAAGCTGCTGCTGAAGCTCATCAAGCGCAAGGACGTGACGTCGCTCGTCAACGCCTGCGACGCCGGACGCGAGGGCGAGCTCATCTTCCGCTACATCGTCCAGTACGCGAAGACCGACAAGCCGATTCGCCGCCTCTGGCTCCAGTCGATGACGCCGGCGGCGATCCGCGAGGGCTTCGAGACCCTGCGGACGGATTCGACGATGCTCCCGCTCGCCGACGCGGCGAAGTGCCGCTCCGAGTCCGACTGGCTCGTCGGCATCAACGGCACGCGTGCGATGACCGCGTTCAACTCGAAGTCGGGAGGCTTCCAGCTCACGACGGTGGGGCGCGTCCAGACGCCGACGCTCGCGATCCTGGTCGAGCGGGAGGAGAAGATCCGGGCGTTCGTGCCGCGCGACTACTGGGAGCTTCACGGCACCTTCCTCGCGGCGGCAGGCGAGTACCCGGGACGATGGTTCGACGAGTCGTTCCGCAAGCCCGAGGGCGATCCCGACGCGCGCGCGGAACGCCTGTGGGACGAGGCGCGGGCGCGCGAGATCGCCGCGAGGTGCGCCGGCAGACCGGGCACCGTCACCGAGGAGTCGAAGCCCTCGACGCAGAGCCCGCCGATGCTCTACGACCTCACGACGCTCCAGCGGGAGGCGAACGGCCGCTTCGGCTTCTCGGCGCGCACGACGCTGTCGCTCGCGCAGGCGCTCTACGAGAAGCACAAGGTGCTGACCTACCCGCGCACCGATTCGCGCGCGCTGCCGGAGGACTACCTCGGCACGGTGAAGCAGACGATGGAGGCGCTGGGCGGGACGAACGCGTACGGCACCCACGCGCGGCGCGTGCTCAGCGAGAAGTGGGTCAGGCCCAACAAGCGCATCTTCGACAACGCGAAGATCTCCGACCACTTCGCGATCATCCCGACGCTGATCGCCCCGAAGCACCTGTCCGAGATCGAGCAGAAGCTCTACGATTTCGTCGTCAGACGCTTCCTCGCGGTGTTCCACCCGGCCGCCGAGTTCCTCGTCACGACGCGGATCACGCGCGTCGAGGGCGAGCCATTCAAGACCGAAGGCAAGGTGCTCGTCGAGCCGGGCTGGCTCGCGGTCTACGGCAAGGAGGCGGCCGAGGAGAACGCGTCGCTGGTCCCGGTCAAGCCGGGCGAGAAGGTCGCGACGACCAAAGTCGACGCGCAGAAGCAGACGACGCGACCGCCGCCGCGCTACAACGAAGGCACGCTGCTCTCGGCGATGGAAGGCGCGGGCAAGGCGATCGAGGACGAGGAGCTGCGCGAGGCGATGCGCGAGAAGGGGCTCGGTACGCCGGCGACGCGCGCGCAGATCATCGAAGGCCTGATCGGCGAGCGCTACGTCCACCGCGAGGGCCGGGAGCTCATCCCGACCGCGAAGGCGTTCTCGCTCATGACGCTGCTGCACGGGCTCGGCGTTCCCGAGCTCTTCAGCCCCGAGCTCACCGCAGAATGGGAGTTCCAGCTCTCGCAGATGGAACACGGCAAGCTCGAGCGCGACGCTTTCATGAAGGACATCGTCGCGATGACGAAGCGCATCGTCGCGCAGGCGAAGAACTACGAGAGCGACACGAT